>JBILUQ010000383.1:0-3286 GCA_044370935.1 Chthoniobacteraceae bacterium
CGATGGAAAGTTTCCCGTCGCCGTCCTTATCGAGCTTTTTGAACATTTCTTCGGGAGAAGCCTTCGGTTTTTCGGGCTTGGCTTCGTCTGCTGCGAGGGAGATTGATGCGGAGAGAGCGAGAACGCTCAGGAGGGAAGTCAGGGTTTTCATGATTGGTTTGTTTTGGTTTTGCCGGCGAGCCGGTTGTCGCCTCTGTATGAGTCAAAAACCGGCCGCCGCTTTTGATAACGCCGTTTGATCGGAAATGTTACGAAAAACTACTCCTCCAAACCCCTTTTTCCGCCGCTGATCGGCCCCCTGCACCCCGCCCTTGGTGTCCCACGTGGTCCACGGCGCCCAAGGCCTCCAAGGGGAAACGACCAGACACCGCGAAGCCGCGGCTGTTTGTTGCGCCAACCAAGGTTGTTTGCGGGCCCAATCAAGGCTACCTAGCGCTCTAACGAGGCTATTTGCCGCTCCAATCAAGGCAGATCAGCAAGCTTTCGTCCCGTAAGTAGAGTCGTTGATGCGCTAGAACTGGCCCTGCCCAGCAGGGGTACTGCAATCCCGGCACCTGCCAATGCCCCACCTCCACAGGCTTCTCCGTGGACACCTCAAACAGTCCCAGCCGGCCGCACTCCCCAAGCGCCACCAGCTTGCCATCCGCCAGGATAAACGACCCGCGCCCGTAAAACTCAGGCGGCTGTTCACCCGGCCTCAGTTTGGAATGCCCAGCGTTGGGCCAGCCCTCGAAGCGGTCCCAGTAAAGGCGTCCATCCGCCCAGCCCACGCAACGCATCTGGGCGTCGGGCTCATTTCGACCGCTGAAGGCGTAAAGCTTGCCATCGGTCAGTACGGGCCGGCTCCAATGCATCTCCAACTGCAGCCCGCGCCAGACCTCCTCCACCGATTTGCCATCGGGGCGGACCCTCAGCAACACGGACCCGTTTCGGAAGTACGCCGAGGAAATGAGCACGCAATCCTCCTGCACCACCGGAGTCATCGCGTTCACCGATGAATCCTGCCGTGCACGAAACCAATACGCAAAGTGCCGCGCCCCCGTGTCCGGATCGAGCGAAAGCAACCCCTGCCGCGTGACGCAAAGCGCATGCCGCTTTCCATGGATGGTCGCCATCACCGGCGTGCAATAGCTGGCTTGCTTTTGAAAAGCCGGATCAGCCGTGTTCCACTGAATCAGCCGCTCGCCCGGCCACCCAAGCATCGGCTCGCCAGTCCACGTCTTTTCGCCCCCGTTTTCCCAAAGCGTTTTTCCGGTGTGAACATCCAAAGCGACCACCGCGGAATTCGGCTGACCGCCGACGATGAGAATCAGCTTGTCGCCTTCCAACACCGGACTGCTGCCCACCCCGAAGAACGCCTCCGGGACCTCAAAATCCGCACCCGTGTTTCGCCGCCAGACCTCCGTGCCATCGATCAACTTTAAACAGAGCAGCACCCCCTCCGCACCGAATGTGATGCAGTAGCGATCCGTCAATAGCGGCGAACACCGCGGCCCGTTGTTGTATCCGAACGGATCGATGAACCGCGTGGGATACGTCTTTTTCCAAATCGTTTTTCCAGTCGCTGCATCGCATGCCTCCACGATCTCCTCGCCTCCCAAACGGTGGTGCAGCACAAGCGTTTGCCCCTTGATGCTCGGGGCACTGTATCCGGTGCCGACCTCGCGCTTCCACACAACCGGCACCCCGTCGGCCGACAAATTCTGACGCAGCCCTTTTTCTGGGGAAATGTTGTCGCGAGTCGGGCCGAGAAACTCCGGCCAGTCCGCCGCCGGCATCCGCGTGGAAGCAGCCAGCAGCAAGACCAAACCAACCGCGAGGCGTGCGAGTAGGATAGGGGGGGTCATGAAACCGTGGATCATAGGGCTTCCGAGGCTTGTCTCAAAGTCCGGACTCTCCGATCTTGTGCGTATGGATCAAGAAAGTTCTCAAACGCCGGGCCCTGACATCTTGTCGAGAGCGGGCGTTGCCTCGGCGCAGCGGCACGTGTTTGTATGCATCGGTCCGGAATGCTGCGCTACCGCCGAGGGGGAGGCACTCTGGGAGCTGATGAAACGGCGCCTCAAGGCCGAGTCGGTCCCGGCCATGCGCACCAAAGCGGCCTGCCTGCGGGTTTGCACCGGCGGCCCTTGGCTGGTGGTTTATCCCGAGGGCATCTGGTACGGAAGCGTCACGGCCGAGCGGTTCGAGGGGATTCTTCAACAGCACCTCCGCGATGGACGGCCCGTGCTGGAATGGGTTTCAGGCCAAACCGGCTGTCCCCCGGCCTCACCGTGCTAATTCCTGAGATCGGACGCTGGGCTCGCCAGCACGGGCTTCCGCAGGTTTTGAGTTTGCACCGGGAAGGACTCAGGGGCGGCTATTTTCGGGCAGCCTTCGAGAGGCTGTGCGTGATGTCCTCGAATTCTGCGGGGGTCAAAGTGATCGCATCCGCCGGTGGCGCCCACGTCGACTCGGAGAACTGCGGGGCGAACTGAATGTGATCCACCCTGAGGACTGCATTACCCTCGGGACCCTGCAGCCCGATGCGCGCAGGTCGGCCCTGGGCGTTGAGCCAGAGCCGCATTGCCCAAGCCTTAAGGTTGGCGGGCAGCATCCGCGCGATTTCCGGCTGAACGCGGATGTCAAGCACCCGCGACGAAACGCCGTCGAGGGGCATCTGTCCGCGGCTTTGCACCTCGAGAAGAATGGGCAGCACCGCGAGGTGTTTTCCTGAAAACGGGATTTGCATGGGCTGCAGCACCGACCGCTCCTTCGGGCTGGGGCGCGGTCCGGCCAGCTTGAGCGCATCCAGCAGGGGCCGAACCTGCGCGCCGGGCGAGGCCCA
Organism: Chthoniobacteraceae bacterium; assembly: GCA_044370935.1. GTDB lineage: Bacteria > Verrucomicrobiota > Verrucomicrobiia > Chthoniobacterales > Chthoniobacteraceae > Chth-196. The sequence continues at coordinate 2,828 of JBILUQ010000383.1, forward strand.
GATTTGCTGCTGGTTGCGGCAACTCACAATGGTGGTTTCCCCCACCGGCACACTCAACCGGAGCCGATCCGGCGCTTGAAGCGCGAATTCGAAGGAGGGAAGTGATTTGAGTGAATCCGCGTCGGGCGCAGCGTCGGGCGAGGCGCCCTGCGCTTTGACAAAGGAGATCGGACCCAGCGACTCGACGCGGCCCTGGATGCGGAACGCGTGGGCCTGACCGGCTGGAGGCGAGGCCAGCACGTCGAAGAAGGGCATCAGCGCGGATTCAGCGTCCTGCTCAGGAGAACCAGCCAGCGCGCGCCCCGAGCAGAACGCAAAGCCGGATGCGGCGAACACGCAGAGGAGGAACCCGCGTGAGATGCAGCGTGAGATTTTTCGCGCCACGGCCGCCGATCTGCACTTGCCTGAAGACCGCACTAGAATCTCGCGCGGGTTTGCTATTAAGTGGGAGAGGAGATT
>JBILUQ010000111.1:0-11866 GCA_044370935.1 Chthoniobacteraceae bacterium
GTGCTTAAACGTCTGCGCACCAAGGACGCAGTAACAACGCTTGATTTTACACTCCAACGCCTTCTGAACATCTTTCGCAGGGTATGTCATGGCATCGAATTTGCCCATTCAGCCGGCTATCTGCACAGGGACCTGAAGCCCGAAAACATCATGATCGGAGAACACGGAGAGGTGTTGGTGATGGACTGGGGACTTGCCCAGGCATTGCGACACGACGCCAGGGAGGAATTTGGCCGCGTTTCCGCAGAGGTCGGCCAGCGGCTCGTTGAAGGGACGCCACAGTACATGTCACCGGAACAGGCCTGCGCCGATCCGCTCGATGAGCGATCAGACATCTATTCCCTCGGAGCGATCCTTTACGCGATACTGACGCTGCGCTCCCCCATTCAAGGAAAGTCGCTTGAAGAAATCCTTAAGAAGGTCAGGAGCGGAGAAATCTTGCCGCTTGAGGCACCCTCCTTAAAACCGGCCGCGCCGGGCCTTCATGCTACAACAAAGCACAAAGTGCCCACGGCTCTCGAAGCGATTGTAAGGAAGGCGATGCATCGGGATCGCGCGAACCGCTACGCGCAAGTGACGGCCCTGATCCGTGACATTGAAGCGTACCAGGCCGGCTTCCCCACTAGCGCCGAGAATGCGGGGGCGGCGCGCCATCTAGGACTTCTCATCCGCAGACACCGCGCTCTCACTGCGGTGCTGCTGCTCTCGTTTATTGGGGCGTCGACCTCGGCAGTCCGGCTTGCGCAAAGCGAGAGGGATGCCCGAGCGCAAGCGTTGCGCGCCGAGGAGAGCGCGCTCCTTGCTGAACACAGCGCCATCGCAGCACGGGAACAAGGACGCGCCGCGGTCGAGGCCCATCGAGCGTCCCGAGTCGCCATGGCGGACGCGATGATGGCCTCCGCTTACGTCGCTGAAAGCGAATTGGACCCCAAGTCCATGCGGCAGGCGCTCAGCAATGTGGAGCAAGAGTTTCGCTCCCAGCCCTGGGAGTATCTTAATAATCGCTTCAACCGCGCGGAGCTCACCATCGAAGCGCCAAACCAGACGACCTTCAAATCGGTGCTTAGTTATCGCGACAAAAAATCCGAATTGATCGTCCTGCTATCCGATGGCTCGATCCAACTCGTGAACTGGATCACCGGTAAATTCACACTGCTGGGCAAGATTGATCCCAAAGGCCTTCCTCCATCGCTGTCGTCCGTGCCTACGCTGGCATTTTCCCGCGACGCCTCCAGCGTCGCGCTGATCCGCAATATTGCGCCAGAAGGGCAGCCCAACTGCCAACTTGAAATCATAAACCTTTTTTCGGGAGAGACTTCATACAAAGTTCCTCTTAACCTCAGCTCAACTTTCTTAAGGCGATACCAGATTCAATTTAATCCTACGGATAGCTTCCTGCTCCTGAGCTCGCCAAATGAGGCCGGCGTGCTCCTGATTGATGCAAAAAACCAACGCATTAAGTGGAAATACAGTTCCGGCGTGACCACCTTCGCGAATTTTACAGCCACTGCACCCAATGAAGGCCAGTCCGTGCGGGTGTACTCGAGCAAACAGATTGTGGACCTCGATCCCGAGACAGGAGCGGTCCAGAAAGCGATTCCTTTTTCCAAGCCGCTTCTCACACCAACGCGAAAGGTGATTCCCGATCTTGGAGGTGCGGGGTATTTCGCAACCACTTCCTTAGGATGGATGCGCTTCGATTCTCAAGCCGCTCGCGTAACGCAATTGACAGCCGTTCCTTTGGGAGCAACCGACATTGCCTGCCATGCGGGATTGAACACGGTCATAACCGCATCGCCCCAGGCAGGAAGTTACGGAGCGATTCAATTCTGGGATGCAGGCAGCGGCGAACTGCTCCGCTCTGAGATGGTTTTCATGGATAAGCGGCCAAGCAAAGATTGGATTCTCACAAGTAGACCGGACTCGCCCCGCGTGGCACTCACGAGCGGATCGCTGATGAAGGTGTGGCTGATAGGGTCTCCAGCATACGTGAAGTCCATTCAATCGGAACGGCACAAAGAGGGAATGGGAGGATCAAATTTCGCCTTTTTTGACCGACCTTGGCATGCGTTTCGGGTGATTCGGGGAGCCGGTGGCTATCGAATGGAAGGAATCGACCTGCGCATGGGGGAGGGCGTAAATGTTGCACCGAATTCGGCGTCAGTCTCCGTACCACAGGGAGTACTCGAAGCCTCCATCAACGGGCGCTTTTTTGCATCGCATGATGCTACAACCCGCAGACTCACGATCTACGAGTCTAGAGAAGGCGTTTTTAATCAATTTCACCAATTTGGAAACTGCGGAAGTATTCAAAGCCAATGCCCGAGTCCGGATGGAAATTCCGTATGGAGCAGCCAGCATTTCTTTACCACCTTGAACAAACAGCACTTCATCAAAGTCGACCGCGAACGTTTCGCCAGTGAGGATTTTTCGAAAACCAGCACTGCGTGGGTTGGCAACAAGCATGTGGTTGAGATTGTCACCACGGTCGCTTCGAATGAGAACGATCCCACCCCTCAAAAAATAATGGTTCTTTGGAGTGTCAACCAAACCAAACCCTTATCCGAGATCGCGACTCCAGATGCCTACGCCGTGTGCGCGTCTCCCGATGGCACCCAGATCGCGGAGGCCGGCGAAGACATGAAGTTGAGGATCCGTAACGGCAGCACGCTTGCCATCGAACGGGAGCTTCGCGTGCACGATGGAACCGTAAAGTGTGTCGCGTGGAATCCCAGACTACCCTTGATCGCCACAACCTCGAGTGACCACACCCTCAAGATCTGGGATCTTCGCACTGACAAGCAGGTCGCGTACTACAGCTTGATGGAAGGCATCCCCGATAAAATCTGCTGGAGTCCGGATGGAAGCGCACTGGCTCTGGCCTTCCCCGATCAAAACAAGCACTTGGTCAGGATATTCCTCCCTTCGGTGTGCCGCCAGCAGCCGTGATGGCGGCTAAAGGCATGAGTGGCCTGTCGGCCGACACTGGTTACCTTCAGCAACAAGATTCCCTCGAACAAAGCTCGTTGTTATTTTCCTTCAGCCGCTTAGTTTCCAACAACAAGCACCATGCGCCCAACTATTTTCAGGCTCCCTCAAGTCCTCGCCTTAAGCGTGGCCATGTCCGGCTGCGAAAAAAAGATCGAGCGAACCAACGCCCTCCGCGAACTTTGCCCGGGAGATTTAAGCGGCCTCTCCGCGAAGGCCCGTCAGGGAGGGCGGGACTATGCGTTTGCCTGGATGAAGGCATTCGAGGTGATGGGCATCTCTGGGCTCCATGAATTCGAAGAACTGGCATTCAAAGAAACCCTGCCCAACATCGAGCCGCTTAAGAACGGGACTCCCGCCGAAAAGACCGCCTTCAAAGCCGGCTTAAAAATCCATGAGGCACTGAAGTATCTTGGAGAACGATTGAAGTCCAAAAAGCCGCTTGATAATGCCGAGCTGAATGCACTTTTGCGCTACACCGCCAGCAGCCCGGTCGACCGAAAGGCACTCGCGGATGGCGTTAAGGAATTAATTTTCGACTACGTCCAGATGGTGGACGAGAGCGTGTTTACCCAATTTTGGAAGACGCACCAAAGCAAGAGTCTTCAGGTCGAAAAACACTAGCAACACTCGCAATCGCGGACGGCTGCCAGACGGCTGCCTCAGACAATGAGCATGCAGTCCCCGTAGGAAAAGAACCGGTATCGTTCGCGGATGGCTTCCCGGTAGGAATCCAAAACAAAGTCGCGTCCGGCGAATGCACTGACGAGCATCAGAAGAGTGCTTTTGGGGAGGTGAAAGTTAGTCAACAAACCGCCCACGACACGGAAATCGTACGGTTCCCTGATGAACAATTTGGTACGTCCCTGCCCGGCCGCCAGCGGCAGCCCTGCCTGAGCAGAGGCTTCCAGCACCCGAACGCTCGTGGTTCCAATGGCAATCACGCGCTGCGCCTTCGCAACCGAAGCCGCCGTCCGCTCGGACACTATGTACCGCTCCGAATGCATCGAATGATCAGCGGGATCCTCCACCTGTACCGGGCGGAACGTGCCGACCCCAACATGCAATGTGACGAACTCGTGAGGGATCTGTTTCAAGAGTTCCTGGGTGAAATGCAGTCCCGCCGTGGGCGCCGCGACCGACCCCTCTTCGCTCGCGTACACCGTTTGGTACCGGGATAAATCTTGATCGGAAACCTCGCGATTGATGTAGGGGGGCAAAGGCAGCAACCCGACCTCGTTGGGATCGATCGGCTTTTCAAACTCCACAATCCTGTCCCCATCCTCGAGCACCTCCCGGACCGATCCGGGCGTGCCGCCCACCAAGATGCGCGCGCCCACCCGCATCTTGCGTCCCGGCTTCACCAGACAACGCCACGCGCATTCGGATACAGGCTCCAAAAGTAATAACTCAACCTTGCGGTCATCACTAAATACGCGGGCCGGAATCACCCGGGTATTGTTGAAAATAGCCAAGTCGCCTGTGCGCAAATAATTCGGAAAGTCAGAGACTCTCCTATGCTCGACCCTCTGCTCGGCCCGGTGCAGCACCATCATGCGGGCCTCATCCCTGCGCCCAGAAGGCGTGTGGGCGATCAACTCCTCGGGGAGCTGGTAGTCAAAATCGGAGGTGCGCAGTTGCATTTGTTTTCAAGGGCTTTTTCAAGAGGGCCTAGATCATGTAGGAGCCGTATTCCGCGGCGGACTGCGTCGCCCGCATCGCAATGCGCATCATCAAAGTCCAACGATTAATTTCCGTGGCATCACGCCACACTGCCTTAACAGCGGGCTTCAACTCGGCTCCGTGCCTTTCAAGTAGCCCCCATCCGGCGGGCAGCTCACTGCACTGAATCACCCCGGGTTCCGCTGCAATGTAGCGAAGATTCGCAGCGGGCCACCGCGCAAGCTTCTCGAGCTTCGTCCCGTGATGGACCTGCATCGATAACACGTCAATTTCCTTCATCACCGCCGTGTAGGCTGCAGAGCCCGCATCTTGGAAGCGATAGACATCAAATTCAGGAAAGAGAGTCTCCCCCTCGCGCAGGGTGGGGAAAGAGCGGCGCATCGCATCCTCATGCGCTGCTTTTTGGAGTTCGAGTTCAGCGAGGCGTGCAAGCAGGGCCTCTTGGGGGATCTCTTGACCGGTGCGCGGACTGCCATGAAAGCACTCAATCAGCAGAGTCTGACCGGCCCGCAGCACCGCAGTTCCCTTGACGCGCTTTGGCGCCTCGGGCTTGCAGGCGGCCACGTCCGCCCGGGTTTTTAGCGAGGGCAATGCCACGTCTGTCGCGGCGACCCTGAACCCTTGGTTCAGCGCCCACCTCAGCGCCAAACCCCGCAAAACCTTCCGTTTGAGGTGTCCACGAGCGGCCATCGCTCAATCCTCTAGCAAAAACTGAAAATCATTCAAAGTCAGCGCTTTTGCAAAGGATTCTTCACCCAGCACATCACTGGCCATCGCGCTTTTTGTGCGCTGCAAATGCCGGATCTTTTCCTCGATCGAATTCTTGACCACCAGCCGGTACGCGATGACCTGGTGTGTTTGCCCGATACGATGAGTCCGGTCGATCGCCTGATTTTCAACGGCCGGGTTCCACCATGGATCAAACAACACGACGTAGGACGCCGCCGTCAGGTTCAACCCCATTCCGCCCGCCCTGAGCGAAATTAAAAACACCGCGGAACCCTCGTGCGCCTGGAATTCGTCCACCAACTCGCCGCGGTTTTCGGTTTCACCGGTGAGCATGTAGGAGTCCCAGCCCCGCGCGTCCACCTCGCGCTCGACCCGCTCGAGCATTTCGACAAACTGGGAGAACACGAGGACCTTGTGCCCCTCCTCCATCAGAGGCTCGAGCAAGTCGGTGAGCGCATCAAGTTTTGCGCTGTCCGAATGCCCATGATCTTCGCTCACCAAGCCAGGGTGACAGCAGATCTGCCGGAGCCGCAGAAGCGAAGTGAGCACGTTGAAGCGCTGCTTATCGAGCTCCTTGCTTGTTTCAATCTTGAGAATGGCCTGGCGGGCGCGTTTGAGCTCCGCACGGTACAACAATTCCTGCGACCCCTCCATTTCCACCAACAGATCCTCCTCGATGCGCTCGGGAAGATCCTTGGCCACCTCGCCCTTGCTGCGGCGAAGGATGAACGGCCGCACCCGCGCAGAAAGACGCTGCCGCGCAAATCCGTCGGTCCGCGAGTCGAAGCATTTTTGGAAATGCGAGCGCAACCCGAGAAGCCCGGGCATCGCAAACTGCATGATGCTCCACAAATCCATGAGCCGATTTTCGATCGGCGTACCGCTGAGAGCCAACCGGTAGTTGCCCGCGAGCGAACACGCCGACACGGCGGTCTGGGACGCGGGATTCTTGATGTACTGGGCCTCGTCCAAAACAATCGCATGCCAGGAGACGGCGGTGAGTAGATGCACCAGGATTCGCAACTGCGCATAGTTCACGACAACGAGGTCCGCCTGTCCGATGCACTTTTTGAGGCTTGGCAGGTCGCCGCCCTTCCATGCCGTCGCTCTTAGTCCCGGAACAAAACGCTCAGCCTCCCGCACCCAGTTCTGCACCACCGACTTTGGACAGACCACCAGCGTGCATTTTCCATCAAAATCCTCCCGTTCACGCAACCACTGGATCCAGGTGAGGGTCTGGAGGGTTTTACCCACCCCCATGTCATCCGCCAAAATCCCGCCGAAACGATTGGTGCTGAGGTAACACAGGAAGTGAAAACCCTCGACCTGATAGGGGCGCATCTGTGCGTTCACCACGCTGGGGATGGCCGGTTGCACGGACACCTGCAATTCCCCCGCCCTCTTAAAGACGGCTGCCCGCGCATCCCGCTCTAGGAGCCGGCTTGCGCTGGAATGCGCCAACTGCAGCACATGATAGCGCTGAGGAGGGCCATCGAGGTCAATCGAGTTGATTCCGAGATCGTTGAGCATCTCCTCGTCATCCCCCTCGAATTCAAAGTCGAGGCGACGCCATCCTTTGCCATTCAAGCGCACAAATTTGCCACGCGCCTCCATGAGCATCTGAATCTCTTCGCTGGTGAGATGTGTGTCGCTGACGGAAAGCGCCACGCGCACATCGAACCAATCGGGGGTGTTTTCCTCCACGCTCAACTGCAACGTGCCTTTCACAGCCTCCGAGCGCAAACTATCGAGGTCGCCCTCCAAAAGAAGGTTAATCTCTGGGGGCATTTCCTCAATCCAAGCAGTAAACTCCTCGGGGAAGCGTTTGCCGATTACTCGCACCCAGCAATCCGATGAATCCCTGTAGTCCCTGACTCCCAGGCTGGTCAGAAGACCAGGAATCCGGCGCATCAGACGAGTGTCCGTAGTGACAATCACGGATTCCTCGTCAGCGGGTGATTCAAAGCTTTCCCAGCCGCGTCCAGTATACGCCTTCTCCCCGTACTCGCCCATATTGGCCGAGATCCCGAGGCAAATGCGCTCCTCCAGCCCCTTGATTTCGAGCCAACAACGCACCGAAACCGAGGGTTGGACCCTCACGATGCGCGTTTCAATTTCGCTTGGAAGCGCGAGACCCAGACCCGACAAAAGCCGGATGGCCCTCTCGGACTGCAAGCCAAGCGGTGGGATCCTCAGGGGTTCGCCGGGATCCATTCGCAGCAGAGGCGGGGTTTTATAAACCGTGCCAGAGGTCACATAAATATTTAAAGTCCCCCCGCAGTGGAGCATTGGCTTCTCGGGCTTGGAACCATCCGCCTTCACCAACTCCAACAAGTAGTCCCCCTCCACCCCAGCCTCCTCCTCGCGGGAAAGTTTCCAAACCAAAGGAGCCTCCACGTTGTAAAAGGGCATTTCCTCCACTGAAACGATGTGATGGCTGATCGCGGGATTCAGCAGCATGCGGATCAAGCGCTCCCGGGACTCCTCGCGTGAAAACCCCACCTCGTTGCGCATCGTCCCAGTCGCCAGGAAGCTTTCAGCCAAGGCACGCTCACCGGCCGAACAACCCACACGCCCCTCGCCGAAGGCGTGCTGAAAATCAGAGAAATCCTTCTCATTGAGATCCTCCCAGATGTCCCCCGGCGGAGACTTGCGCTGCAGCTTGGCGCCCTGGGCGGAAAGCATCATCCGGATTGAAACCTCGACCCGGTAATGCTCGTTCTCGAGTTCTTGGAGCATCCGATCCAAGTTCTCGTCCCAGCACCGCAACGACTGGCGCTTGGTCCAATCACCGCGAATCTGGTCCAGCTCGCTTGCACTGGTGATCTCCGCCAGAAATTTCGGGACGGGAAAGCCCCTGCGCTGAAGGAAACAGGCGAGGTAAAGCCAAGCCTCCCACGCGCTCTTGGGCGGCGCGGGCCAAAGCTCCACCAGCTCCCAGTGCCCCAGCTGCTTCGGTCCCAGCAGTCGCATCAGAGCCTCCGCCGTGAGGCTCTTGGACTGGGCGTGTGACTGGTAGAGCCCCTCTACATTTCTCGCGTACCTGAGCTCCTCCTGCAGAAGCGGGCGCTCAAGTTTCAGCGCGATCTGCTCCTCAAAACTCTGAGCCTTCCCTTCGGCACCTGCCTCGTAAATCGACTTTCCAGAGGAATCAGACGACCCCGCTGTTCCCTCGGCACTTGCCTTCTTGGGCTGCGGAGTTACTCCCGCCACCTCCGAAACGGATTCGCCGATTAACACGCAACAGGCTAGAACGACGTGTTCACAACCGCGTTCCGCCCCGCAGCTGCACTGGACAGCCCATGTGTTTTTAAAACACTCGGCAATCACTCTGTAGTCCCCCGTCTTCGTGAGGACCTTTGCGTCAAACTTCCTGAGCACTCCCTTCACGACGCCCTCTGATCCAATCGAACACTCAGCCGTGGCCTCCAACTCAAGAGCCCTCTGGCCGTGCACCGATCCGATGGACCTTACAAAGCCGCGTAGTGAAGATAGGGAGTCAGCGGAACGTCGCATCGTGAGTAGCCCTCTAGAGTCGCAAACATCCGCTCCCGTGCAAGCGCAGACGCAATTAAATTCACCCCCGTACCCCCGGCGAGGCCCCCCGGGGAGCCCAGAAAAAACCGCCGAAGCCTACTGTACGTTCCAGGCAGTCCGCTGGATCTCTCCAAGCCTTTTCACCTGATCAGGATGCTCCTCTGCCAAGTTTTTCGTCTCAAGGGGATCGGCCTTCAGGTCGAAAAGCTCAACAGTCGCGGGGCAGCTTGCGAATCCACGGTCCACGGGCATTCCGCTTGGCATCAAAAGCTTCCACCACCCGCTTACCACCACACGCGCAACCAGACTTTTCGCAGGATTCGCAAGGTCATTGATATCATGCCGATAAGACTCCACAAATACCGACCTCCGGGCGGCCATCGCCTCCTTGTCCAGCAAGTTTACCCCGGGCAGGTCGCCCCCCGCGTTCACCCCGGTAATCTTGAAGATCGTGGGCACAAAATCGATGATCGACGCGAGCGTTTCCTCGTCCCGGACGGGGGCGACTTTGCCGGGCCAGCGCACAAACATCGGCGTCCTCACACCCAACTCGTAGGGGGAAAGCTTGGAGCGATCCGCCTTCCTCCCCTTGGCCGCGTCCCATCCGTTATCGGTTAGATACAAAATCACCGTGTTTTCAGCGAGGTTGTTCCGGGTCAGGTATGCATCCAGCTCGCCGCAGCTTTGATCAAACCACTCCACCATTGCGTAGTACTTCTCGGCCTCCGGAGTGAATCCCTTACCCTGATACTTGGCGAGGAGCTGTGCCGGCGGGTTATGGGGTTCGTGCGGCATCATCGGGGCATACCAAACGAAGAACGGCTTCTTCTGGGACTGCGCGCCTTCGATGAAATCGTAGATCGGCTGCATGCTCTCACGCCCGATTTTGAGTCCATCGCCCCCGTGCCGCCCGGTGGCCCCCGTCATCCCTCCGGTGAACCCAACCTCCTTGTAAGTCACATTCCATAGTTTGCCGGTCTGGAAGGTGAGATACCCTGCCTCGGAAAGCACCTTTGGAAGCAGAACCTTGTTACTCAGAAGCTTGTTCACCAGAGGCGAACGGTCGGAGGGTTTTGGACCGGAATCGGACTTGGCAAGATCGTTGCCGGTGATCCCGTTCTCATGGGGCAGTCTTCCGGTCAGCAAGCACGCAAGCGAGGGAGAGCAGACCGGCATCACATAACCCCTAGTGTAAAGCCGGCTCTGCGAGGCCATGCGGTCCAGGTTTGGAGTCCGCACATCCTTGCTGCCCATGAATCCGTAGTCACCGAACCCCTGGTCATCCGAGATGATCAGGATGACATTCGGCGGCTGGGCGGCGGACGCAATTCCGCAAATAAAAACAGAAAAACTCAGAAGAAGGGCGGTGATTTTCATGGGCTAAGGGAACGGAGACAAACCGGTGGTCGGTTTGACAACCCTCGACCGGAAAATTTGTTGCGGATTTTTTCCGTACTCGCCTGGGATCAGCCTCAGAAAATCCGCGATAGCAACAGTGTGATCGCATGGAGGAGCAGACCGGCGGCTCCGCCGATCAATGTCCCGTTGATGCGGATGAACTGCAAATCCGCTCCGACCTCCCGCTCGATTTTCGAACTCATGCTTTCGGCGTCCCATCCATTCACGGTGGATTCGATCAACGTACCGATCCTGCCACGGTGCGCGTCCACCAACCCGGAGGCAAGCTCACGCATCCAATCGTTGAGCCGCGCAGAAAGCGCCTGATCGGACTCAACCGCCGTCAACAGATCCAAGATCACCCGCTGCAACCGCGCACGCCATTCGGGATCCTGCTCGGCGAGGCGCTCCGAGAGGTGGGCGCGCAGCTCGGTCCATAGGGTTTGCGAGTATGCGATCAGCATCTTGTTGGCGAGCAACTCGTCCTTCAACTGCTCGCCTTTTTCCAGATAGCCCGGGGACTGCTGCAACTCTTCCACCAACTGCCGCACCCGCCCCGTGAAGCGCACGCGCACGGGATGCGAGCGGTCTGACTCAATGCCACGCAAGAAACCGTAGATTTTCTGAATCACTTTGTCTGCGATGCTTTTATCCAAATCAAAGAGCTCCATGAACCATTTGACTGGCAGCTCAGCCTTCACGCCCTCCTCGATCGCGACGCGGTGTTCGGCAAGCAGCGCTGCAATCATGCGTAAGACTTCGTCCAAAACCGCCTCATGCCGCCCGCCCGCCGTGAGCAACCCAAGCAGCTTGCCCGCCAGCGGCGCGAGCGGGATCGCGCGAATCTGCCGCTCAACCTGTCTTTGCAAAAAAACCGACACCTCCGCGTCGTTGAGAGCGGCGAGCAGTTTTGGCAAAAGCGAAAGAATGTACCCGGAAAGAGCCGCGCTTTCCCCGCGTCCCCAGCGGCATGCAAGCGCCACCAAATCCGTGCGCTCCAGCTGCGCCTCCACGACTTCCTTGGTTAGGAAATTCTCCGAAATAAACCGCCCGAGCGTGCGCGAGATCTCGCGCTGACGGGTCCTGAGAATGGCCGTATGCGGAATCGGCACGCCGAGGGGATGCCGGAACAGGGCCACCACGGCAAACCAATCCGCCAGGCCGCCCACCAACGCTGCTTCGGAAAACGCAGCGAGCCATTCCAACCCCGGATACGAAGCTGAACCAACCCGAGCGCACACAAGCAACACTGCAGCGAGGCAGAGCAATGCAAGCGCACGCCTGCGCATCAGAACCAACCGCCGGGCACCCTGAGACTCGTCCGATTCCTCCATGCGGTGACTTTCGCCAAAACCCGGCGGGATACAATCTGTTTGGGAACCTGCCCCCGAGCCGAAGGGGGGTACGCCAAGGCCCACTTCAACAAACCAGAAGCCGTGCTGGAAATCCGACCGCATTTAGCGCATAAGCACATCATCCGGAATGCAAAGCAAGCCGCATACAGGCCCTCCATTCCGCCCCTAGACGCGGG
>JBILUQ010000458.1:0-2869 GCA_044370935.1 Chthoniobacteraceae bacterium
GGAGATCTCACTGTTCATGGCCACCATCGGCCTGACTTTTTTCATTGAGGGCATGGCGCAGCTGATGTGGGGCGCCGAGGTAAAGCGGCTCGATCTTGGCATTGAAGACGTACCGATGGAAAGCCTGCTGCAAAGCTTCAACATCATCGTCTCGAAATTCGACATGATCGCGGCGGCGATCTGTGCATTGCTGGTTGGTGGTCTGGCGCTGTTCTTCTCTCGTACCAAGGTGGGACGCGCTTTGCGCGCGGTAGCTGACGATCACCAGGCGGCGCTGGCGGTCGGCATCCCGCTGCAACAGATCTGGGGCATTGTCTGGGGCGTGGCCGGTTTCGTCGCGCTGGTGGCCGGCCTCTTGTGGGGCTCGCGCAATGGGGTACAGTTCTCGCTGACCTTTGTCGCGCTCAAGGCGCTGCCGGTGCTGATCCTGGGGGGCTTTACCTCGGTGCCGGGCGCGATCATCGGCGGACTGATCATCGGCGCGTCGGAAAAACTGGCCGAGGTCTATCTCGGACCCTTCGTCGGCGGCGGCATCGAGGGCTGGTTCCCTTATGTGCTGGCACTGCTGTTCCTGCTGGTCAGGCCGGAAGGTCTGTTCGGCGAAAAGATCATTCGGAGGATCTGACCCATGTTTTACCGTGAGGCCGGTCAATTCAAGTCGAGCTATGAAACCGACGGGCAAATCTTCCCGATCCGTCAGGATCGCATCGGCATCCTGTTGCTGATTGGTCTGGCGTTCGTCGCCATACCACTCGTCGCAACACCGTACTTCTTCTCAGCGATCCTGATTCCCTTTCTGATCTTCTCACTCGCAGCGCTGGGTCTGAACATCCTTACCGGCTATGCCGGCCAGCTGTCGCTCGGCTCGGCGGCCTTCATGGCGGTTGGTGCATTCAGTGCCTACAACTTTGTGCTGCGTGTACCGGGCATACCGCTGCTGGCGGCATTCATACTGGGTGGGCTGTGCGCCGCCGCCGTTGGCATTGTGTTCGGGCTGCCCTCGCTGCGGGTGCGGGGTTTCTATCTGGCCGCTTCAACGCTGGCGACGCAGTTTTTTGTGGTCTGGGCGTTGACCAAGGTGCGCTGGTTCACCAACTACAGTTCGTCCGGCGTGATCACTGCACAAAAAATGCAGATTCTCGGCGTCGATTTCGATACACCCGTATCCAAATACCTGCTGGTGCTTTCCATCGTCGCGGTGCTGGCGCTGCTGGCCAAGAACATGGTGCGATCGAATATGGGTCGCTGCTGGATGGCGGTGCGTGACATGGACGTCGCCGCTGAAGTGATCGGCATCCGCCTGATGCGGGCCAAGCTGCTGGCCTTCGCGGTCAGCTCTTTCTACTGTGGTGTGGCGGGCGCGCTGTATGCGTACGCGTATCTGGGTACCGTGGAGCCTGAGGCCTATAGCCTTGATCTGTCTTTCCGCATTCTGTTCATGGTAATCATCGGCGGACTGGGCTCAGTGATGGGCTCCTTCCTCGGCGCCGCCTTTATCGTGCTGCTGCCGGTACTGCTGAACACCCTCGCGCACGCAGCAAGCATTTCCACTGCGGTCGCCTCGAATCTTGAATTGATGGTATTTGGTGCACTGATCATTTTCTTCCTGATCGTCGAACCGCACGGGCTCGCTCGACTCTGGCAAATCGCCAAGGAAAAACTCCGGCTCTGGCCATTCCCGCACTAGGGAATATCCAGCCAGCATCCCCGATCAGACATGATGAACATAACTGACACTCACTGATTCCTAACGAATGACAACGAAGGAGGCAAAAATGAAGTTCGTCAAATCCTTGCTGCTCAGCGCCGTGCTGGCGGCCACCACGAGCATGGCAATGGCCACCGAACAATTTGTTCCACTGCTGTCCTACCGCGTCGGCCCTTATGGCTCGAACGGTACCTCGTTCTTTGGCGGCATGATCGACTACATGAATCTGGTGAACATGAGTGGCGGCGTCAACGGCGTGAAGCTCACTTGGGAAGAATGCGAGACCGAGTACAACCCCTCACGCGGCGTGGAATGCTACGAGCGCTTGAAGAGCAAGAATGGCGGTGCCTCCATCGTGGAGCCGCTATCGACCGGTATTGCGTACGGCATTCTGGATCGTGTCGCCAAAGACAAGATCCCAATGACCACGCTGGGCTATGGCCGATCGGATGCTGCCAACGGCAAGGTCTTCCCGTACGTGTTCCCGCTGCTGAGCACTTACTGGAATCAGGCGGGCGCGATGATTGTTTATCTCGGCGAGAAGTCCGGCGGCATGGACAAACTCAAAGGCAAAAAGATCGTTCATCTGTATCACGATTCGGCTTATGGCAAGGAGCCTCTGCCGGTGCTCGAAGCAGAAGCAGCGAAATGGGGCTTTGAGCTCATCAAGATCCCGGTTGCGCCGCCGGGCAATGAACAGCAATCGCAGTGGCTGCAGATCCGTCAGGCGAATCCCGATTACGTGATCATGTGGACCTTCGGCGTAATGAGTGCAGTCGGGCTCAAAACTGCCCAGCGCAACGGCTTCCCGCGCGAGAAAATCCTTGGCGTCTGGTGGGCTGGCTCGGAAGAAGACACCGAACCTGCCGGTGATGCCGCCAAAGGCTACTCGGCAATGAGCTTCACTACGCCAGGCAACTTTCCTGTGCTCGATGAAATCCGCAACAAGCTCTATGCCACTGGCAAAGGCAATCTGAAAGAGCTGGATCGCGTCGGCAATGTGATGTACATGCGGGGTATCGCGGCCACCGTGCTGATGGTCGAGGCGATGCGTGTCGCACAGAACAAATATGGCAAAGGCAAAGTGCTGAGCGGTGAGCAGATGCGCTGGGGCCTGGAGAACCTGAACCTCGACCAGAAGTCGCTGGACGGCCTGGGCTT
>JBILUQ010000384.1:0-3251 GCA_044370935.1 Chthoniobacteraceae bacterium
AAGTGGGCGTATATCCTGACCCGCGGCAACATCCTCGCTCATGACGAAGATGTTCTCGTTTTCGAGAATGCTTCGCGCCGGTAGAGTTCTAGGGATTCGAACAGGCATGAGTTGGGCGTTTGAGAGACGGCGCGTTTCTCGGAGTCGTTTTGTGCGTCGTGCCAGGCCTGCAGCGCTGAATGTCAGCGCGATGAATAGCCGGCTATTCCAAGGCCTGATTCAAGTCCCAGATAATATCTTCCAAGTCCTCAATCCCGACGCTGAGTCGTACAAAGTCCGGACTGACTCCGGCGGTGACCTGTTGTTCGGGCGAGAGCTGGCTGTGGGTGGTGGTTGCTGGGTGAATAGCAAGCGACTTGGCGTCCCCAACGTTTGCGAGATGACTGAAAAGCTGTAGGCGTTCAATAAACTTTTGCCCCGCTTCGGCACCGCCCTTAATACCGAATCCCAAAATTGCGCCCGCGCCCTTCGGCAAGTAGCGCTTTGCTCGTTCATGATCCGGGTGGCTTTTCAGCCCGGGATATTTCACCCAATTGACCTTTGGGTGGCTTTCGAGATATTCGGCGACTGCCTGCGCGTTTTGTACATGGCGGTCCATCCGCAGGCTCAGGGTTTCGACGCCCTGAATGGTCTGCCAGCTGTTGAACGGTGACTGGCAGGCTCCGATGTCGCGCAGAACATGCACTCGTGCTTTGATGATAAAAGGGGGAAGCCCCACACCGGTGAGGGTTGAGTAGACGAGGCCGTGGTAGCTTGGATCAGGCTCGGTGAAGTTCGCGAATTTTCCACTCGTGAAGTCAAAGTTTCCCCCATCAACAATCATACCTCCGATGCTTGTGCCGTGGCCTGCGATGAACTTAGTCGTGCTGTGCGTGATCACATGCGCTCCCCATTCAAACGGGCGGAACAAGTATGGAGTGGCGAAGGTGTTGTCGATCATCAGCACGATGTTGTGCTTTTTTGCGATCGTCGCGACCTCCTCGAACGGGAACACGCTGATATCGGGATTACCCAAAGTCTCGCCGTAGATAATCTTGGTGTTCGGCTGGATTGCCTTTTCAAAATTCGCGGGATCCGTCGGGTCGACGAAGGATACAGAGATGCCGAGCTTGGGGAGGGTGTACTTGAACTGGCTGTAGGTTCCGCCGTAAAGACGGCTGCTGGTCACAATGTGATCGCCCGCGTTGCAGAGGGTGAAGATCGCCTGCGCCTGCGCCGCGTGACCGCTGCTGGCAGCGAGCGCGCCGACTCCGCCCTCGAGGTCCGCGATGCGCTGCTCGAGCACATCGGTTGTCGGATTCATGAGGCGCGTGTAGATGTTCCCAAGCTCTTTGAG
The DNA here is from genome assembly GCA_044370935.1 of Chthoniobacteraceae bacterium. Lineage (GTDB taxonomy): Bacteria > Verrucomicrobiota > Verrucomicrobiia > Chthoniobacterales > Chthoniobacteraceae > Chth-196. The sequence goes on from JBILUQ010000384.1 coordinate 1,337, forward strand.
GGCGAAAAGATTCGCGGCGTGTGCGGTGCTCTTGAACTGGTAGCTCGTGGTCTGGTAAAGCGGCACCGCGCGGCTGCCAGTTGTGGGGTCCGGCGAGTAGCCCGAATGGAGTTGCCGCGTTGCGAAACCGAGCTTTCGAGTTGGGGTAGTCATGACAGGTGGGGTGGATGGTGCTCGCTTTGCCAGATGAAGCCGCGAGGCAAAAAAGCGCGGTCTTTCTGGCAGTGATTGCGGTTGCCGCTTAGTGCGGCTCGTTATCGGGAAATATCCGATTGTCCGAGGATTTGGAATCCGTGTTGGTTCAGCACAGAGATCGCGCATTCGTTGTCCTCGACGTGCAGTGCGAGGGCGGTTCTTCCGCGTGGGCGGGTGAGGAGAGCGTAGGATCCAAAAATATTGATATCCGCGGCGAGTAGCGCTGCCAGCAGCTTGCCTAATTCCGTGGGGCCCTCTTTTAGTTCAACCACGACGAGGTCGCAAACAGCGTGCGGGATTTCGTGTTCCGCGAAGATATCCTGAACGCTTTCTGGATCGCTGACGACAATACGCACGATTGCTGTGTCGGCAGAGTCTTGAACGCTGATGGCGACCACGTGGACGTTGTGATTGTTCAGAATGGTAACAACCTCCATCAAGGCGCCGACTTTATTGGCCAAAAATATTGAAAACTGGGTCACGCGTGGCGCGCCGACTTTTTCCGCGGTGGAAGAGGATTCGAAGGGCATGGCTGGATTATATGAAGTTTCAGGCGATTAGGAAAACACGCATCTCGGGTTAGTTGCGTTTAGATAGGATATCGAGCAAAGCGGCATGCGCGGTTTCGGAGAGCGCGTGGATTTGAAGATCGGTTGGAGCGCTAGTGGACTGCTCCTGAAGTAGCTTTTGGATCTGGTGAAGGCGCGGCTGGACCCCTGAGATTGCGGGGTCTTGATCGATGGTCGCGATCGCATTCAAATGGGCGGCGGAGAAGCCCAGTGGCCATGTGGGCTGTTGGAGGATCTGGGCGGCGGATTCCGAGTAGTTGACGTGCAAGATCATTGAGGCGATCTCCAGGATGCGCACCCATTTACCGAGCTGTATGATACCGGCGAGCTCCGAGTCCCCGTTTTTTGCAAGCGCCTTGGCCAGATCGCTTGAAACCGATTCGAGCTCCTGCCTGAGCAATTCCCAATTACGCCTCTCAGCGTAATCCGAAAGGCTCCTGCTGTGTTCAATCATTTCAGAGTGGGCTCCCACGGGCTTTGAGAGCAGGAGCAGGTCTTTACCGATGTTTCGTGAGTGTTGGGAATCCTCCGCATGCACTGCAAGATGGCCCTCCGCCAGAACGCTGCCGATCGCGAAGGCGATCTGTGCGCGTGATCCAGGTGTGTTTGCAGGGAGTGGACGGAACTGTCCCGCCCAATCCGGCTTTAGCAGACGCGCGATTGAGTCGAGAAGTTCTTCAGGGCGGGCGAGGTTGTTGGCCGCGACTTGCGCTGATGGGGCGTCAGCCGGTGAGGCGAGTAAAGCGGTTTGCATACCCTCGGCGGCGAGCGACAAACACGCGCCAAGTCTAGTCAGACAAAGGCCGAATTTCTGAACGGAGGCGAACCGAGCCCCAGGGAGGGCATCTTTGACAGCGGACTTCTGGGGCATGATCGGAAGGAAAGGATACCAAATCTGACGCGGTTGTCAGTCCCGATCGCGCGCGGATTGCTTTTATAGCTTGATGCTTTCCGCGTAATGAAATCATTGCGCTCTGTGGCTTAGTGGACATTCCGCCTTCTCGTGCGCTTATTCTCTCGGGGGAATGGGTTTGTTCAACGGAAGCTTGAGGTGCTCGGATAGGAAGGTGCGGGTGGTTTCCACGAAGGCGTTTGCGAAGTTTGCGCGGTTCTCGGCCGTATCACGGAGTCCGGGGTAGTTTGTTTCGATC
>JBILUQ010000385.1:0-3248 GCA_044370935.1 Chthoniobacteraceae bacterium
CCGAATAAGCAGGTAACGGAGAGTTCAACCATACATTATCAATTCACAGAAATCATGGATCCCGATGAAATTTTAATGGAAGCCGAAGCCGCGATGGAAAAGGGCTTCGAGTACATCACTCACGAATTCGCCGCTGTTCGCACAGGGAAAGCTTCGCCTGCCATCGTCGAAAATCTGGACGTTGAGGCGTACGGTGCTTCGATGAAGCTCAAACAACTGGCGATGATCACAACGCCCGAACCGCGTCTCATTGTCATCCAGCCGTTCGATGCATCCACTACCAAGGACATCGAAAAAGCCATCAAGGAATCCAAGGTTGGAATCAACCCAGTGACAGATGGCAAGCTCATCCGCATGCCCATCCCGCCTCTCACTGAGGAGCGCAGGCGTGACTTAGTGAAAGGTGTGAAGCAAATGGCAGAAGAGGCAAGAGTCCGGATCCGTTCAGCTCGCCGCGATGCGATGGATGCGATTAAAAAAGCCAGCAAAGATGGCGGCGTCGCGGAGGACGCCGCGGAGAGTTACGAAAAAGAAATCCAAAAGCTTACAGATGCATTCGTGAAAAAGGTGGATGACGCCACAATCGCCAAAGAAGCCGATATCATGAAAGTCTAGCAGCTATCATTTTACTAAAAGGGCGGACAGACCAAGGGAAAGTCTCCTATGAAATCACACCACACATTGACTGGAGCAGTTTGCTTGGCACTTTGTGCGATTGCCTCCGCCGAAGTTGTTCGTCAGGCACCTGACTTTGCGGTCGGAACTCTTCTCAACGGTAATGCCTCATTAAAATCATTACGCGGCCGCCCGATCATCCTGCTGCTGGCTCAGTCTCCGTCTGCAAGCGGTTTCCGCTCGCAGGTGAAAGAACTCGCGCTCGGTTTCGACAGATTAGCCACCAGAAATGTCCTGATTTTTGCGGCATTCAAAGAGTCAGGCCCTGATTTAGTCCAAACCAACATGCCTGTGATTGTGCTGCCAAATGGCATTGATGTGTGCCGTGCCTACAATCTTCAAGGCAAGTCTGCCATCGCGCTGATCGGTCCGGATGGGAACCTCGACTATCAGACCGAAAAATTCCTCACAGCAAGCCGAGTTCGGCAAGTGATCGGAAACAGCTACGAATTGCAGCACCGCCCAAGGTGGGGCATGGATGCGACGGAGTCAGTGCCGCCCGGGGCCGCGCAGGACCTAAATCCTTAGCTGCAGTCTTTTCGCGACAGTCATCAATGCAAACCGGCAGACTGTCGGACCGATATGACTCCAGCAAAACACAAAATTCTCGCTGGATTAGGTATCACTGCACTCGCAGCAGGCGTATTTATGGGGCTGCGCCCTCAACCCGTTCTCGTGGAGATTACCACCGCAAGGTATTCCTCCATGCGGACCACGATTCTAGAGGAAGGCAAAACGCGGATACGCAACCGATATGTAGTCTCCTCCCAAGTAGGGGGACTGCTGCAACGCACACCCCTTCGTCCGGGCGACAAGGTTCTGGCCGGACTCACCAAGGTCGCCATCGTCGAGCCCGAACCCTCAACCCTCCTAACCCCACGAGACTTCGGACAATCAGCGGCACGGATCAAGGCAGCGGAGGCGGCATTGCTGCAGCGCGAGGCTGAGCTACAACGGGCAGAATCAGCAGCTGAGCTAGCCAAACGCGACCAGTCCCGTTCCAGCGCGTTGTCCGCCTCAGGTGCAATTTCTGCGAAAGAAAAGGATTCGGCTGACCTAACCGCGGCGATTCGCATACGCGAGCTTCGCAGCGCTGAGTTCGGGCGTGATGTTGCGCGGTTTGAACTTGAGCAGGCCCGGGTGATGCTTCGTGAAGAAACGAAAGGTGGTGCCGCGCTCGAACTAACCGCTCCAGTCAATGGAGTAGTTCTCACGGTTTTCGAGGAGAATGCACGAGCGATCCTTCCCGGCACACCATTGTTGGAAATCGGAAACCCCGAGGATCTGGAGGTGGAAATCGAGCTCCTCTCCGCGGATGCAGTGATGATACGCGAGGGCGCTCCGGTGGAGCTTGAACGTTGGGGCGGGTCAACCGCGCTCAAGGGATCCGTTCGACGCGTGGAGCCAGCTGCGTTCACCAAGACGTCTGCGCTGGGGGTCGAAGAGCAAAGAGTCCGAGTGCTGGTTGATTTTAATCCCCCAACCGCAGACCAACGATTCATCGGTGATAGGTTCCGAGTCGAAGGGCGGATTGAACTGTGGCAAACCCCCAAAGCCCTAACGATTCCTGCGGGCTCTCTTTTTCGAAAGGGCTCAGCATGGGCGGTATTCAGGAATGATCACGGGATCGCCCGTAGCGCGATCGTAGAAGTCGGACACCACAACGGCGAAGTCGCGGAAATTCTGAGCGGCCTAGCGGAGGGCGAAGAAATAATCATCTACCCACCGGACAGTGTCCGAGAAAACAAGCGAATCCAGCCGCGGCGGCTTTAGACTCGGGTTGTTTCCCATCAGCGAGAGTTAAAGGATTTTAGATAGATTTCTGCAATCCGACTTTTTTACTTGAGCAAAGGAAAGCCGGCCGGCACATTCGTTTTAGTTAGACGCTTAAAGTGGTTAAAAAGCGCGGTTAGCTCAGCGGTAGAGCATTACCTTGACACGGTAGGGGTCACAGGTTCGAACCCTGTATCGCGCACCACCTTAAAGCCGCTCAAACGGAGCGGTTTACGCAGTAGAAAAGCACGGTTTCCGCCCCTCCTTCAAGTGCTCAAAAAGAGCCATTTTTTGCCATTTTTAACCGTTTTTCGGGTTTTAAATGGCAGTAAATGGCAGTGAATTTCCCGCAAAGCGGCCTTCGCCCAGCCAGATTTTGAAGGGGCCAGTTTTAGGTTTTTAGCGGCGACGACTTTCCTCACAAGGCCTGGCGTCCCTTTGCAATCAGCCGCACCTCGCGCGCCCCCGCCACTCCACTGCCATTCCAAATGGCAGTGAATCGCCGGGACGGAATCCAACCCATGCGTTCAGATCGGCATGATCTCCAGACGCCGCCTGTGAATTGGATCACGCCGAGAAACGCGGACGCGCCCGGTCGCTCGCAAACGGGCGCCGCGGGCGTGCAACCTTCGACGGCGTTCACGTCCAGCTCTCAGAATCCTTGGGCGGTTTTCCATGTCACTTGGTTTATTTTCCATAAAAGCTGCGTGCGCACCCTCGGTGCCGGCTAAAAACTTCAGGCCCGCACAATACAAAGCCGCTCAGTTCCCGGTGCCACCTTCAAAGTATTCGCACCTCCA
>JBILUQ010000386.1:0-3227 GCA_044370935.1 Chthoniobacteraceae bacterium
CGTGTGAAAGTCGCTCTGAGTGTCTTCCTCAAAACGCTCGCGCGCCGGTGGCCCTTGAGTTTCCTCGCGGCCTTGCCTCAGCAGTAGATCGCGCCCGCTCACCAACGCCGCGCATTGCGCGGCGGCCGGAACGCAACCCAGCCGCGCGGCCTCCACCAACATGCGCGCGTAGCGCGGGTGCATCGGCAGACGTAGCATCGTCCGCCCAACCGGGGTGAGCATGCCGTCGTTTAGTGCTCCGAGCAGGGTTAACAATGATTCAGCCCGCTCGACCGACTCGGGCTCAGGCCGGTCAAGCCAGTCAAATCCTACCGCCTGTCGCACCCCTAGCGAATGAAGCAGCAACACCGTCTCAGAGAGATCCGCGCGCTGAATTTCCGGCGTGTTTTTATACTCACGCAGTAGATGGTTGCCTTCGGTCCAAAGGCGCCAGCAGGTGCCTGGAGCGGTACGCCCGGCCCGGCCCGCCCGCTGATCGGCGCTGGCGCGGCTGATTTCTTCGCATGCCAAGGTCTGCACGCCTCGCTCGGAATCGTAGCGAGCGATCCGGGCCAGTCCCGCGTCGACAACATGACAGACGCCGTCAATGGTCACGCTGGTCTCGGCGACGTTGGTCGAAACAATGATTTTTCGGCGGGCGGCTTTGGCAAACGGCCGGTCCTGTTCTTCAGGCGAAAGATTCCCATGCAACGCAAGGAGCAGGCAGTTGTCCCCCAAACGCCGCGAGCGAAGGGCATTTAAGGTGGCTTGGATCTCACCTGCGCCTGGCATGAAAACCAACACATCCCCTCCATCGCTCTCAAGCACGATACGCTCAACCGCTTCTGCTGCCCGCTCCGCCGCGGGGCGCTGGTCGCCGCTCCCCGCCCAACGAATCGACACCGGGAACGCGCGCCCTTCGGAAACCAAAATTGGAGCGGGGACTTCACTGTCGGACGAAAGAAAGCGGGCGACTGGTTGGGCATCCAAGGTCGCCGACATCACGACGATTTTCAAATCGGGCCGACTACCCTGTTGCAGCCTCTTGACGAGAGCGAGTGCCACGTCGCTAAGCAGGTTCCTTTCGTGAAATTCATCAAATACGACGACGCCCACCCCGTCTAATTCGCCGTTGTTCTGCAGCCACCTCAAAAAGATCCCCTCTGTCACAAAGCAGAGGCGCGAAGACTCCGATAGCTGCTCCTCAAAGCGCACCTGATAGCCCACCTCGTCCCCAAGCCGGCACCCGCGCTCCGATGCAACACGGCTCGCTACGGTTCGCGCTGCAACCCTGCGGGGCTGCATGATGACAATGCGATTGCTGCCGGCCACCCCAGCCTCGAGCAGCATTTGGGGCACCTGTGTGGTCTTGCCCGAGCCCGTGGCGGCAACAAGCACAAGCTGGTTCCCCTCCGTTAGGGTTTTGATCATTTGAGGCTGCAGCTGCCAGACGGGAAGACTGTGATTGGGCATGGAAAGAGGGCGGACGGATCGCGGCTGAATGCTAGGCGCAGTGAAACAATCAACCGCACCACTCCGCGAGCGTGACTCTCTGCCGCACGGATCCTTTTTGCGAGTTTCAAGAACTCTTCAAAAAATGTATCCGAGGAAGTCTCACCTCGGGGGGGCAAAAAGGGGATCAGCGCTGCAGCAGGCGACGGGCGGCCAGCCAAAGCGCCACCGGAACGATCACGCTTAGTGCGAGCGCGTAGGAAGGCTCTTGTGTCCCAAGAGCGCCGATCGCTGAGAAGAGAAAGCCTGTCGGAACGCTGCCACAAAGCAGCGAGAGCAGGAAGGGCTGGAATGGCATCCGGTTCATCCCGGCGAGGCACGCGATCGCTTCGGGCAGGATCGGCAGGCAGCGTGATCCCGCGACAAGCCAAGGACCGCTTTCGGCGAAAAGGCTTTCGCCCACCCGCAGACCATCCTCTCCGGCGAGACGGAGCGCGAGTGGTCGACCCAGCCAGCGGCTGAGCATGTACGCAACGATACCACCGAGGGCAGTGCCGGCGGCCGAGTAGAGTCCACCCACAAAGGTGCCGAACGTGAGCCCGAGTGCTGACATCACGAGTGTACTTGGGATGGGCAATGCGAGATCCGCCACCAATAAACCAACGCCAGCGAGCCCCGCGCCGGTTCCAAAGTTCGCCATCCAGTCCCGGGCCCCGTTGACGCTGAACGAGGCCTCGAGCGCGGAACCCCAGATCAAATAGGGGATGATGGTGCCGGCTAGAAGCAGCAGGCCGCTCACCGCCAGAGCTCGGTAGCCGGGGGCAGTTTTCATGAGGTTGGTGGTTCCTGAATCATTACGCGGTCTTCGGGATGAAGCGATGATCTGCAGTGCGGATTGAATTCGTTGGGTTGCATTGAGAACGCATGCCCTGGTTCTCCCAATCCATGCACACCCCAGAGCGGTCCACCGCAGCTGCGCCGTTGGATGGAAGCAGATAAAATCAGTGGGAATCCAGTCATGTGATACGCCAAATTAGATAGCCACATGATTCGAATCAAATTCGTGCATCGGAAGCGGAAACTCGGCAAAAAGCGTTGGCGATACCGTTCAAGAATTACTCTTGAGTATGAGGCTGGAAGGATGGAAGCCTTTGTTTAATTTTAGCCCAAAGCTTTTCGATTGGGTAAAGGTCTCGCGATTAGATAGGAAGAAACCGTACGATGACTCCACGAAAGGGCCAAATTCGGGAGAAGCGGAGTAAAGCAGATGGTTTGCGGTATCTGTTCAAGCCCAACATGGGTGGGCAGAATCCCGTCGAATTCGACGGGATTAACCCGGGGGGTAATCCGCGCCAAGCACTGGGCAGGGCACAATGCCCCTAAATTCGTTAAATACGCACCCTCTGGAGTGTTATGTGGGCGCCGTTTTCCGAATTCGTACTTATTTTGAAGTGCGAGCGCGGGGATAGCGGTTTACGGCGCTTTTGCAAAAACTGGGTATCAGTCAGGCTCTTGACTTTGGGCGCAGCCGTCAAAAAAGGTCTCAGATCGGCGGGATTATGCCTCGATTTGACGTTTTCGGATGAAGAGGGACTGTGGCGGAGTATGTACTACTGGGAGTAGCACTGAGGTCTCATATTTGCTGTAAGTTCCTCAAAATAAAAATAGTGGAGGCGAGGGGAGTTGAACCCCTGTCCTGAAAGACTTTGTCACAAACTTCTACATGCTTAGCTTCGCCTTCAATTTAAGGAGAACGCCACCGGCGGGCGGGTCGCTTTCTCCCGGGCAACCACGGT
>JBILUQ010000113.1:0-11749 GCA_044370935.1 Chthoniobacteraceae bacterium
GACAAGCCGTGCCAGAGCCCCATGATGCCGAAGGTTAGAAACAGCCCCAAATAGGAGGCGGTGTGTTTGCCCGAGAACCATTTCCCCTTCGAGGCGGCCAAGAGAAAGCGCATGTAAACGTGATCGCGAAACCAGAAGGAAAGGGAGATGTGCCATCGGTTCCAAAAGTCGCGAATATTTCGCGCCAGAAACGGCCGGTCGAAATTCTCTGTCAGGTGGATCCCGAGGATACGGGCAAGACCGATCGCAAAGGCGCTGTAGCCCGCAAAGTCAAAGAAGAGAAACACGGTGTAGGCGTACATGTATTCCCAGAGGGTTAGGAATGATCGTCCAGAGCTGACGGTATCTAGGAGATACGTTTTTATCAGTACCGCAAAAATGAACTTGTAGAGAAAACCGCGGGCGATCCGCTGAACTCCAACGTCCAAGTCATCGAAAAATTCATCGCGTGTACGGGTCTTATCCCAGTCCTTCACGAAACGGCGATACCGGTCGATGGGGCCGGAGGACAGCGCAGGCACAAACAGCAAAAATGCCGCGTACTTGAAAAGCGAAAGCTCTTTGATGAGTCCATCGTGCACACAGAAAATCACGTCCAGCGCCCTGAAGGTGACGTATGAAATCCCTAGAAAACCAAAAACCGTGTGAGGGATGATGGATGGGATCAGCTTGGCCACCAGCAGAGGAAGGACGCATAGAAATGCAGCTCCATAAAATGCACCCCTGGAGCGCCATCGCAAGTGACCAAAGGCGACAGCCGCCTGAAAAAACGTGTATCCGAGAATGACAAACAGCTCGCGCACCTGAAATTCAGGCCTTAAAGGCACGTCGTCCGATGCCTGAAGAATAAGGAGCACCACTAGCGCACACGCCGTCCACCATTTGTTCAGCCATCCGAACGCTCCGGCCAAGATGACAGGAAGCAGGATGAAAAGCAGCATCCCGAAGTAGGTGAAGTTTGCGAACGGAAGCATTGGGGGATAGAGCTCGGCTAGTGCTCAGGGCAAATCGCAGGGCAATAAGACGCAGAGAATCTCCGCGAACCTAAAAGTCCCACTCAAAATTCCTGGTAGACAAACGGAGGCGTTGAAAAGTCGCCCCGTCCGTACATGAAGACCAGAGCTATGATGAGCGCTAGGTAGTAAACGATCAGCAGGGCTTGACGCGTCCTTGGGTGCTGGGCCAACCACTCCTCCATATCGATTAGGATGCGGAGATCAAGATGCGAGCCTACGCTCGACGTCGGCCACCAGTTTGGCGGGCGTGGCCCAGGCTTCACGATCAAATTCTGCCGGCGACACCTCGACGCCAACCTCCCGACCAAGTGCAACGATAAGCTCCACGGTCTTCATCGAATCCAAAATCTGGAGGTCGTAAAGGGCAAGATCTAGATTGGAACGAACCTCGTCGGTTTCTGCGACTGACGCAAGGACTTCAAGAATCTTGTCTTTCATTTGAAAATTAACTTGGACCCAGTTCGCTTAAGTTCCAAGCGTTTTGGGGAAACTCTTTAATTTTTAAAGCGAAGCCACCGATCCAGGGCTGAGCCTGTCGTGGTAAAAGTCATCCACGACTTTATTGTAATACCACCAGCCTTTTGATCCGATATGGTCAAACTGATCCACGAAAAACACTGGATCATTCTCATGTTTCTCAAAGTAAACCAGCGGTACACGATACTTTTGGGTAAGGCCACGGAGTTGCTTGCCAAAGTGGGAGCGCGCGTCCGCTGACACTCCCTGTGCCTCCAAGACATCCACATGAAGGGGCATCGACATCACCAGGGGTTCAGCACCCGCCTCCCGAATCAGCCTCAACACGAGCTCAAAGTGCTTCCATTCCTCAGCATTTTTCAACCTGCTCAGAAACTGAGAGTCACCCGTGCCCTTATCACGAATTACTTTAAAGGGCTTTCTTCCCGTCCGCGCCGCCAAAGCTTTCGATTGAGCTTCGGCCTTTTTTAGCAGTTCATCCCAATTGACCACACTCCGCTTAGCGATTGGTAAAGGAGCGGCATCCACGCTTTGGTCGTCGTCGGAGGCATTCAAAAGTGCCAGTGATGCCTCTATGTGATCCTGAAGCCGGCACACTGCTCTATCGAGTGATGCGAAAGGCGAGATCAAAGCGAGCATCAGACGGTCAGCCCGTTTTGCATCCGCTAAACGACGGAGAGTAAACTCTAAAATCCAGTCTCCTTCGTACGCCTGAGGGTACCGCAAAATATTCTGGGCCGCAGTTTGGCGGAGATCCGCAGAGAAACCAGTGTTCCATAAAAACTCCTTGGTCTGAAGCTTTGAAGAGTTTCCCGCAAAATATTTTGCATCGACTTGCTCGTTCTGGAAGAAGCTCGGGGAAAGCGAAAGCACCACCTTCTTTCCACGCAGAGTGTCCCCCGCCCCACCGAGCTTTTGCAAAACTGACAGTGCAGTTGTCCCCGCCTTTCCAACCGGAAACATCGCGAAGCCAGTCGGTGCCTGTGAGAAGAAGTCAACGCCCCGTAGGGGAACGGTTGGGATGAGCTCAGAACTGCCTAAAAACACAAGAGTGTCAGGCCTTGAAAAGGCTTCACGGATCAAGGCGACTCCGTGGAGTTTCGCGTCACAGAACTCCGGCGCGACGGAATGCAGTCGTTCCTCTTGGATATTTCGCGCCCACACAAAACAGGCAAAAACCATGCAAGCCGCGATGGTCGCCGCGATTCCTAAAGCGGACAGATGCCTCCTACAATTCGAGGGACTTGTTTGCATATTCTGGGGGAATTAAGGGGGGGAGTGAAACTAAGCCGAGAACCTGCGCCCTCAGCCAACTCTTAGATCTGGAGTTCCCACTGGCAACTCCGAAAACTTAGCCAAGAGAAACACGAAAAATGTGGTTCTGCGTCCAGAACCGCGTTTATTCGCAAGAGCAAATCCTCCTAACAAAACCTTTACAAAGCAATCTGCGGGCCAACAAAAGTGAAAAACTACAGCCCGAGCATCAGACGGATCGGATTTTCCAAGCACTCCTTCACACGGACCAAGAAAGTGACGGCTTCTTTGCCATCCACAACTCTGTGGTCATAGGACAAAGCGAGATACATCATCGGCCTGATGACAATCTGACCATTCACGACAACCGGACGCTCTTGGATCTTGTGCATTCCTAAAATTCCACTCTGCGGAGGGTTCAAAATCGGGGTCGACAAGAGTGAACCGTAGATGCCGCCGTTCGAGATCGTGAACACTCCGCCTTGTAGGTCACTGAACTGAATCTTACCCTCACGGGCTTTCACCGCAAACTCAGCCAAATCCTTCTCGAGGCGAGCAAACCCTTTCTGATCGGCGTCGCGGACCACAGGAACCATTAATCCGCGCTCAGTTCCAACGGCCACACCAACGTCGTAATAGTGATTCTGAACAATGTCATCGCCGTCAATTTGAGCGTTGATTGAAGGCACCGCCTGTAAAGCGCTCACGACAGCTTTGATGAAAAAGCTCATAAACCCGAGCTTCACGCCATGCTCCTTGGTGAATGCATCCTGCATTTCGGAACGCAACTTCATCACTGCACTCAGATCGCACTCGTTGAAAGTCGTCAAGATCGCAGCCTGTTGCTGGGCCATGACTAATTGAGCCGCGATTTTTCGACGCAGCGGGGTCATCTTTTTGCGGGTAATTCGACCTTCAGATGCCGCGCGTTCTGGCACTGCACCAGAATTCAAAACCGTGAGGCTGTCGTTGGCCACGGCCACGGCGTCGCGCAATGATGCTCCGCTTGGCACGGGCTGCGAAACGACTACTGACGGCGGAACAGTTGCCGCGCTTGCCGCAGGGGCCGCAGACTTTACCGGCACGGCTTTTTCGGCTTTCTCAGCTTTTTCAACCTTCGCTGCCGCCTTCGGCTCAACGGTAGCAGCAGCGTCTTTAGCCCCCTCCACTATCTCAGCCACTACCTGCCCTATCGCCACTTCCTGTCCTGCGGGCACCTTGATGCTGAGAATCCCCGCATCTTCTGCGACCAAGTCTGTCGAAACTTTGTCCGTATCAATGGTCAGCAAGGTGTCCCCCTTGCTGACGGCCTCTCCATCGGCTTTGTGCCAGGTGGACAACAAGGCGCTTGTTATGGATTCTCCAACTGCAGGAATTTTGACTTCGAGACTCATGACTTTTTAGGAGTGAATTTAGATGAGGTACTGTCTGCTTCTGCGCACGTCTGTTAAGGACTCGAGCAATTAGCATCAAACTAGTGAGAAAGCATCCTCCACTAATTTGCGCTGTTCAATTCTGTGAAGCGAAAGTGCGCCTACTGCGGGACTGGAGCTGGAGTCACGTCCCGCGTATAATAGGGGACTGCCGATGATCTTTGAAAGAGGTGCGCGCAGATGGCTCCATGCACCCATATTCTCCGACTCTTCCTGGCACCACACAAACGTTTTCGCCTTTTTGTAATTCTTTAAAACCTGCGCGAGCTTCTTCTCGTGCAAAGGGTAGATTTGCTCAATTCGAACGAGGGCAACATCAGAGAGCTTATTTGAATCTCGATGCTTCAGTAGGTCGTAATACACCTTGCCTGAGCAGAGAATAACACGGCTCACTTTTTCCGCAGACCCAAGCAAAGGTCCGGGTAAAATCTCCTCGAAATGGCCGGATGTAAAATCCGCCTCGCTCGACACACATTCCGCAGCACGCAACAGACTCTTTGGAGTCATCACGATCATTGGCTTACGGAAATCCCGCTTCATCTGACGGCGTAAAGCGTGGAAGTACTGGGCCGGTGTTGTGAAATTGCACACCTGCATGTTGTTTTCTGCACAGAGCTGCAGGAACCTCTCGAGCCGGGCACTCGAATGCTCCGGTCCCTGCCCTTCATAGCCGTGGGGAAGCAGCAAAACTATGCCGCTTGGCCGCTGCCATTTGGATTCACCCGCAGAAAGAAACTGATCAATGATGATCTGGGCACCATTGGAGAAATCGCCGAACTGCGCCTCCCAGAGGCAGAGTAGCTCCGGGTAATGCAGCGTGTACCCGTAATCAAAACCAAGGACCGCAGCCTCGCTCAAGAGGGAGTTGTAAACGTTGAACTTACCCTGCTTCGGCGAGAGGTTCTGGAGCGCGCAATAACGTTCGCGTGAACGCTCATCATACAAAAAAGCGTGCCTATGCGAGAACGTACCACGCCGGCAGTCCTGTCCGGACAAACGAACAGGCGTGCCCTCCAAAACAAGGGAACCGAAAGCAAGCGCCTCGCCGAAAGACCAGTCATAAGGTCCCCCTTCCTTCCAAACCTTCTCACGCTTTTCGAGGAACATCTTTTTCAGGCGCGCCACCATTTGAAAATCGGCGGGCACTGAACTGAGCGCCTTGCAAAGTTTGTTCAAAGTTGCTTTCGAAATCGCGGTTTCAACTGGGTCATGTGTGTAGGATGGTTGAAAAACCGAGTTCGAGTGCGAATACTTGGTCAGCTCCTTGTTCTGCTCGGCAGCTTTAACCTCTGCAAACGCGGCCTCGTATCTGGCTTCAAACTCTCGATCCAATTCAACCGCCTGCTCGTTGGAAAGAATCCCTGAAGATAGCAACTGTCCACGGTAGAGGTTTCCAAGAGTTGGGTGCGCGCCAATGTCCCGGTACATGGTCGGCTGCGTAAACAGGGGTTCGTCACCTTCGTTGTGACCGTGGCGCCTGTAGCAAATGATATCCACGACAACGTCGCTTTTGAAAGTCTGCCTGTATTCGATGGCAAGCTCTGCGCACACTCGCACGGAAACAGGATCGTCTCCGTTTACATGAAAAACCGGCGCGTCGATCATCTTCGCTACATCAGTACAGTAACGTGAGGAGCGAGCGTCTGCGGGCAGCGTGGTGAATCCAATCTGGTTGTTGACCACAAAGTGGACAGTGCCTCCGGTGCGGTACCCTTCGAGCTGTGACATGTTCAGCGTCTCAGCAACCACGCCCTGTCCGGCAAAAGCAGCATCCCCGTGAATCAAAATCGCGACAACCTTCGAGCGATCCTCGGAGTCCCCACGCACGCGTTGACGCGCACGAGTCATCCCTTCGACCACCGGATTGACCGCCTCCAAGTGACTTGGATTTGGCGCCAAACGCACAGAAACCTGATGCCCGCCGTCCAGTTCTCGCTTCGTCCTGTATCCCAAATGATATTTCACGTCTCCGTCGCCAGCGACCGTGTCGGGCATGTAGTTCTCTGAAAACTGAGCAAACATCACTGAGACGGGTTTCTGCAAAAAATCGTTAATTACGCTGAGACGGCCCCGGTGAGCCATTCCCATGACGATCTCCTCAACCTTGAGTCGAGGACAGCTTTCCAACACCCCGTAGAGACCGACCATCAGAGATTCGCCACCTTCGATAGAAAACCGCTTTTGCCCGACGAAACGGGTGTGTAAAAACTTTTCGAAACTCTCCACAGAAAGAATCTGCCTCAACATTGCGCGCTGCGTCTCCGCTGGGACGGAAAGATTACCTGCAGCCGCCTCAAATTTTTCGCGGACCCATTCCCGAACTTGTGTGTTCTGGATGTGCGCAAACTCGACCCCGATTCGTTTGCAATAAATCGACTCCAACGAGGCGATCAACTCGCGAAGGGTTAGACTCCTTCCACTCAGGAAAAGGGAGGAGGACACCGGCCGGTCCAAGTCTTTTTCCCCGAAGCCCAGCGCGGCCAATCCCAGAGCGGGGTTTTCTGGAGCCGATTTGGCGAGGGGGTTCAGATCCGCCTTCGAATGCCCAAGGGAGCGATAGGCAAGAACCAGTTGATCAACCTTTGTCTGCCAAGTCCCATCGACCGCAGTAACCGCGGAGGACTGAGTCGCCGAAGACTTTTCGAGGACGTTTCCGAGATGAAAACCTTCAAAAAACGCAGACCAAGTTGAGTCAACGGATGAAGGATCCGCGAGCCACTGATGGTAACGTGATTCCAAAATATCCGCATTCGAACGGTGAGGCAGGGTGATCGCCATAATAAGTCGACAATTTAAGGGGAGCTTAACATTAGATCAGACCCATTGGCTGGGAGAACCTTTTTTGAAGGGAAAAGACCCGCCAACGTCTCCTGAAGCGCCTCAACCACCTCTTGGACAGTGACTTTTTCCATGCAAGCAAAGTCCCGCGGGCAATCCCTCAGGAAACACGGACCGCAAGGCACCGCATGCTGCAGCACTCTGTGCATTCGGCCGATGGGGCCAGTCGCGCGAGGCTCGGTCGAGCCAAACACCGCGACCACAGGAACCCCTAGCATTACAGCTAGATGCATTGTTCCGGTATCATTAGTGAGGAGCGCGTCACAGCCTTTCAACAAACCGATTAATTCTCCAAGTGAGGTCTTCCCCATCCAGTTGTGCAACCGAATTGCGCCACCCTCGGCGCCAGGCTGAGAGTGATTCAGGAGGAACCCCTCGATCCGGGCGCCGACAGGCTGATCTTTTTGAACTCCAACCAGATGCCATTCACACGGTTGACGAAGCGACAGCGCCTGTATCACCTCAGCGAAACGCTCTGGAAACCAGCGCTTTGCGGGACCAAACTCTGCACCCGGACAAACCGCAACCTTCCAACGAAAATCCGGCAAAGAAGCTAATTCGATCTGAAGCCGATGAGGCAACTCACGATCGGCGAACCAATCGCGCTCCTCCAAGCGCTGCCCCCCGACATATTGAGCCAGCCGTAGATAATGATAAATTTGGTGCTCAGGGTGCAGGACTTGCGATCCGCCTTCTTCGGATTTCGCCGAGAAATCGACAGGCTTTCGGCAAATCTGGTTCAAAAGTGACTCCCGACAATGTCCGGGGAATCCGACCCGCCGTGGAATCCCAGCAAGCCACACCTCAAGCCCAACTCTTAAAGAATTTGGAAAAACAACAGCTGCATCAAATTCAAGGACTCGCAAACGGGCTGCGACGGAGAGGATTGATTCCCCCGCTCCGATGGCGATTACCTGATCAACATCTACAACAGCCTTCCAAAATTCAGAGAGCTTTGCAGGAGCTAAAACAGCTAGCTCCAAGTCTGGGCGTCCGCGTCTCATTGATCGAATCGCCGGCACGCTCATCACGGCATCACCGAGCCAGTTCGGTGAGCGAACCACCATTCTAAAGCGCTTCGTCAGTCCCTTCGCCGAACAGCCACGCCGGCTATTCGACAAAAGAAAATTTGGGGACGGCGTCTTCCACCGATTGTGCGCCCACAACCAATCAGGCGGCGACCGCCGGATCTGCCCCTCGATCGCATCGTTTGCAGCGACAGTCATTTCCTCAACGCCCAAATTTGGTTCGACAAAAGGCGCGCCAATCACCAGACGCCAGCGACCATTTGGCAACGTATCCATACCGCACGCCATCAACACCGCACCGGTGCGAGCAGCCATCGTTGCAGGCAGCGGGGAAGTGGAAGCGAGCTTTCCAAAAAACGAACACCACAGCCCGGGATCACCAGCATGCTGGTCCGCGAGGACACCGACCGCACCTCCATGGCGCAAAAGGCTGAGAGCTCCATGAAATCCTTCTTTTCGCTCAAACAACAAAAGACCTTCCTTGGCTCGCTCACTCCGTACGGCTGCATCCATCCACGGATTGCTTAGCTTTTGAAAAATGGTCCCACATCTGCAGCCCAAAATGGCGGGGAAAACTCGGGACAGAAGTTCCCAGTTACCCATATGGCTGATGACCATCACCATTCCGCGCTTTTGCGCCATTTGATGCCTTACATGTTCAAGCCCTTCGCACTCCACAAAGCGCAAAATTTTGCCCACAGGAAGGCGAGAGAGATGCATGCTCGCGGCAACATTCCCAGCCATGCGCGCGAAACTTTCAGCACCAACCTTGCTTCGCTCGGGTCCCGTCCACTGCTCACCGAAAGCAATTTGCAGATTCCTCTCCACTAATTTTCGGTACGGCCAGCAAAGGAACCAAGCACACGAGCCCACCACACGACCGACTCCGATGGCGAGACGCAAGGGTAGAAAGCCCAGGACCAATGAAAGCGCGCGATACAAAAAGTAGACGAATCTATCCATGCTTCTCAGCGCGACCTCCAGTGCAAATACCTCAACGGGTGTTCATCCAGAAGATTCTCCTCCATCCCACCCAACTTTCGAGAGTCGTAAAATTGAATCCCCACGTAGTAATACAAGGGACAGATTGGGGATTCCAAGTTCACCAGTAGATTTTCAGCGTCGCGGAAATAAGAAAATCGTCTATCCGTCTCGGAAGCCTCGGCTGCAAGGGCGATTAATCGGTCGTATTCGACAGAGCTCCATCCAGTCCGATTATTGCCATCACCGGTCACAAACATGTTAAGAAACGTGTTGGGGTCATTGTAGTCCGCAACCCAACTAGATCGACAAAGATCAAAATCTAAAGCGCTTTGCGTCGCTAAATAAACTGTCCACTCCTGCCCCCTGAGCTGCATTTTGATCCCGAGTTCGCGCTGAAACATGCCCTGCAACTCCACGCCAATGTCCCGATCCAAGTCCGAGTCTCCCTTGTAAAGATACTCAAATACGGGGAACCCAGATCCTCCCGGGAAACCTGCCTCCATCAGAAGTCGTCGCGCAAGATCCGAATCCCGTTCAGCGCCCCTCGGCGGCTCATAACCATGTCCAGTCCCCGGTGGAACAAAACTCCACGCCGGCGTCTCCCCTGCCCTTGTGATCTTTTCAACCAAAAGATTTTTATCCACTACAAGACTCAACGCCCGCCGAACTCGCGCATCTGAAAACGGACGGCGCCGGGCGTTGAACCTGATAAAATAATTTCCAAGAAATGGCGCTGCGTGAAAATCATCTCTGTTCCTAAGAGAGCTCATCAACGCAGTCGGAACTAATCCTTTGTCAATCACGACATCCGCTGCACCAGTCAGATAAAGGTTCAGTGCCGTGTTTGGCTTTGAGGCAGGCAGCAAATCAATTGAGTTCAAGTGAACCGCACCTGCGTTCCAGTAACGTTCATTTTTACGAACCCTCACCCGGTCAAAAAGCCGCCATTCCTCCAAGAGAAAAGGCCCATTGCCAATGAAGTGCGAAGGACTCGAGGACCAGTCACTGTACTTCTCCACGGTTGCACGATGGACTGGTAAGTAAGTCACAAAAGCACAGAGATCCAAAAAATAGGGAGTTGGATTGGAGAGCGTGATCTCGAGCTCTCGAGACGA
Source organism: Chthoniobacteraceae bacterium (assembly GCA_044370935.1). Classification (GTDB taxonomy): domain Bacteria; phylum Verrucomicrobiota; class Verrucomicrobiia; order Chthoniobacterales; family Chthoniobacteraceae; genus Chth-196. Next base: position 10,146 of record JBILUQ010000113.1, read on the forward strand.
TTTTGCGCGTATCCCCACCTGTGAAAAGTCAGTCAACTTCCCGGAGTTGAATGCCTCTGCATTTTTAATGGGATAAAATTGTGATGCGTATTCACAACCGGTTTCCGGCGTAAGCGAACGCCTCCAGGAATAAACAAAGTCTTCACTCAAGACTGGCTCGCCGTTCGACCAGCTCGCCCCTCGCCTGAGGAAAAAAGTGTAAATTCGACCGTCTCGAGAAACATCCCATCGCTCCGCAACTCCGGGCTGAGCTTTAGCGAAAGCATCAAAAACCGTCAGTCCCTCAAAGAGCGCATACGCAACACGCCCGCTTGCTTGCGCGGTGATTAAGGCTGGGTCCAAAAGTTCCGGCTCGGAGCCATTGATCACGACTAAATCAGCACGATTCAAAGCTCTTCCACACCCTGCAAACAGAAGAAAAACCGCGAGATATAACCTCCAAAGAAGAAGGGCAACCTGTCTAAAGGAACTTCCCCGCCGGCGGCCTGATGCGGGCATAGCTCGCGACTTACTGCGCCTTCGGCGCCGGGGCAGGCGGAGCAGGGCTCAGCTTGATTTCTGATTCAGCACGCAACGGAACAGCAGCGGCGTCATCCTTAAGTTTTGGTGCGTCAGCTTTCGGCGCGTCAGCTTTTGGTGCGTCAGCTTTCGGCGCGTCAGCTTTTGGTGCGTCAGCTTTCGGCGCGTCAGCTTTTGGTGCGTCAGCTTTCGGCGCGTCAGCTTTTGGCGCGTCAGCTTTTGGCGCGTCAGCTTTTGGCGCGTCAGCTTTCGGCGCGTCAGCTTTTGGCGCGTCAGCTTTTGGCGCGTCAGCTTTTGGCGCGTCCTCCTTTTTTTCTACCGGAGGAATCAGCGAAGGAACAACAGGTGGATCAACGACAGGTTGCACGGACTGTTGGAGCTTTTGCTGGACACCTGTTTGTTCGCGCCCCTGCCGGGCGTATAACGCCGATAAAACAAGGGTCAATCCAAAGAACAAAACGCCGAGCCAGCGAGTAATATTTGCCAAAACGTTTGTTGTTTGCGCACCAAACAAAGAGTCCGTCATACCACCGCCAAACGCAGCTCCAAGCCCTTCGTTCTTGGGCCGCTGCATCAGCACAGCCAACACGATGAGCGCGCACACGAGCACATGGACAACCAAGAGCAAATTAATAAAAATGTTAATCATAGCGAGACCTTACAAATCACCAGAAACCAGAACGGGTCAGCATCATGGAGACGCCCTCCATAATCAAACCTAGAATCGGAAAAAAGGCGCCAGCCAGACGGAGCAGCTATGGATTGACGAAAACACGGCCGCTCATAGGGTCAACAACCTGCGCCCCCCTTCTCACGCCGCGCACGTCGATTAAATCATGACTGTAAGGCGAATACACATATCCCGGGGTCCCGGAAAACCTTCCGTAAGGAACGGGCTCATAATGATAATGGGCAGCTGGCGGCGACGCTCCGCGATAACTGGACTCGCCCCGATAAGCTCCGTTTGCCTCTGCGTAACCGCGCGCCCTTTCGGATTCCGCAACTTTTCCCAATGCATACCCGCCGACCGCGCCGATTGCAGCGCCTCGAGCCACATCCTTTCCTGTTCCTTTCAGAACTCCACC
>JBILUQ010000387.1:0-3217 GCA_044370935.1 Chthoniobacteraceae bacterium
GGAGAAACTAAAGTAGTCCACCCAGCGGGATCAACCACCTGAACTGCGCCATCCGAGCACGTGTAGCAGCGGCACTTATATTGCGTTAGAGTCCCAACAGAGGGTGGTACAATTTCTTCAATACCAGAGGAACCCAAGCTTGCCTCGCAGGAGCAGCGGTGGCCCCCCAGAATTAAACGCGAGTTTTTGCTGTAAAGAGTGCTCGGGGGGGGACTTGAACCCCCACGCCTTGCGGCATGCGCCCCTCAAACGCACGTGTCTGCCATTTCACCACCCGAGCTTCTTAACAAAAGAGGGCTGTGAGAATGAGCCGCTCGCAAACATCCCGCAAGCCGTTTCAGAAACTTTTTGCGTAGTTTTTCCTCAACTAACTGGCGCAAACGAGATCTCAGGCAGAACCGCCTGGAGGGAGGCCGTAACTTGATCAGTTTTTTAAGATATATGTCAGAGGACATACGCTTATTTTTCGGCGGGACAGCCTCCTTAACTTGCGGGAGTGTAAACACCCTGCTTTGCTAACAAAAACATGGACGGGCCAACAATCGAACAAGCCACTCTTGAAGACCTGACGCAACTCACAGAACTGCTCAGCGATCTTTTCTCGCAGGAGGGGGATTTCACTCCCGATCCGGTGCGGCAGATGCGTGGATTGAGGATGCTTTTGGAGCAGCCTAACCGGGGCAGAATATTCGTTCTGAGGCGAAACGGACGGATTCTGGGGATGATTAATCTCCTGTTTACAATTTCCACGGCGGAAGGCGGGGTTGTGATTTTACTCGAGGATCTAATTATTCATCAGGACTTTCGCGGGCATGGATTGGGCAGCAAGCTCCTCAATCACGCGCTCAATTATGCGAAAACCAAGGACTTCAAGCGGATCACCCTGCTCACCGATCGGATTAACGCAGATGCGCAGCGCTTCTATAAGCGGCATGGTTTCTTTGAATCCGGAATGTTGCCTATGAGATATGTGCTCTCGGATGACTGCGCAACCCATGCCCCCAAAGAGCCGCAGTCCTAGAAACCGGAAAGGCGCCTCCACCCATTTGTGCTGCTGCCATGAGTTTTGTTAATTTGGATTTTGCGAGGGTAGATACGGATCGGCAACGCCGGTGCGGCTTTCCCGAGGTGATTTTTGGCGCGGGCAAGACTCCGGAGGAGGTTGCGTCGATTGCAGGCATTTTAATCGAGCGCCATGGGCTTCTCTTGGCGACTCGGGTCAATGCGGAGCATTACGCCGCCGTTCAATCGCAATTTCCTGATGCCAAATGGCATGCCAGAGCCGGCTGCATCACCGTGGAGCGCAGCCCGCTAAGGAACAGCGAGGGGCTGGTGGGGGTTTTGTGCGCGGGGACCTCAGACTTGCCTGTGGCGGACGAGGCGGCTGTGACCTTGGAAATATTCGGCAACGCAGTCATGCGGATTTCGGACGTCGGAGTGGCCGGCATCCACAGACTCTTAGCAGTTCAGAATGAAATAGATAAGTGCAGTGTTTTAATCGTTGTTGCGGGCATGGAGGGGGCGCTTCCCAGTGCAGTCGCCGGACTCACCTCAAAACCAGTGATAGCCGTTCCCACCAGCGTGGGGTATGGTGCCAACTTCGGAGGGTTAGCGGCCCTCCTAGGAATGCTCAACAGCTGCGGAAGCGGTGTGACGGTGGTGAATATTGATAATGGCTTTGGAGCCGCTTACGCGGCCGCCCAGATCAATCTACTCATTAGCCAGAAACAAACACTCTCCTGAGCTTAGCTTTCCTCCCGGCAACCAACATCATCAACATGGATTTTCAGAATTTTGGGCTGCACGAAGCGGTCGTACACGGAGTGCAGTCGATGGGCTACTCAGAGCCAACCCCGATTCAAGCAAGAGCGATCCCCTCGGTGTTAGGCGGACGCGACTTGATGGGATCAGCCCAGACGGGCACAGGCAAAACTGCGGCTTTCGCCCTCCCGCTTCTTTCGCTGCTGAAATCGCACGGCAAGAAAATCCGCTGCCTAGTCTTGGAACCAACTCGTGAACTGGCGGCCCAAGTGGAGATCGCTTTTAAAGATTACGCTCGCTTTTTCGATGTTGAGATTGGAATGATCCAGGGCGGTGTCGGATTCGGAGCCCAGAAACAGATGCTACAAAAGGGAGTCGATGTCTTGGTAGCAACGCCAGGCCGGTTGCTGGATTTCATGGAAGAAGGCATCGTGGATCTTTCTTGTATTGAGTATCTAGTGCTTGACGAGGTTGACCGGATGCTCGACATGGGTTTCCTACCGCAAGTGAGGCGGGTTGTTGAGAAATGCCCAAAGCAGAGACAAACGCTTTTCTTTTCCGCGACGCTCCCACCCGAGATCGAGAGCCTCACAAAATGGGTTCTGAAAGATCCCGAAATTATTTCCATCGGTGAAAGACGTTCGCCTGCCGAGACGGTCACGCACGCATTGTATCCGGTGGCGAAGGACCAGAAGTTCGACCTGCTTCTGGCGCTTCTTGAGAAAACGCAATACCATAGCGTGATTGTATTTACGGCAACCAAGGTGATGGCCGACCGAGTCGCGGCGCGCCTTCTAGATCTAAAGCACCCGGTGGCATGCATGCATGCCGACCGCAGCCAGTCCGAGCGCTCAGAAGCGCTGGAAGGATTCAAGACAGGCAAATACGAGGTCCTGGTCGCCACGGATGTCGCAGCGCGAGGCTTGGATATTGCAAGCGTGTCGCACGTGATAAACTTTGATGTTCCGGGTCATCCGGAAGACTACGTCCACCGGATCGGACGCACTGGCCGAGCGCAACAGGAGGGGGATGCCTTCACTCTTTTCACTGCGGAAGAATTGGACGCGGTTCGGGCGATTGAACGGTACATCAACATGAGCATTCCTAGGCAAAAGCTCGAGGGGTTCAACTACCTTTACACCGCTCTCTTCAATGAAAGCTCAATTCCACAAGGCGGCGCAGCGCGGGGCGGGCGGACGCTCAAAGGATATTCCTTCGGAGCACGAAAGAAGAAGTAGCTTGCAGGTCCAAGCTCAGATCTCAAACCGTTAAAATCCACGACGGCGACCGTCGGAAACGCTCGACTTGAATCCATAGCCCTCGGAGAAACCTCTCCAGTGCTCATTCCTCTAACCCTACTTCGCGGACTCGCGTTAAAAAGCGGCTGTTTTTGAGCATTGCGCGATTGTAAGTGGCTAATTTTCAGCGTGAGCTTGTTCAAAAGTGCTTGTAGTGC
>JBILUQ010000114.1:0-11712 GCA_044370935.1 Chthoniobacteraceae bacterium
ACCCAGGCCAATGAGGGCAACGCGTTCAGGTTTGTCGTGAAGCAGAACAGGAAGCGCCCCCAGCAGCGTGTGAACGCCACCGAAGGGGATCCAACTCTGGCCGATTGCGTTGATGTAGACGGTTGACCTCGCAGCCGAGGGCTCTGGTTTCAAGGTGGCAACTCCCGACGCATCCTCTTGCAGAATCATCTGCCCCTGATCTCCGCCATGCACCCAAGACCAGAGAATCTGCTGCCCAGGCAATAAAAAAGGCATCACGACGGCCAACCCTATGCATGCGGCTTTTGTTTTCCCCGAAAAACCGAAGGCCAACAATAGCGGCGCCGCGCATGCAAGTAGCTTGAACACCCCCGCACTACCCCAAATAGGAAAGATGACGGCGTATACACCGAAGGTTCCAGCAATACATCCGAGGATGTTTGCAAATTGGAGGGTGCCAGTCCTCCGCCCAAGAGACCGGTGATCTGTCTGCGCAACTTTTTGGATCAGCGGGAACCCTGCTCCCATCAAAAAAACCGCCGGCAGCATCACCACTGCCGGGAGAAACACATTTAGTACAGGATAGACCCACGCGAGCAACTTTTCGGATGAGGCACCGGTTCCGCGCCATGCATGCTGCAAAAGTTCAACCGCTCGGTTCGCGTCGATCGGTTCGTAACTGCCGAGGTACGTCTTGAGAAAATCCAGAAAGCCAAAAGCTTGAATTCCACTCAGGGCGATTGCGCAACTCGCTGACGCGTATAGTGTCGCAAACCCCTGAAATCGCCAAAAAACCGGCAGGGGATTCGCCACCCGGTTTACCACCCGGGACATCCATAAACTGCCGAATCCAAGACCAAGAAGATAAATGCCAAGGAGGTTGCCCATCGTCTGGGCAGACGCCTTGGCAGTCGCAGCCAGCACTCTAAGCCAGACCATCTCCGCTGAGAGCGCAGCGAAACCGGTAAAAAAAATCCCCACCGAGCACGTGCTTAGACCGGTCTTGAATCCGGTTGCGGGGTCTGATTCCTCCTGCACAAACCCCTCATCGAGCACGCTCTTATCTTCTTGTTTCAATCCAAACATGCCGCCTCCGACGAGGGCGCAAAACACGTTTCCGAGAGCCGCCCAATGAAGGGTGCCTGCGACACCGTAGAGCGGCAGCAAAAGCCACACCGCGGTGACAGCCCCGCAGCTGGCACCAAGCGTGTTAACCGCGTAAAGCATGCCGATCTGCGAAGCTGCTTGCGGAGCCCGGCGCGCACAAATTTTCGCGAGCAAGGGCAAGGAAAGTCCCATCAAAAGCGTGGGCGGCAGCAGCACCAGAAAGACGATGCAGCCAACACCAAATTCTGAGGGAATCTGCAGAGCAACCTGCTGATAAAGCACATCATGAAAAAACCAAGCACTGAAACCTCCGATTGTGCCGATGAGGAGCTCAGCCACCGCAAACACCAGCCCGCTGGCTCGCGGTGACAGACGGTCGGCCAGATGTCCCCCGAACGTATTGCCCACGCCAAGCCCAAACATAAACACAGCCACGATCAGGGTCAGCGCACCCACATCCCCGCCTGCAAAAAGCACCAGTAAGCTTTGCCATGCCATCTGATCAATTAACGCCGTTGCGCCGGAAACAAAAAACAGGACCCGGATAAGCCAAAGCATTTGGTTGACTGTGATCATCGATTCTCCTTCATGAAGACCGCCGGCATCTGAGCGCACAAGCCAGTCATGCATCAACCATCAAAGCAGGGGCCGTGCCGTAGCCGCTCGTTTAAAACACCTTAACACATTGCGCTGAACACCTCATTTCCATATTTTAATCTTTAGCGCGCCCCGCGACGATACCGCGCGCGCGAGCTGCGGAAACGGAGCGAAAAGCGATTTCTTATCACTCAAATTCCCCAGATAGGTCACCCCGACACCCATGGCTCCCAACGCGTTGGCCATGATGGGCCCGTTGCCCCCTAACTTTTGCATCTGAGCCACCATCTCCACGTTCGCACTGAAACCAGCCGCCTCCGCGATCTTCTGCGCAAACTCCCCCATCTTTTCCATGCGCGTGTACTCCGAGGCGGACTGCCGGGTTTTCACAACGTGCAAGATCGTATCCACAAATCCATCCATCCCCACCACCACACGCGTTTCGCGGAGGCGATCCGGGGCATTTTGAAGCGAGGCAATCACTTGCTGGCGAAGGGAGGCGTTCTCAGACATAGGGGCCTTAAACCAAGGAAAACGCCGGGTGTCGACCTCTCAAGCGGTCGGCAACGCACCCCGGGACCGGGGCCCCGCTTGGCCCTAAGGAATGGGGGAGCCTGCGCCTCTTCTGCGTATGCGTCGCTTGATTCTCCCCCTGCTGCTCACGGTCTCCGCGCTCCCCAGCCACGGCCTTGAAATCATCGCCCACCGGGGCGCTTCCAAGGATGCCCCCGAAAACACCGTGGCCTCCTTCCGGTTGGCGTGGAAACAGAAGGCCGATGCCTCTGAACTGGACGTCTATCTGAGCCGGGATGGGCAGGCCGTGGTCCTCCATGACCCCACCACCAAGCGCACTACCGGATTGGACAAAAAGGTTTCCGAGCAAACGCTGGCAGAATTGCGCGGATTGGATGCAGGCCGTTGGAAGGGTCCGCAGTGGAAAGGAGAGAAGATCCCCACCGTGGCCGAGGCGCTCGAAACCATGCCCGATGGAAAGCGTTTTTTTGTGGAGATCAAATGCGGTCCCGAGGTCTTGCCGGTCCTTCAACAGGTGTTCAAAGACTCCGGAAAGAAAGCCAGCCAGCTGGTCTTGATTGGCTTCTCCTATCCTATAGTCGAGAAAGCCAAAGCCCTGATGCCGGACATTGCCGTGTACTGGTTGGTGGCCCCCCAAAAAAACAGCGACGGCCGAAAACCGACCGCCAGCGAGCTGGTCGAGAAAGCCAAGGCGGCCAAGCTGGACGGCGTCTTTGTGCAGAGCACCTTTGCGATCGACACCGTGTTTGCGGCAACGATCCAGGCAGCTGGGTTGCGTCTGACGGTTTGGACTGTGAACGACCCGCTCCGAGCGAAGCAGCTCGCCGCAGTGGGGGTCGACGGCATCGGCACCGATGCTCCCGAACTCCTGCGACAGGCGCTCGCGCAGCCCTGAGTGAGCTCTTGCCAAGAGGCCCCTCGGAGAGATCAGCGTCTAAAAGTCCCCTATCAACAACGCCTGAGGAAGGGAGTCGGTGGGACCGATCCGGATTTTGAATCGATCGAGGACGCTCGTTTCGGGAATGAGAAAGCAACCCCGGCCCGAAGCCTCTTTTTCTCGAGCCCTCCACGGAACCACTCACGAAACAAGAGTCAGGACCGGAGCCAACGCGCGATGCCTTTCTTCGCTGCTCCGTTTCAGCCATTCCTGCGCCTGCTGATCGAAGGCAGCCAGCGCACTCTCAAATGCTTCCACCACGCCCGACCTGATCTGACTTTCGATCGTGGGAGGCAAATCCCTTGAAATCTTATACAGGTCGGCGCCGGTCCAGATGAGAAAACCCACATCCGCGGCGAGCGCGATCGCGTCACCGACGGGAAAAGAGCCGTCTGCAACAACCGCTGCGGCATTCAAAGCCGAAGTCTTCGCCGCCCGTTGGATCACCACTGCAAGCGCATGATTCAAAAGCTTCATGACGGCAAACACCCCGCCGCACTCCAAGGGAGCTAGGGCCGTCGCAACCGCCACTTTCATCTAGCAGTTCGGGGCGAAGGGAGGCCGATTGATTGCGGGTTGGTTTCATACGGATCGATGATTTTTGGGCTGGATGGCTCATAGTTGGATGAGAGGAAAGTGCTGGGCTCGCCGGATCAGCGGCCGCCCGATACGGATCCCGGCCTCGGGCCGACGGATTTGCGACCCGACCAGAGCATGCGGAGGATGAACGCCACGCAGAGGGCGATCGTGCAACCCATCAAAACAACGCCTCCTTTCGAGATAAGTTCCCCCACGGCCCCCGGTGCGGTCTCGGGTAATGCGGAAATCGCCTGCTCTGCTCCGTGAGCCACACCCCTAGCCACCTCCAAAGTCGCCAGTGTGAGTCCGGAAACCAGGATCAAACTTGTGCGTTTGTCCAACTTCGCAAGCACTCGCCCCCCACCGCGAGCCCATCGCTCAAACAGCACCTCGCGAACCTTCGGATTTTCAGCCCGCTCTGCGTTCCCAATCAAACGCGTCACCTCCTGGGGCGGTGCCTTTGAAAGCCGGGCCAGCGATTGCCTCCCGAATTGATCCGCGGCGCGCTGCGTCATCCCGGGCACCCGCCTCACCACCGTCCAAATCTCATCACCGTACCGCGCACTTGCCTCCAGCAGTTGCCAACCACCGCGCTCACTTGCCGTTTCGGCACCTTCCCGTTCCAATTTCCGAACCGCCCCCGAACCCGCCTTTTTCGCGCTTTCCAGCGAGATCTTTTCCAGTCCCTCGGCTGCCCATTTTTTTAACTATTCGCTCCACGATTTAGCGCCCCCCTCTCCGGTGTCATTTACTTTTGAGGCAATGGGCACACCAATACCAGCGACAGATCGACCCGGGGCCTCCACGGTATCGACGCCATCGGAGGAATTGAGGCGGTCGTGCCGGGTGGAGTGGACGGAAAAGAACGGGGTGCCCGGTTGGATGCCTGCCTAAGCCGGGGCGGTCATGGGAATTTGGTGGGTCTTTTAAGATCGCCCCTCGATGAAACCGAGCGCGCGAGCTGCCGAAAACAAACCGAAAGCGAATTCTTGCGATTCAATTTTCCCTCCGGCTGTCCTGTGCTCCGGTATCCTTTTCTTTCGATGCCATTCGTCTTGGAATGGCACTGAATTCCGATGTGCATCGGGTCCAAGTTTCGACCATTTCTTTCAGACGCGTCGGTTCGCTTGCTGCCAAGTCGTGCGTTTCGGCCCTGTCCTCCGCCAGATTGTACAGGCTCCATGCGTTTTCTTCTTCGGGCGAAGAAACGATTTTCCAGTCTCCAGCCCGCAAAGCTCTGTTGTGCGCATGTTCAAAGTACAGATAGCTGCGCTCAATCTGGCGATCTGTGTCGAATGCCGGCACCCAGCTTTTTCCGTCTAGAGGCCGCAGTTTTTTGCCATTGAACTCTGCCGGTCGCACAACACCGGCCAACTCGAGTGCGGTGGGTAAGAAGTCGATGACATGACAAGGAGTATGTCGCAGCGATCCCCGATCGCTAATCCCTTTGGGCCAGTGGACAATCAAAGGTGTTGAAATACCCCCTTCATGCACCCAAATCTTATGTCTCCGGAACGGAGTGTTGGCAGCGCTGGACCACCCGGGGCCGAGGCAGAGATATGATTTCTCTGAGCCCATTGGGGCGCTTTCGTCATGGCGTCCGCGGGTGTTCAGTTCGCTTGAGGCGCCGTTATCAGAAAGAAAAATAACGACCGTGTTATCCAACGCATTCATGGCCCGCAGTTGCTCAAGAATTCTGCCGATCTCGCGGTCCATCCGGTCAATCATGGCCGCGTGAATGGCCATTTTAGCTGCCTGAAATTTCTGATGGGCCGGATCCAGAGAGTTCCACGGAACCGCGCGGGTGGTTTCCAGAGGCGGTTGGTATTTTGAATAAATCCTGGGAGCGAGATGCTCCTCAAGGGCGGGAAGCCCGCAGTTTAAAATGCCTTGGCTGCGCAGCTTTGCTAACCGCTTTTCGCGGATGACGTCCCATCCCTCATCATAGCGGTCGCGGTAATGATCCATATCTTCCTTGGGTGCGTGAAGTGGATAGTGGGGGGCGACAAACGTGACGTACGCAAAGAAGGGCGAGGAGGAATACCTTTCCGCATGTTCACGCAGAAACTGGATGGCGTAATCTGCGGTTACTGTAGAAGAGTAATATTCGCCGGTTTCGTGCGCGGGAGAGCCGTCGAGCGTGTTGCGAATGCCGGAGAAATGATTGCCTGTACTGTGGTTATAGTAGGAATGATGGAAGCCTCGCCGTGACGGTTCGGTATCACGCCCCGAGTCCGTCACGTGCCATTTTCCGGAATGGTAGCAGCGGTATCCTGCCGATCCGAGTAGTTCGCTGACTAGCGGGGAGGGGGTTGCTCGGATGCTCGCTTGATAGTAGTAGCCGCTCATCAGAGACGTGCGACTTGGGACGCAGCGAGCCGTGCTGTAAGCCTGAGTGAAGCGCAGGCCGTTCGCGGCCAGATAGTCGAGATTGGGGGTGGAGATTTCTCCGCCGTAGCAGCCTGCGTCCGAAAATCCCATGTCATCAGCAACGACGAGCAGGATATTCGGCTTTTGCTCCGGCGCGCTTGAGGCTCCGTTACAGGCAACCGCGAAGACAAGGATCGCAGAAAGGGAGTGGATGAACCGAATCATGAAAATTCCGTTTACGGTTTCCCTGCTAGGGATTTGCTTTTGATTTCTCCCTCAACTTTGGTCGCTTGGGCGTCTGTGTTGCGCAAAACGCAGGGTTGGGTTGTTTGGGAAGTGTGGCGCGCCACTCCATGGCCAGTCGCGTCAGACGATCCACAATTTCGGGATGGGCTGCCCCAACCTCCCGCGCCTCAGCACGGTCCTCCGATAAGTGATACAATTCCCGACGCCCCCCCTGCCGATCCATTAACAGCTTCCAATCGCCGTCGCGCACGGCCACTCGCGGCCAATAATCCCCACCGGAAGCCACATCGGCGCACTCCCAAAACACGGGCTTGGTTCGGGTAACCGGCTTGCCAAGAAACGCATCCAGCAGGTTCTCGCCGTCGGCTTCATAACCCTTCGGCAGAGACACTCCCGCCGCGAAACAGAGGGTCGGCAGGAGGTCCACGGCTGTCAAAACCGTCGCTTCGTTCTTTATCCCCGCCGGGGCGTGTCCGGTCCAACGCACGATCATCGGAACCCGCACTCCGCCTTCAAAAAGGCTCCTCTTCCATCCGCGCAGGCCCCCCGTGGATCCGGTGCTGTAGTACGTCCCATAGCCTCCGCGAATCTCCTTCCGGTTCCGACTGACCTCCGGTCCATTATCGCTGCTGAACATCACGATCGTGTTCCTCTCCAACCCAAGCTCCTCAAGCGCATTGAGCACGCGTCCGATTCCCTTGTCTCCGTCCGCAATCGAGGCGGCGTAGGGCCGATGCCGTTCATCCAGATGCGCGTACTCCCGCATGGATTGTTCGGTCGGAACTTGCGGGGCATGAGTCTCGTGCGGCCACAGCTCCACGTAAAACGGCCCCTCCTTGTGCGCCCGAATAAATTCTACCGTCCGATCATAAACCCCGTGTCGGTCCACCTCGTCCTCCTTGCCCCCAATGGCCGGACCACCCCACGTCGAGGATTCATCATAGCCATAAAGGGCCGTGCTCAGCTCGTTTCCCTTCCCCAAATGCCACTTTCCAAAGTGCCCGGTTGCATACCCAGCCTGCTGAAACAAGCGCGCGGTCGTGATGGCTTGAGGATCCAGCCAATCGCATTGCCCGTATTGGCGGTTTTCTTCGACTGTGGCTAGCGCATGACGAATGGAATACCGGGAGGGAAAACGCCCCGTTATCGCTCCGACGCGGCTGGGTGAGCAAACAGGACTGACGACATTGAATTGCTGGAAGTCGATTCCCTCTCGGGCCAAACGATCCACGTTCGGTGTTTTAAAGTTCGGATGCCCGTGACAGGACAAATCGCCCCAGCCCCAATCGTCCATGTAAATAAACAAGACATTGGGCCGGCTGGAATCCTGCGTTTCGGGTGCACAACGAACGGAGACAGGAAGGATGAAAACGGCAAGGAGGGACGTGAGGGTACGCTTCATGGGGTCTTCATGAGGAACACCGCGCACGGGGCGCAGTTTCCAAAAAAGCACACCCCGCGAACCCGAACATTTCACATCGGGGCAAACCATTGGCGGGGTTCACGCAGCAAGCTGATATGGTTGTGGGTGTTACAAACAAAACCAAAGAAACCCCGCCAACCCCAAAGCGTACCAACCGCCAGCTACTTTTTCCCAGCTTTGATCGTCGGAGAATCGAGGCCTTTTTCGAAGGGGGCCACGTCTCCAGCGACGGACATAGACTGTCCGCTGGACAGCCCCGAAGGGGTGAGGCGAAGCCGAATCAAAATCGGATTAAGGAGCAGCAGTTGGGGCTCTTTATCGATCAAACTTCGGCGCATGGGTGGTGGGCCAATCAGTTGCGCGTGTTGTTGTCGGCTGCGGCGTACGTGCTGATCGAAATGCTGCGGCGGGTGGCGTTGGAGGGAACGCAGTGGGCGCGGGCGCAGGTGGGGACGCTTCGCTTGAAGCTGCTCAAAACCGGGACGGTGATCGTGCGCAACACGAGGCGGTTCCTGCCGCTTTTGAGCAGCGCCTATGTCTACCAAGGGCTGTTCGCACAGGTGGCCCACACGCTTCAGCTTTGAGTGCTCAAAAGGCACTGCCCCGGTGCCGGACGAGCGGATGGGGGTTGGGGGCACTCTCCCTCGGATCCACGCTGGCACCTTCCTCAGTACTAAAACCTGCTGAGCGATCAGCCACCTTCAACCCACAACGCTCAAACGGCATCGCAAAACCGAAAAACGGTAAAATATTCGGACTAAAACCGCTGATGCTCTCAGGAGCGCATTTTCTAATTTCAGAGCGTTTCTGTCTTTAGCGCGCCCCGCGACGATACCGCGCGCGCGAGCTGCGGAAACGGAGCGAAAAGCGATTTCTTATCACTTCGCCAGCAATGGCAGGCGATGTTGAAGACATACGGGTTTGCTTCCGAAGAAGAGGCGGTCGCTTATGACAAAAATCCGATTGATCTGCTCAAGCCCCTGGCTCAGGCGGGTGTGCCGTTGCTGCACGTGTGCGGTGACGCCGATGATGTTGTCCCGCTCGAGGAGAACAGCGGCATCATCAAAAGCCGCTATGAGGCCATGGGGGGCAAGATGGAGCTGATTTTGAAAGCTGGTGCCGGCCACCATCCTCACGGGCTCGCCGACCCTTTGCCGATTGTAGATTTCATAACGAGAAACGCTTCGAGGTAGGTGCTTCAAACGGTCTCAGATCCTATGAAAACTAAATGTAAATTCAGGGGAAGCTGGTTTGTCATGCTTGGGAAACGACACTCCCTCCCCGGAGTGCTGTTGTTCGTGAGCCCCTGTTAGCCGCAGCGCATTAGGGCGTCCCTCAGTCCGTTGCATGCTACAACTGGGATGTGCTCACTCTTTACTTTTTGCAGCGCGAGTTAGCTCGCCGGGCCATAATCCTATTTCCCAAACTTCAATTCGATGGTCTTGCCGTTTGGTCGTTGTTCCGAAGCCACGAGGCTCAGGGTGCCGTCTTCTGCTTTTTTCAGGCGCAGCGGCCCGTCGAAGGAGTCATGGGCGGAGGCGGCAACGGCGTCATTGATCTGTGAGCCGCGCTGCAAGGCCAGATTCAGCATCGTCTGCTGCGTGGCTATTCCGGCTCCTCTATAAAATACGTCTATGATCGATGGAGTATTCTCTTTCAACAAAAGTGAGTTACTGCCTTGGATGTCTTTCTCAATGGCGGCCAATTCCGTTTCCGCTTCCTTCCAGGGTTTGCCGAACGCTGTTTCCATGCGGCGGTGAATCGCCCGCATCACCACCAGTTCTTTGCGCAGGTTTTCAGGATTTACCAAGTTTGCCACGGAACGGGGGAGTTCCGTTTGCTCCTTGTCGTCAACTATGTGGGCCCTGCGCAGCTTTTGAGCTCTTTCCGAATCACTGAGTTCGGCGAGGTGTTCTAACCAATCCACAAACATCAACTCGCCACGATACTCTTCCTGCAGACCGTGAAGCGGGGGGAGTTCGTTGAGTTTCTTAGCGTAGTTGTGGCGCGTGGTTTCATCCCAGCCGAGGCAATGGCGAGCGGCGGCCTGCAGGGCGATGCTCTCGTTCGCGACTTGAAGCAGATAGGATATGAGAATCCCGCCTGCGCCGGAGTGACGCGCAATTCGGTGCGCTGTAAGAAACCATTCAAGCCCCTCGGTTGTTTTGCCCTCGGCCAGCCGCGCCTCACCTAGGACCACTGCGATTTGCGCGATTTGAAGGATTTTGGATAAATGGGGCGTCTTCATTTCAGGCCCGTATTCCCGCACGAGCCCCCAGTCGCAGGGCGCTGACGATGCGGCGGCCTTGCGGAGAAGGCCCGCGGCAGCATCTAAGCCGAGACTCTCGATTTTAGCCGGATCGACAGCCCGTTTACCCGAAGCGATCTCTTTGAGCTCATTTCCTTGTTCACCGCTGAGCTTTGGTAATTGAGCTGCCGCCTGCCAGTAAAGTAGCGCGGGATTGATTGGTGGGTATTTCAATTCCTCCGCGTGCACCATCGGCAAGAGTAAGCCGGTGACACAAGCGAGCGTTAGGTTGGCTTTTAGGAACTGAGTGAGGTTTTTTTTCATGGAGTGAGGGCAGCGAGAGTTGATGTGAAACAGGCAGGCGTTGGAGGCAAAAGCGTGAGGGCATCGCGCTCGAGCATGGCCAAAAAGGCTTCCTCGCTTTGGGCCGCAGCCCGCTGGTAGGCCAATGCGCTCGCCTGCGTAGGACGGAATGGAGTCTCTTCCGTACGGGTAAATTGAAGCGCTATCGGCGGCGGTCCCGTCTGCCAAAGCATTGTGCTTGCACCGAAGACCAGGACGACCGCGCAGGCAAATGCCCATTTCCACTCAGGTCGCGGCGAAGCCGAAAGAGCCCGAATTCTCCGCATCGTTGAATGATGCAGTGCTGCATCAAACGGTGGCTCCTCGACACGGGCCGCATCGCGCCGGAGCGCATCGCGCAGGGACGCCTGGGTTTTGTGGTCAGGATTCGGAGTGCTCATGGTCTGTTCATCGGGTTAGTGCGCGGCGCCTCGCAGATGGTTCACTTTTTCTTTCATTCGCCGCATTTTCTCCAAGGCATGGTGAAGGCGGCTTTTTACGGTGCCCTGCGAAATACCGAGTGCGGCGGCTATTTCGGAGTCGCTCGCCTCGGCGTAAAAGCGTAGCCGGACCACTTCCCGATGCCTGGTTGGCAGTGCCTGCATCATTGCCCGCAGCAACTCCGCATCCATGTTGGCAGCCTCTCCTTCATCGACAGACACAGAGTGCTGTGCTGCCGCCTGCTGCTCCAACGTCGCCAGTGGTAGGCGCCTCGAAAACCAGCCTAGAGTCCGTCGATGTTGGCGCAGGAGGATCACATAAAGCCAGGTAAACAGGCGGCAGGAGCCGTCGAATCGGTGTAGGCTTTTCCACGCGGCGAGCATTGTTTCCTGCACAAGATCCTGTGCTAAATGCGGGTCTCCGCAGAACGCAAGCGCCTGCCCCAGTAAGCGCGGCTGCTCGTCCTCCATGATCTGCGAAAACGCCGAAATATCCCCGTCGCGGGCTAAGGCGAGAAGTTCGCTCGTGTTGTAAGTCGGGGAAGGTGCCATGTGCGCTGGTTCTTAATGCCACGGCGCCAGTCAACGGTTCAGTTTATTTCCAACAGGCCCGATATTGTTCGTAAACTTCTGCGGTTTCAACTCGTACAGGTGCAGTTCGTGTGTGGGTTAATACGCAAAGTTTTAGCGGCCTTCTATCATCACGACCTCAAGCTCAACGTGATCGGAGCCATTCGTTAAATCGCCTTGTTAGCCGTTGGGGTCATTCCAAAGTCACAGTGATCCTGTGTTTCTCTTTCTTGGATCCGCGGTAGAACGTGACGTCGTAAGACTCGCCAGGGACGGCAAAGATGTGAAAGCGTGTAGTGGTCGTTTGGAACTTTGGCTGGTCGAGTTTGTTCACGGAGAG
>JBILUQ010000472.1:0-3214 GCA_044370935.1 Chthoniobacteraceae bacterium
AAGTCCGGCGGTTGCCACTGCCACCTGCTGCGGCGTTGAGGAGCCGGTCGTCAAACGGTTGCCCAGCTGACCGCTGGTGTTCTGACCCCACACGATCACCTTCCCGTCGGCGGTCAGTGCAATCGAATGTCCGCTTCCTGCGGCGATGGACACCACCTTGGCCCCGGAGAGCGAGCCATTGGAAATCCATACAGGCGTTCTCTGCACGCCAGCGCTCACACCAGGCCCAAGCTGGCCTTCAAGGTTGGATCCCCATCCGTAGACGTTGCCCGCATCATCCACCGCAAGCGAATGGGATTCACCAGCAGCCACCATCCGAACCACTTTCCCTGCCAGCGCGCCGCCCTGAATCAACGCGGGGCTTGTGCGGTCGAAGGACCCGCCATCCCCGACTTCACCCGAAGTGTTACGGCCCCATGCGTACACCTTGCCGCCTGCCACCACCAAGCTGTGCTCACTGCCCGCCGCCACCATCGTGACAGGCGCGTTGATTCCCGTAGCGGTCTTCAGCACAGCCATTGGCGTGTTGCGAGCCGCGAAATCACCCTGGCCGAGCTGGCCCTTAGTGTTCGCACCCCAAGCGTACACATTCCCCTCCGTGTCCACCGCGAGCGTGTGCGCCCCGTTCGCTCCAATCGACACTGACCGGATTTTCTTCGCCACAAACGCCCAGCTGGTCGCGGTCACGTCCACCGGAGTCGCCACCGTGGCCGATGCAGTGGATCCGATTCCCAAGCGCCCGTTCTCCGTCGAACCCCAAGCGAACAAGCGCCCGTCCTCGAGCACTGCAGCCGAGTGCCTCGCGCCGGCCGCCGCGGCAACCACGCGCTTCCCGCCGAGGCCCGGCACCGCGTACGCCACCGCGTTCGATGTGGCGGTCTGGGCCACCTTCGCAAACGCATCACCCAACTGCCCGTGCTGGTTGGCGCCGATCGCATACAGACTGCCCGACGCGTTGATCACCAGCGCATGCGAACCACCGAAGGCCACCTGCACCGCGGAATCCACGCCGAGGAACGCCCGCGGACTCGATACCGCTGATCCCAGCGAGCCCCCGAGAACACCCGAGGCATTCGCGCCCCAGCCGAACATAAAGCCCCGCGGATCCACCACCACCGCCGCCACCTGCTTCTTGGCCAGGTCGTACTCGAGCGAGGCGGCCATGTTCGCGCCAAGCGCGGAGGAATCCACCGACAAGAACCCGCTCAAGTCGCCCGTGTAACTCATGATTCCATACCGGCCGTACGAGAGGCTTGAACCGAACTTGGAAAGCTTCGCGATCGCCGCGCTCGTGCCAAGCGTGAGGTTGCCGGTCACGCTGATCGCATCCCCGGCGAACCCGGTCGCCAGAGGCGCATCCAAACGCAACTTCACCTCGCCGGCGGCGAGATTCAGGTTGCCCGCCACCTGCATCTGGCTGAGCACCGCGGCAGCGCTGTCGAGGGCCAGCGTCGCCCTCGTTCCCAAAGTCAAATTGCCGCTCACGATCGAAGGCGCCGTCACCGTGCCGCGTGTTCCGAGGATTTCAAGCTGCTGCGTCACATTGGCCCCCAGCGTCCAGGTGTCCTGCACCTTCAGTGTGGTGCTCGCCTTCAGGCTGATCTTGCTGGTGGCAAGCGAGACACCCGATGAGAGCGACAGCGTGCCGGCATTCACCATGGTCGCACCGGTGAACGTGTTGGTTCCGGCAAGAACCAGCGTTCCCGACCCGGATTGCACGACCGCACCGCTGCCACTGATCACCCCGAAGTTCACACCCTGCGTAAACAGGTCGGAGCGGTTGAATTCAATGGTTCCGCCAACCACGATCGCGCTGCTGGTCGAAAGCGCCCCGGTCACTCCGCCTGCGCCGATCTGCAGCACGCCGGATTCAACGCGGGTCGTTCCCGTGTAGCTGTTCGTGCCGGACAGCACCAACCGCGAATTAGCCTTCTTCACCAGTCCGCCCAATCCGGAAACCACGCCGGCAAACACCGAATCGGATGTACCGCTGATGGTCAGCGAGTTGCCCTGCAAAGTCACCATACCGGTGCCAGTCACGGCCGCGAGCTCCCGATTGGACGCGAGATTCAAAGTGCCCTGCGTCGCAAGCGTCACCACGTTGGTGACGGGCAGGCTTGCCGCGCCCGAGAGCGTCAGCTTGCCGCTGTTCACATTGAGCCTGCCGCTCCAGGTGTTGGACCCGCTCAAGGTCAACTCGCCTTGGCCCACCTTCGTGATGGCTGCCGTTCCGCCGAGCGCCCCGCTGAAGGTCACCGCACTATCGACCGCGAGGGTCGCGTCGGAGGCGAACACGCCCGAGCCAGTCAGGTTGAGCGATCCCAGGCGGTTGGATACCGAGTCGCCCAAGGCCACGCTGCCACCCACAACCAGCGCGTTGGAAACCACACGCGCGAGAACACCGTCGCTGCTGAGCCTGCCACCCGAGAGGCTAACCGTTCCGGTCCCAAGGGCCGCATCGCTCCCCACGCGCAGGCTGCCCGCCGTGAGTGAAACCCCGCCGCTGAAGGTGCTCGAACCGCTCAACACCAGATCCGATGCGCCGTTCTTCAGAATGCCGCCCGTGCCCGAGATGCTGCCACTCAACACCGACCCCAGCGAACCGCTCAGCGTCAGCCTCGCCCCATTCGAAAGACTCACCGATCCAGCGCCCGCAATCGAAGCGAACTCCTCGGAGGCCGCCAGATTCAAGCGCGCCCCGCTGTTGACCGTCACCGCGGCTTGATTTGCCAGCGCGCTTCCGCCGCTCAAGGTCAGCATGCCCCCGCTCACCGCGACGGAGCCCGAGAAGGTGTTTACGCCCGACAAAGTGAGCTCGCCCGCGCCCAGCTTGTTCAAGTTGAACGCCCCGCTGATGCCGCCCCCGATCGTGACAGCGCTCGCCACGTTGAAGCTGGTCTCCGCAGTCAACCTCATCGCGCCGGTCAAACTCAACGTTCCAGTCGAAACCGCGTCACCCAACCCCAGGCTGCCCGCCACCGCAAACGTATTCGCGAGCGAACGAGCCGTT
Organism: Chthoniobacteraceae bacterium; assembly: GCA_044370935.1. Taxonomy (GTDB): domain Bacteria; phylum Verrucomicrobiota; class Verrucomicrobiia; order Chthoniobacterales; family Chthoniobacteraceae; genus Chth-196. Next base: position 3,011 of record JBILUQ010000472.1, read on the forward strand.
CCGGAATCCGACGACAAGCGGCCGCCGGTGAAGGTGAGAGTGCCTGTCCCCAGGGCCGTGTCGGATCCCACCAACAACGAACCGCCGCTCAACCGCACCCCGCCGCCGAAGGTGTTCGAACCGGACAACGTTTGTGCCGAAACACCGCTCTTCACCAGTGAACCCAGACTGCCAGCGATCACCCCGGAGAAGCTGCCGGCATTC
>JBILUQ010000388.1:0-3203 GCA_044370935.1 Chthoniobacteraceae bacterium
GGGGGCCCATTTCTGGAGTGCCGTGTACCCAGGTTGCCAGCGCATCATCCGCCATACCATCTCCACAAGCATTGCTCGCACTCGCGGATTCCCGCATTTGCTCACGCTTCCCGACCGGCGTTTGCCTCCGCTGCTGGGTTGATGCCCTCGCTCCGCTCGCTCGGGCACCCTTCGGGCTTCGCTGCGCTACGTCCATCTCGCCAGAAGCCGCGGGCTCAACTCGCTCGGACACACGGGATCTCGCGCCGCTCGAAAACCTCATGTCACCTATCATTAGTAATAGGCTCGCGCCCACAGCCCGCTTCAAAGGGTTTGTTCTCATCAAAAAAAGGACGCGCAAAAACGGATTTTTCTTAGGAGCCTGCGCGAAGCTTCAGGAGCGCTTCAGGAGCGCTTCGGGTCACTGGCAATACGCGCGCGACGAGCAGACCTGCATGGCTCAGTCACAAGCCCGCAACGCAGCCAGACGCCCATGGGCACTCCTGCCCGCTTGGTTGTGCTGCTTGCCCAACGCGGCGCAAGCGGCATTGCAATGCCTCGCGCCGGAAGTGCCGGCCGCTCCGCCACCCGGCTTCCAAGAACCCGGGCGCGATGTCTGGCGGATCAGTGGTTGATGGAGTGGGGTTGGCAAGCGCCAGCGAGCGCGCTGCGACAAAAAGAATGAAAGCCTCCCACCCGGATGGTGGGCGCTGAACCCAAGCTCGATCACTCACAGACGCGCAGAGCGGGCCTGCGGGATTCATGAAATGGACACTACGGAATCCGTGGGGATTCATTTTCACAAACGCGTGGTCCGATTCACTCCGGTCAGTGAGCGATCAACAGATTGGGCGCGGATACGAGTGATGGCCACGGGCTGTTATCCCAGCGTAAAGCTCGCCGCGCAGATTCCCGAGCACGAACGTTCGCCCGAGATCGTTCCGTCGAGTTGAGGCGGTGCGCTCGCCCCCGCCAAGTTCGGAATGGTGGGATCAAACTCCAGCACACGGTTTTTGACCATCGCTTCCGCCAGCATCTTTTTGAGCTCTGCGTTCTCTCGCTTCAGTTCCTTCAGTCTCTTGGCCTCGTTCACGTCCATCATCCCAAAGTGCTTCTTCCAACGATGGAACCTCACCTCAGAGATGTTCTCCTCCCGGCAGATCTCAACGATCGTTTTCTCACTCCGGTCTGCCTCCCGAGGCACTCGGATCTTGTCTTCAGTTCTGTATTTCTTCCCTTTCATAGTCTGGCGTTTTTGTGCGCCCAGACTAACTCATTCCCTGATCCGAAAAAGCGAGGTCACGTCAGGAGGGATAAACACAGAGTTCGGAGGATAGTCGTGCCCGAGGGGCGTTTTTTTCCGCTCAAGAAGTCGTGGCGGGTGATGAACCGGGGGAGCGGAATCACTGCGTGGTCTATTTTTTGGCCGATGCAGGAATCCTGCTCATGATTTCCTCACGGGGGACGACGCCCACGCGTTTTTCCCACGCCTCGTATTGAGTCACGAGTTGACTGACCTTGTCTGGCCGGAGCCCGGCGAGGTCGTGGGTTTCATTTGGATCGGCTTCGAGGTCGTAGAGTTCCCAAACTCCCGAGCGCAGGCCGAAGCTGGGTAGTTTGCTGCGCCTCTGGTAGAAGCGCACGAGTTTCCAGCGTCCGTCGCGCACGGCACCGTTGCCCATGCGTTCCCAGAAGAGCGGTTCGTTGTCAGCGTGGCTGGCGTCGAGCAGTGCGGGAAGAAAGGATCGACCGGAGAGAGGCAGACGATCAGGCCTTAAGACAGGGAGCTGGGGAGAGTCGGCTGCACCACCGGCGGTCTGATTGTCTCGAACCCCCGCAGCATCGAGCAACGTCGGCAGGATGTCTTTCACGTGGGCATATTGCCGCGTGTTGACGGATCCGGCGGGGATCCGCGCGGGCCAGTGCGCGATGAAAGATGTGCAGATGCCGCCTTCATGCGTGAAGAGCTTGAACAAACGAAACGGTGTATCGCCAGTCTCGGCCCATTCCTGGCCGTAGGTGGCGCTAGTGGCCCACGCGCCGTTGTCGCTGAGGAATAGGATGAAGGTGTTATCGAGCTGGTCACTTTGTTTCAGAGAGGAGGTGAGGCGGCCGATATTCTCGTCCATTTTCGTGAGCATGGCTGCGTAGATTTCCATGCGCTGCGCGAATTTCATCTGTTCCTCGCTGCCAGTCCACGGCTGGCTCCTGGGATCGCGCTCAGAGAGCTTCATATCGGCTGGCCAAAGGCCGAGTTCCTTTTGTCGTGCCAGGCGTCGCTCGCGGATGACGTCCCAACCCACGTCGTATTTTCCTTTGTGCTTTTTAATCTCGGATTCCGGCGCATCGAAGGGGTGATGCACGGCATTGTAGGCGAGGTAGAGGAAGAAGGGTTTTGTGGGGTCCCCTTGATTGATGTAATCGATTGCCTTTGTAGTGAATGCGTCCGTCGCATAGAAATCCTTTGGCAGTTCGCCGGGAGGGATGGGCGTGTCGCCTTCGCGCAATGACTTCGGTTTCCAATAGCTGTCAGCGCCGGCGATGATGCCGTAGTAGCGATCAAACCCCCGCTGCAAGGGCCGCTGGCCGTCCTCGTAGCCTAGATGCCACTTGCCGCTCATGTAGGTCTGATACCCTGCGGGCCGGAGTCGTTCTGCGATGGTGAGCGCATTGGGATCCAGCCGGTCGCTGTAGCGCGGGCTGTTCGCAGCGGTGCGAACGGCAAGTGTGTTCTTGTCGATCATGTCGCCCACACCTGCCTCGTGCGGATACATGCCGCTCATAAGCGATGCGCGCGTGGGACAGCACTGGGCGCAGTTGTAGAAATTGCGGAACCGCGTACCGCCTCTGGCGAGAGCGTCGATGTTCGGTGTGGGAATCTCGCTGCCGTAGCAACTCAAGTCGCTGTAGCCCATGTCATCAACCAGGATGACGATGAGATTCGGCGGTGTCGCCACGGCCGGACGCAAAATGGCGAATGGCGATAAGATAAGCGCTAAAAATAGAGTGCGTTTCATGACATTATTTTTTGGGGGGCAGTGGGGAACGCCGTTGCGGCACCTATTTTGTCTGGGATGCTTCGCGTGCCGGGGCGGCGTTGCCGGGGTAAGGGCGGTCTTCGGTGGTTTTCATCCATCCGGCCAGTTCCGCGCGCAGCTTGTCGAGCACCGGAGCAATGGCAGGATCATCTCGGCGATTGGTGAGTTCAAAAGGGTCGTCCTGTT
>JBILUQ010000389.1:0-3198 GCA_044370935.1 Chthoniobacteraceae bacterium
AGTATTAAGAAAAGGCTCATCTAAGTTCGGGCGCCCCAGAAACCAACACGCCTTACGTCCCCATGGCACCATCCATCGTAAAACTCAGTTCTGGACGGAATCTTGGGTACTCTGAGTACGGTGACCCTGAGGGAGTTCCACTGTTTTTCTTCCACGGATGGCCCAGTTCGGGACTGCAGGGGGAAATCCTCCATGAACCCGCGCTGGAACTGGGAATCCGGGTCATTTCCCCAGACCGCCCCGGAATCGGGTTGTCAGATTTTGAGCCCGACCGAAGACTCATCGACTGGCCGGCAGTGATTGATGAACTGGCCTGCCACCTGAAATTCGACCGCTTTCATCTCCTCGGCGTTTCAGGTGGCGGCCCCTATGCGCTGGTGACGGCAAGAGCCATCCCAGAGCGAATTTTAGGCGCAAGTATCGTTTGCGGCGCCCCGGCACTTTCAGAGGTTGGCAAGGAAGGTCTGCTTTGGGCCTATCAACTTGCGATCTGGACGCAGCGCAATCTTCCCTTTGCCCTTACCCTCGGGTTGCGCGCCGCCGGTTGGGTGGCTGGACGCGCGCTGCATGAGTGGCCGATGAATTGGATTTCAAAGCTTTATTCGCCCGCCGACCGAGAGGCACTTTCAAACCCCGTCCATCATCGCGTCATGATGCTCAGCAGCCGCCAAGCTCTATTTGGAGACACGAAGGCACTCGCTCATGACGGTCTGATCTACTGTGCAGACTGGGGATTCGACCTGTCAAAGATCACTCCCCCAATCCAATTTTGGCACGGAGACAGGGACGCGAATATTCCGCTGGCCCTGGCGAAAAAAACTGCGAGTGCGGTGCCCAATGCAAAATTTACGATCACTGAAGGCGACGGGCACTTTTCACTGCCTCTACTTCGCACTAGGCAGATCCTGTCGGCGCTGGTGGAATCCTAGCAGAGGAGAAAGAACACCAGGAGCGGTTACAGCGCGTGGACCGAACTTGGATCGTAAGCGGTTAGCCACTGTGAGACAATGTGAGCCACATTAGAAGTGGCGGAAGGGGCGGGATTCGAACCCGCGGTGAGTATAACCCCACGCTCGATTTCGAGTCGAGTGCCTTAAACCGGACTCAGCCACCCTTCCATTCGAGGACATCATCATGGGGGACTCTCCCGAAAGCCTCAAACTAATAATGAGTCCACTCGACAACAAAATTCCCACAAAGTTGGCACGCTTGCAGAAGCATCCGGTGCCGCAGAGGACCGCCGCACCAGCAAACTACCGCCATGACTCATCAGCCCAGGGGTGGCCGGCCACTTTAGGATCTGTGAGATGCAAACAAATCGCCACATACCGCTCAAACTGCCAACCGCAGTGTCTAAAAGCCCCCGTTAGAAAGCTCTTGCTGAATCCTCCCCAACCTAAAAACGCCTTCCGAGCCAAGTCAACCTCCCTCGCAATTCTCGGAGAGGCCTGTTCCTTCTTTAAAAAACCAGCCTCCACTCCCTGTTGCAGAAGGTAAATCCTATGACAAATGCCCCAAGCCTCCTCATCTTCGCCTAGACTTGAATACCGCGCGCCAATATGCCCGATGCTTTGAGACAAAGCCGCAGACATTCCAAAATCATCCGCGTAACTCGGCTCGAAAGATCCAAAATTTTTGATCGTTGAATTGAGTTGCTGGAGGTTTTGAATCCCAAAGAGCAGTTTTAAGTCTGCCCTGGTGATATTCTGCTTTTTCGGATGCGCAAAAAGCGTGGCGCTTGGAAGAGCTCCGTGAAACAAGGCCACCGGAAGCGAGAGAAGATCTGCGGCACGTTTACCAAAATCCCCGGCAGCCATGATTTCATCACCCGGAAAACTGAGCTCTTCAGTTTTACCCGCCGCTGCTTCGAACTCCAGAGCTAGGTCATCGTAGCCCAGAAAACGTGCACGCTTCACACAGCTCACGCCGTCCGAATCTAGCGCGAACGGGTCTGCGCCATTCGCCAGAAGCAAGGCTATCAGAGGCCGATTCGGCGTGGGCAGCAGAGCAGAGTGCAGAGCTGTGCGACCAAATTTGTCACGCGCATCAACACGGGCGCCTGCCATAAGTAGCGCCTCAGCCGCCTGAACATGCTGGTTTCGGCAGCTCGAAATCAACGGGGTTGAACCGTCAGAGACAGCCGGGCACTCCGGATTCGCGCCACTTCTAATCAGTGCTTGTATTATCGGAAGATCCCCCCACCCAGCCGCATAGTTCAGGGGCGTTCCGCCATGTGGAGTCGCGATCTCGGTATCTGCGCCGTGTTGAAGAAGCAATCGGACCGCCGCCCTATTGTGCTTGTCCCCTGCCGCGGAAACCAGAGGCGTCTGCTTCCATTTGTCTTGGATGCCAGTATCCGCACCGGCTTCCAACAATAGTCTCATCGCAGCTGGTTGGTTAAATTGAGCCGCATGATTGAGAGCCGTGTCCCCGTTCACGTCCGTGGCATTTAAGTCCGCACCCATCCGTATGAGATCAGCAATGAGGTGAATGTTTCCATTCTGCACCGCTGAAACCAGCGCCGTGCCTTTTATTTTCGAATCGTCGCGGATATTGATGTCAACTTGGTTTGCCAACTGCTCGAAGAGAGTTTTGTCGCCGTTTTCCACGGCCCAAAACCATCGGTCTACCGGAGACTTCAATGCGTTGTTGCCTTTTGACTTCTGGTTGCCGGCGCTCTGTACAAGCTCGAGCGCGCCCGCTGATCCTGGGACTCCAGCGCGTACTTCCATTTTCAAAAGCCATAGGCTGTTTGCCTCGGCCTCATACTGATCCTCTATCGCCTGCCTCGCATGCTTTCCCGCGTTTTCCCAGTCCCCCAATTTAGGAAACAGGCGCGCGAGATAATGATTCATGCTCCGATCTTGGGGATGGAGCTTCATCGCCAAAACCCGCTCAGCGACGGAACCTGTGACATCATCCATTTCCATCAAAATCTCAGCTCTGCGATTATGGTAAGTGGAGGCCGATCTGTCACACTCGGCGTTCCTCGCCTCCGCAAAAGCCCGTTCACGGCTGGCTTTTGGATCGGCGGGCACGGGCAAGCGGGCAGCCTCCACCATCCGAAGCGCCTCCTCACATGCCACTAACGCTTCTGGGCAACGGTTCAACGCGTTGAGACCGCCAGCCAACCCATCCAAGCTCCACGGAGCGCGCTCCAATTTGACGGCTGTCAATCGATGCGCGTGCGCCTCCCCC
>JBILUQ010000452.1:0-3181 GCA_044370935.1 Chthoniobacteraceae bacterium
GGGAGGCGTCAAAGTCAAGTCGGTTGCGGGCAACGGAACGAATTTTGATATGGAGTTGCCGGCAAAGTTGTCATCCGGCGGGGTGCGTGTGCTGGTGAACCTTTCGGGTGATTTTGAATCAAGCAAAAACCGGTCGTTTGTTGTGCTGACTGCGGGCACGACTCAGGCAGATAGCCGGATCATCCAGTTGGGTGAAGAACCCACCACGACCCTATCAAGTTTGGTGGGCCAACCGATCTACGGCACTGGAATTCCGGATGGCACGGTGATCAGCAGCGTGGGAGGGTTGACCCAACTCACGCTTTCCGCTGAGGCCACCCAGACAGCCACGGGGCAAGCGCTGGTGGTGAACCCGAATAAAATCATCACACTCGACGGGGCGACGGCGGCTGCGAATTCCAGTGAAGTAACCGTCACCACCCCGCCTGTCAATTCAGATCTGAGTCTGGGCATGACCGTGTTTGGCCTCAATATCAGGCCTCTCACGACCATTCAAAAGCGTGTGGACGGCGTGGGCACGAAGCTCACGCTGAGCGGAACAACCACCTCTGTTGCGTCCTCGGACGCGGGGGCATCCAGCGCTTTCGTCGCGACGGTGCCCTTCATCACGTTGACGGGTGTGCAGATCCTGCCCAATTCGAACATCGTCCGGCTTCCTGCGGATCAGGAAGCTGGCATTGAAATCAACATGCCGGTCATGGGCACAGGGATCCCCTTCTCGACGCGGATTACGGGCAAGTCCGTCGATGCAGGCACACTCACTCTCACGCTCTCGCAAAATGCAACGGTTGCCACAAGCACCACCTCGACTCTGATCGTAAATCCAGAGATTCTAACGTCGCCTGGTCTGCAGTTGGTTTCCGGTGCCTTCGTGGCGGAAGTCAATCAACTGCTAGGGGCACCTTTAACTTACGGAAACCCCGCGCCCGCCCCTCCTCCTGGACTTGACGGGTGGTATGATTTGGGTGCGTGGGGCCGAGGGGTGGGAGGGGACGGCATTCCCATCAACACGGTCTTCACGGCACCGGTCAGTGCCTCGAGGGAGCCATTCATGGATTTGCTCACGATCCTGCAGGCGACCCCCGGGGGAACCGTTGATGAAGGTACGTCCAGATTTTCTTTGAGTCAGAGGGCTACGCAAACCACTGCACAAACGGAGTTCACACTGACTTACGGGCGCAGCACGCAAATTGAGATTGGCACGGTGACGTTTGGGGGATCGGCCATGACGGTGGGAAATTTGAACGGGCTGGAAGTCGGGATGGCGGTTTCTGGCCAGGGCCTGCCCGGCGGAGTTCGGATTCGCGGGATTGACGCGAGCACAAACACGCTGACGCTCTCAAATGCTGCGAATGCCGGGGTGACGGCGCTGTACTCATTCAGGCGGACAGGCAGTCTGGTGGAGTCTTCAATCGCAGGCATGCTGGCTCCAGAGACCACCGCGCATTCGACTGATTTTTTGTCGATTCAGGCAGGAGCAGTGGTGACTGTTGTGGGCGGCACGCTTCGCACGGCGGACACGCGAACCGTGCCCGGATCTGGTGGAGTCGTTCCTTATTTTATTGAGGACAGGGCGGTCACTAATACGAAATTTTTTAATACGGCGACGACGACTGTGACGGGGGTCACATCAACGGCGTTGACGTTTCAGAATGCTCTGCGCGCGACCTACACGGATGCGATCAACGTAGTGATTCAAATTGATGGAGTGAATTACGGGCCGTTCAACATGGTTGGCGGGTCGCCGACCGCCACCTTCGTGTCTAATTTTGCGAATGAAACATTTATTCTGAGTTCTCCTGCCCTTAAGAGTTCATCCGCCACGTGGCTTAAATTTGGAGACCAATCCTACGGCCCGTTCGAGCTCACAAAAAATTCATTGATTGCAAGATGGATCGGGGCGAGGAGCCTGGAAGTTGGGATGCCGGTGGATGGAGCCGGTGTGCCAAAAGGGTCTGTGATCATGGCAGTGAGCGCGGCCGCTGAAGATCCGAATAAGTTCAACATCAGCCTGAGTGCGAAGGCCACGGTTGGCGGGACTCAGAGGTTAAGCATTGCTGGGGGTCCGCTCGGGGCTTTCACAAAGCTGGATCGGGATTCTTGGACAAAAGACTCGGGAGAGAAGATCTCCGTCGAGTTGGGTTGGTTGTTGTACCGCTCCAATGATCCGTTCGCGAATATCTTTGGCGCGGGATACGGGAAAGGGCAGGCGGGAACGAGGTACTGGATCACCAATTACAACCTCCTTGGCAAGATCACTTGGTTTGGAGGCAATGGGCTTTTCGGCTTTGACGTGATCCGCCCTGACCCGACTGGGAATGTTCTATACACCAGTGCGGAACAGTTTGTGACGGACAGGCTGGATGCCTTCAGCACGCTGAACACCTCGGTTTCATCTGGGAGGCAGGGATTCATCGAGGATTCGCCCTCGGATTTTTACGAGCCCGGCAAGCTTGTGAGATTGGACGTGTTTGTGGGAAATGTTGAGCCAACGCGGATCGATTGGTTTTTGAACGGAGAGCCTGTGGTTGGCAACAATCCCGTCGTTGAAGAGGCCGTTTACACGTACACAGAAGGAACCGTCAATCCAGTGACGGTGACAGTACCCTCGAGGCGCTGGTATCGTTCGGCACTTACTTTGAATGCACTTACCAGTGCGGAGGCAGGGTTTTATTATGCGCGTGCGACGAACTCCGGACTGTACAGTGTGTCAAATCTGATGCAGGTCACCATTCCCGACCAATTCCCTCAGTTTGTGTCAGATCCGGAATCGAGGGTGGTTCGCAAGACAGGGAGTGCGGTGACGGTTTCCGCAGACTTGAAGTACAACGCTAAAGCGATTCTGGACACGCCGCGTGCGGTCGTTGCCGCAAAGGACGGGGACATGTACTTTTTGGATTACGAGAATGCAGCGGTCCGCGGGCTGTCTCCAGGAGGCTTCGTTTCGACGATGATTGGCGGAGGAAAGACATCCATGGCCTTAGATGGCAAGGAAGCTCCCTTGGACAACATTTGGGGTCTTGCCAAAAATACCATCCTTTCCGCGGGGTCTTTTGACAATACAAGCAACCAGATTTTCCTCAGCGGTGGCACGAGTGGCTTGACTGTCGGCATGCAGGTTGTGAGCGCCTCGAAAAATTCGGACAGCGTTTTCAAAAACGCAGCTGCGATCAGAGTTGAG
>JBILUQ010000390.1:0-3175 GCA_044370935.1 Chthoniobacteraceae bacterium
CACGAAAGCTGCCTGCAGCGCCGCGGCTGGCGAGCCCACGCGCTTTTGCCACGCAGCCACCTCCGCCATGCCCTCCTTGCGCAAACGCTGGCTGAGCACGCGTCGCGCCTGCTGCTGTTCCCACAAGCTATCGGAAAGCAGCGCGTCGAGTAGCTGCGGCGTGGACCGGTCCCACTGCGATTGCCATTGCACGGGCTTGCCGTCCTTGTGCGCAATACGCCAGATCCGGCCGTTGACCTTGTCGCGACGCGGGTCGCGGAAATCCACTTCGCCATGGTTGATGACGGGGTTGGTCCAGTCGGCGACATATAGCGCGCCGTCGGGCCCGAGCTTCACGTCGATCGGGCGGAAGCTCTGGTCCGGTGTGCGCACGACATCGGGCTGGTCGCCCGTGGCATATCCGCTACGCGCGGGGCTTGCCTGTGCGAGGTCGTTGATGGAAAAACGCACGATGCGGTGTGCGCGAAAATCGCAGGTGATCGCGTTGCCCTGCCATGCGGCCGGGAAAAGCGGGCTGCGGATCAGCTCAAGGCTGCAGAACTTCGGATACGATCCAGCGCTGGATCCGGGCATGGTGCCCTTGGCGCCTTCGGAAGGCGCGAATGTGCCGCCGGGGAAAGTCCAGCTCAGGCCGTTGCTGCCCGCGCCGTCGGTGAGGAAGGACTGGCCGTCGGCGTTTGTTTGATGGCCCCAGTTGTTCACGAGCCCTTTGGCGAATACCTCGACTTTTTCGGTGCGCGGATCGTACGCGATGACGCCGCCGCTGTTGAGGCGCACGACGCCCCATGGGGTTTCCATGTGGCTGTGGATGTAAATGCTCTGGCTGAAGTACAGCCGCCCGTCCACGCCCCAGTGCAGCGTGTGGATGGTGTGGTGTGTGTCCTCGGTGCCGAAGCCGCTGAGCACGGTGCGCCGCTGGTCGGCCTTCCCGTCGCCATCGGTGTCGGTGAGCAAAAACAAGTCTGTCGAAGCGCCGACAAAAGCTGCGTTTTTCCCGTCGGCTGTCAGCTCGGGCTCGATGCTCGTGGGGATCAGCAGATTCTCGGTGAAGATGGTGGTCTTGTCTGCTTTGCCGGAATGCTTGGTGTCCTCGAGGATGAACACCTTGTCCGTCGCCAGCGCGCCCGGCTGGATTTGCGGATAAATCGGCGTCGTTGCAACCCAGAGTCGGCCTTTCGCGTCCCAGTTCATTTCCACTGGTTTTGAAAGCAGAGGATTCTGCGCCCAAAGACTGATTTGCAAACCGTCCTCCAGCTCGAAAGCGGGGGTCTCCAGAGGCTTCTCTGCCGGCACATCCGCGCTGGGCCCCGGGATGGTGGGTTCCGGGCGGCCCGCCTTGATGGCCTCGATGGCCGCGTCCGCCTTCACCAGGAGTTCGTCGAATTGCTCCATCTCCACGGCGTTTCGGCCCTGCTCGCGTTTGCGAAACCCGAAGATGTACGTGTGGTTGGCGGGACGCCAGCGGTGAAAGAACAGCTCGTTGCGCCGCTGAAGCGCGGTGCGGAGTTTGTCAGCCTTGTCCGGAGCCGCATCTTTGCCAACGTTCCAGCCAAGATCAGAGGCAACCGCATCCGCCCAGCGCTCGAGTCCTTCGCCTGAGGGATGGATCCCGTTGTCGGTGAGAAGCGGCTTTCCATCGCCCTGCAAAAGCGCCGCCTGATCCACCACCTGCGCCCCGCGTTCGGCTGCGAGTTCGCGGATCGCCGCCGTGTACTCCGCGAGCAACGCGTTGTGGGGCGCGGGGTCCGGAAGACCGGGGCGCGCCGCGCGCAGATCCTCGTGCTTGAGAGGAGTGAGCAAAATGAAGCGCACCTTGGTGCCTTTTGCAGATGCGTTGATCGCGTCCATGAGCGCTGCGAGATCCGTCTTAAACTTGGCCGCAGTGAACACCGCCCCGTAGCGATCCGTGTCGGGGTTGAGATTCGGGTCGCCGGCCTTGTACGTCATTTCCTCGAGGCTTGCCGCCATGCCGAACCCGAGCACAGCCACCGTGGGGTTTACCAATTCCAGTTGCGTGCGGACCCGCTCCATGCCTGTTGGGGCGGGGTCGAAGCTCGCCCGCGAGACGCCCGTGGGTAGGTCGGCGCTGAAGGAAAGGTTGCGCGTAATGAAGGGCGTTTGAGCAAAACGCCGCGCCATGCGGCTTTCGAGGGCGGCTGCGGCTCCTTCGCGCTCCAGGAGTGTGTCGCCCATAAAGAGGACGCGCTCGCCCGGTTGGATGGGAAACGGCGCGGCGGCCTGAAGCGGTTGGGCGGCGAAAAGGGCGTAGGAGACGGCGATTGCAGCGGAGGAAAGAACGGATTTCATGGGAAAACTTAAAGAATCGATGCTTGTTTCTGCGAAAAAAATATTCGTGGACGGTGAAAATTGCGCTCAAAAAACCGCCTATATCTCCGAAAGAAAGCCGGACGAATCCCCGATCCGTTCCACCGGTGCGCCGAAGTTGCGCAGCAGGTTCATGTAAAGGTTGGCCATCGGCTGAGGGGACGACACTTTCAAATGCGAGCCGGGCTGCAGCGCGCCGCCGCCCCTGCCGGCAACAATCACGGGCAGATTGTCGTGCGAATGCTTGTTGCCATCGGAAAGGCCGCTGCAGAAAACGATCATCGAATTATCGAGGATGGATTTTCCGTTTGCCTCGCGCGTGTCGCGGAGGCGCTTGAGGAAATACGCGAACTGTTCGATGTAGAACTTGTCGATGCGCGAGATGAGCTCCTTTTTCTTCGGGTCATCCTGGTGATGCGACAGGTGGTGATGCCCCTCGGAGACGCCGATTTCCTGGAAACTGCGGTTACTGCCGTCGTGCGCCAGCAGGAAGGTGGAGATCCGCGTCGAGTCGGTTTGGAATGCGAGCGCAAGGATGTCGAACATCAGGCGCACGTGATCGCGGTATGAGCCGGGAATGCCGTCGGGTTTCGCGTCGCCGACGGTTGGAAGAGGACCGAATTTTTCGGCGTTTTGAATGCGCTGCTCGATTTCGCGGACTCCCGTCAGGTATTCGTCGAGCTTGTTGCGGTCACTGCGCCCGAGCTGCTTTTGAAGGGACTTCGCCTCCGCTGCGATGAAATCCAACAACGAGCTCTCTCGCGCTTTGCGCAGTTCAGCCTGCGCCGCGTCGTTCGCGGCAGCGCCGCTCACAAAAAGCCTTTCGAATGCGAGGCGGGGATTGGATTCC
>JBILUQ010000115.1:0-11555 GCA_044370935.1 Chthoniobacteraceae bacterium
GCCGGCTTGCCTTTGTGATGGGCATTTGGACCTGCGCTCAATCACTCGTAGGCTACACGCTCGCGCTACCCGGCTTTTTTAGCATGGTACACCTCCAAAGAGAATATGGGGCCTCACATGCGCAGGCTTCGTGGATTTTCTGCTGCGCGGCATTCGGCGCCCTTTTACTCACTCCTCGGTTGGGGCGCTGGATTGATTTAGACGGAGCCCCTGCTGTTTTCATCCGTCTGATCGCCGTCATTCCGCTTACAATGCTAGGATGGTGGGGCGCACCCAGAGGAATGCTGACTCTTGGAAATCAGGAGATACCGATGGCGATTTTATATATGGCGCCAGTCGCAATGATTCAGGGAGGGCTGCTAGCGGGTGCGCTGCTTTGCCAGTTCCGGCTAACACAGATGGCAACGTGCGCCCAAGGACGCACCGTGGCCATGGCAATCCATTGGTCCTTGTGTGGTGTCGGAGGCTGTATTGGCGCGATGCTTGCGGGAGTACTTCAGGATCGAATTCCTCTCAGCTTGCTGGAGTCTGTGCGCGGCTCGTGGAGTGCGTTTGATTTGCTGGTACTAATCAGCGCTCTCATTTGCTGGCTTCTGGTGCTACCGTTCGTGATGAGATTGAGATCGCAGTTCTTCATCCCTCAACAGACAATATCCATTTCATCCCAAATTAAATCAGCCCCAACAGGATAATTCCGATTGGAGACTTCCGCTTCCTCGCAATTTTCCAAATTTGCTCCGGTTAAAACCACCAGTTCAATGCGCGGCGCACCGAAAAAAGACCATAACAAAGCGAGGCGTCAAAGCGTTTACGAAGACGCATCGGTTTTCCACGCGAAGACCAACCGAAGCAGTTTTCTTGCATCCATTGGCGAGAAGAGTCCGTTCTACCGGCTTTTTGACTACCTCCCAGATGTCGCGTTCTTCGTGAAAGATTCTAATTTCCGAATCATGGGCGCTAGTCGCTTGTTTTTCGAAAGGTTTGGATTCAGCACAGAATCTGAAATTATTGGGAAAGACGACTTCGAATTATTTCCGGCAAGACTCGCCGAGACTTTTCGAAAGGATGATCAAGCGGTGCTTGAGAGCGGAGAGCCCCGGCTCAATTTGGTGGAGTTATTTTTCAACAGGCAAGGCATTCCCGACTGGTTTGTCACCAACAAGCTCCCGCTTTTTGACAGCAACGGAAAGTCGATTGGAATCATGGGAACCACCGCCAGCATTGAGACGAGGAAAGCACTGCTGCAGCCATTTTTGAATCTCGAGAAAGCGGTGAGTTTTATCAAAAATCATTTCCGCGAAAAAATTTCAGTCGAGGAACTGGCAAACCATGTCCACATGTCTGCCCGTCAGCTGCACAGACGATTCTGCGAAGCGTTTGGTGTGGGGCCTCAATCCTTCATCTTAAAACTGCGAATTCAAGCTGCGTGCGAGGCGTTGCAGCACGAAGGGGCGCTGATTGGGAATGTGGCGCAAGACCTTGGATTTTGCGATCAGAGCGCGTTCACCCAAGCATTTCACAAACACATTGGCCTGACCCCAAGGCAGTTTCAAATGGAATTCCGACTCCGCAGAGTCGACTGAGGCTAGTTTTGCGGTCGCGGAAATACGTCAGCTGTCCATTGGTTTTATATTGACCCCCCGGAGCAGACTCAAGTAGTCTGCCGACGCTTTCATCAAGAGTGGCAGAGGGACTGGCCCTGTGACGCCACGGCAACCGCCCGGGTACTCTCGTTCGCGAGGGTTTCGGGGACCAGGTGCCAATTCCAGCTCCGCGAAAGCGGGGAAAAGATGAGATGCTACCGAGGATTTACAATCATCGGCAGTCCACTCATCCCACTTTTGGGAAGGCACGTCCACCGAACTTATGGAATCCAAGCCTTTCTTCAGTAACTTAAAATGCCGCGAGTGCGGACGCCTCTATCCGAAACAGGCGATCCACGTCTGTGAATTTGACTTCGGCCCGCTTGAAGCAGCCTACGACTACGAAGAGATCGCAAAGAGCATCTCTCGCAAAGCGATCGAATCACGCCCACACACCATGTGGCGATACCGTGAGTTGCTTCCCATCGACAACGAGCCGACGGTCGGGACGCAGGTTGGGTTCACGCCGCTAGTGAAGGCAGACCGTCTCGCCAAAGCTCTCGGAATCAAGGAGCTCTGGATTAAAAATGACACAGTCAACTACCCCACCCTGTCATTCAAGGACCGAGTAGTTTCCGTTGCTCTGAGCCGCGCAAAAGAGCTTGGCTTCCAAATCGTGGCATGCGCTTCAACGGGAAATCTGGCGAATTCAGTGGCGGCGAACGCGGCGGCAGCGGGCCTCAAAAGCTATGTGCTGATTCCCTCCGACTTAGAGCAGGGCAAGGTGCTCGGCTCTCTCATTTACGGAACTCAGGTGATCGGAATCAACGGTGCATATGACCAAGTAAACAGGCTTTGCTCTGAAATTGCTGGAAAATATGGTTGGGGATTCGTGAACGTAAATCTGCGCCCCTATTATGCAGAGGGGTCGAAAACCATGGGTTTTGAAATCTGCGAGCAGCTCGGATGGAGGATTCCCCAGCATACCGTGGTGCCGATGGCATCTGGGTCACTTCTCACAAAGATCCACAAGGCCTACAAGGAGTTCAGCCAGCTCGGCATCGTGAGCGACACGAAATTTAAGATACACGGCACGCAGGCCACAGGATGCGCTCCGATCTCGCATGCGCTCAAGAAGGGCACAGACATTGTGAAACCGGTGCCCAAACCCGATACGATCGTAAAGTCACTCGCAATCGGCACTCCGGCTGACGGCTACTACGCCATTCATTCAATGAGGCAGACCGGGGGCTCCGCGGAGGACGTGACCGATGAGGAGGTGGTGGAAGGCATCCGGATGCTCGCGGAATACGCGGGAATATTCGCGGAAACAGCTGGCGGCGTGACGGTGGCAGGGGCAAAGAAACTCATCCAGTCGGGACATATCGGAGCCGACGACAGCGCGGTGCTCTGCATCACCGGACATGGACTTAAAACCCAGGAGGCGATTATCGGAAAATGCGGCGAAGCACGCATTATCGCGCCAAACATCCGAGAGTTTGAGGAAAAAGTGTACGCAGCCGACATGGCCGCCGCGAAAGCTTAACACATTTATTTTCAGCAGCTAAAAACACAAAAATTCCCATGCCAAAAGTCAGAATTCCCACCCCACTTCGCAAGCTTACCAACGAGCTCGAGGTCATCGATGCAGCCGGTTCAACAATCGCAGAGGTGCTTGATAACGTTGAGAAAGCATTTCCGGGCCTCAAGGAGCGGATTTGCGATGAAAACGGGCAGGTACGCCGGTTTGTGAACGTGTTCGTGAACGACGAGGACATTCGTTTTCTCGAGGAATCTGCAACGCCAGTGAAAGAAGCGGACGAGATCTCGATCGTTCCCGCTATTGCGGGGGGCTAAGGTTCGGGATAGTGTTCAGGCCATGGCTAATTCTCAGACGCGCCTCTGGTTGATCTTCCCGCCTAAGCTAATTACTCGTCCGATTCTTTGGGAGCTCTCAAAAGAGTTCTCAGTTGTTACAAACATCCGCCAGGCCAGCGTAACTGACGAAGTCGGAATTGTGTCGTTATCCTTGGAAGGAGAGGCCGATGAGATCACTCGGGCGATCGCATGGATGGAGGGGCTGGGGGTTAAAGTTGACCCCGTTGAGCTGAATACGATCGCTAGCTAGGCCGCAGCAGCTTCAGCAGCGATAAGGCGCCAGCGATCGCCGAAGAGCTATCCGCTCTGTTTCGGCCAGACAGGCCGCTATTTCTTTGGAGTCCAGTGACTGTAGCCGAAGTTCAAAGGCTCATCACTCAGCCACATTCTCAAAAGGCTCCCCTGCCCCCCTGCGGCTCACCGTAATCGCAAGGGAGGGCATACCGCCGTTTCGGCGTTCACAAAATTCTTACAGATGAAAAGCCCTGATTATAGGGGAGTTGTTTCACAATCTTTTCATCAAACCACAAACCAACCCTTGCCTCCTAAAGGCGAGCCCCCTACAAAGCCCGTTCGCCAGAGAACCTGTTTTGCACCCGACTGAAGTCCGTCCCTCGGATTTTCGACATACCCGTCGGCGAGTCGCCGGTGCTTCGACGGGAGGACAAGGCGATGTAAACTGCTTTTTCACACGTTAGTTGCTTCCACCAGATTCATGAATATCCACGAATACCAAGCCCGCGAACTATTTCAAAAATTTGGGGTGGCCACATCCAAAGGCCATGCCGCCGCAAGCCCTCAAGAGGCATACAAAGCTGCGGAATCACTCGGGGTAAGCCAGATCGTTGTGAAGGCTCAAATCCACGCTGGTGGCCGAGGGAAGGGCGTATTCAAGAACGGATTTAAAGGGGGAGTTCATGTCTGCAAAACCCCCGATGAAGCCCGCGATTTGGCCGCGAAAATGCTCGGCCAAACATTGGTCACACACCAGACCGGAGACGAGGGACGCGTCGTGAACAAGCTCTTGGTCGCAGAGGCCGTAGACATCTCCCGCGAACTCTACTTTGCCATTCTTTTCGACCGGGAAACCTCCGGCCCAATGGTGAT
Source organism: Chthoniobacteraceae bacterium (assembly GCA_044370935.1). Lineage (GTDB taxonomy): Bacteria > Verrucomicrobiota > Verrucomicrobiia > Chthoniobacterales > Chthoniobacteraceae > Chth-196. The sequence goes on from JBILUQ010000115.1 coordinate 4,569, forward strand.
CGCAAGCACCGAGGGCGGAGTGGATATCGAATCCGTGGCGCATGATACGCCTGAGAAAATCCTACGCATAGCGATTGACCCGCTTCTCGGCATTCAAGGTTATCAGACGCGAAAGATTGCGGCCGCGCTCGGACTCAGAGGCCCCTTAATGACCCAGGCAAGCAAACTATTCACGGCACTGTACAGGGCATTCATTGAGAGCGATTGCTCACAGGTAGAGGTCAATCCCCTTGTAGTGACTCCCGATGGACGACTACTGGCATTGGACGCAAAATTCAATTTCGACGACAATGCGCTTTACCGGCAACCAGCCATCGTGGCTATGCGCGACAAAGCAGAGGAGGATCCGCGTGAAGTCGCGGCGAGCGAATACAGCCTCAACTACATCGGACTCGATGGGAACATCGCATGTCTTGTCAACGGTGCGGGACTCGCGATGGCCACCATGGATATCATCCAACATGCAGGAGGCAAGCCCGCCAACTTCCTTGATGTTGGCGGCGGCGCGACTAAGGAACAGGTTGTAGCAGCATTCAAAATCATTCTCTCGGACAAAGCAGTGGAAGGCATCCTTGTGAATATTTTCGGGGGCATAATGGACTGTGACGTGATCGCCAAAGGCATCGTTGAAGCAGTCAAGGAGGTAGGACTCCATCTGCCACTCGTAGTCCGCTTGGAAGGCAACAATGTTGAGGCAGGGAAGAAAACTCTCGCCGGAAGCGGAGTATCAATCATAGGTGCCACCAGTCTGGCCGAGGCTGCAGACAAGATAGTCGCTGCCGTCCACCCGAAGTAATCACTACCACGCAATAGCGCAGCATCTTTAAGCCCACCGTTCACTCCTCAACTTTCCATGGCCATTCTTGTCACTCCGCAAACCCGAATCCTCGTCCAAGGCATCACCGGTAGCTTTGGCGCCAAACACGCACAGCTCTCACTTGACTATGGATCGAAGATCGTCGCAGGTGTAACTCCCGGAAAAGGAGGTCAGTTTTTTGAGCACGGTTCGCACAAAGTGCCAATCTTTGACACAGTCGAAGAAGCCGCCCGCGAAACCGGCGCGACGGTATCAGTGGTGTTCGTCCCGCCTCCATTTGCGGCCGATGCGATCTTGGAGTCCGCCGACTCGAATCTCGATCTTGTGGTGGCAATCACCGAGGGAATTCCGGTGAATGACATGGTGCGCGTGAAACGAAAAATTGTCGGCGGGAAGACCCGTTTGATCGGCCCCAATTGCCCGGGAGTGGTGACGCCTGGAGAGGGCCCAAACTCACAAGGAGGTTGCCGTATCGGGATCGCTCCGGGATACATTCACAAGAAGGGAAACGTCGGGGTGGTCTCTCGCTCAGGAACTTTGACCTACGAAGCTGTTTGGCAGTTAACCTCGCGAGGGTACGGCCAATCCACCTGCGTTGGAATCGGAGGCGATCCAGTCAACGGCACTTCACATCTCGATGTCTTGAAGATGTTTAACGAAGACCCTGAGACCGAGGCGATCATCTTGATCGGAGAAATCGGCGGATCAGCCGAGGAGGAGGCTGCCGAATGGGCGGCCGCAAACTGCAAGAAACCCATCGCAGGATTCATTGCCGGCGCCACGGCGCCTCCCGGCCGCCGGATGGGCCACGCAGGCGCAATCGTCTCAGGCGGAAAGGGAACCGCAGCGGGCAAGTTTGCCGCGTTCAGAGCTGCAGGCATCGCAGTCGCAGAAACGCCATCCGTGATGGCTGAAACCTTGCTTAAGCGCTGGGGCAAACTCTAAGATTCAGAATGGATCAGGCCCTCCTCTCCTGGCCAATCACTACCAACACCCTATCTCGCCATGACTCTCGTCGCTAAAGGTCTCGAAGGAATCGTCGCCAACTCCACATCTATCTCCGATGTTCGCGGGGATATTGGACAACTGATTTACGCCGGATACGACATCAACGAGCTCGCTGGGAAGGTGAGTTTCGAGGAGATCATCCACCTGCTTTGGCACGGCGAGCTTCCCTCTCAGGCCCAGCTAGACACGCTCACCGCCAAACTTCGGGCAGAGCGTTCGCTTCCCGCAGAAATCATAAGCTTCCTCAAAACAGTCCCCCACACAGCATGCCCGATGGATGTCATCAGAACGGGTGTATCAATGCTCGGACTGTTTGATTCGAACAAGGGCGATGCGAACTATGACAGAGCCGTTTCTATCACAGCAAAGATAGGACTGATCGCGGCATACTTCCACAGGCTGCGCCAAGGCAAAGATCTTCCCGTGATTCGGAAGGATCTAAGCGAGGCCGGCCATTTTCTCTACTTGATCAACGGCGAAGCACCAACAAAGGAAGCAACTGACACGCTCGATATCGCATACGTTCTGCACGCCGATCACGGAATGAACGCTAGTACGTTTTCGGCGCGTGTGACTGTGGCTACTTTGAGCGACGTTTTTTCCGCTATCACATCCGCCATTGGCACTCTCAAAGGGCCCTTACACGGCGGCGCGAACGAGGGGGTGATCCACATGCTCCAGGAAATTGGATCTGAGGACCGCGTTGACCCCTGGCTGGAAGAACAATTTGCGAAGAAGGCCAAGATCATGGGAATCGGCCATCGCGTTTACAAAGTTCTCGATCCGCGCGCCCCGCATCTCCGCAACATGGCGATCAAACTTACCGAACAGCTTGGTGAGCCAAAGTGGATCCGCATGAGCGAGCGCATCGCAGAGGTCATGCGTGAGCGGAAGCATCTCAACGCTAACGTGGATTTTTACTCCGCAACCGTTTACTACTCGCTGGGAATTCCCACCGATCTATTCACTCCAATTTTTGCGATTTCACGCACTGCAGGATGGACAGCACACGTCCTAGAGCAACTCGCTGACAATCGCCTCTACCGACCCTTGAGCGAATACACCGGGCCAGCGGTTGGAAAGACCGTCAAGCCTATCTCGGAACGCTAACCGAAAAGCGGGCGCTTATCTCCATAAACACTCTCCAGCTGATTTAATCAGCGGCGATTTATTTCTGCCAGACTCGGACGTAATCAAAAACAACCGAGTCAAGCGGACTGGCTTGCTGGATTTTTCCCGAACGTGGCGACACTCTGAACGTTGGGTACGATAAACATGATGGAATCTATCTTTGCCACACGCTGAAATTACGAGCCAGCTTCGGGCAGACCTTTGAGGAGAACTCCGAGCGCGCTTGAACTCTAAGCGCACTTGGAGTGCTGACTGCCGAAACTTTTCTCCCAAAAAATTCCATCTTCATTCCTCGCCTTAAAGCTTGGAATGACCGCCGTCGCAGAGCGCTCCTTTCGCGCTGTTTTTGCATCCGCAAAAATAGACGGTACCTTCCTTCTCCGCTTTGTAAGGCGTTGGAGAAAATCCGCTCCCCTTGTGAGAACCATCGCAAAGCGGCTGCGACGAACTTAGTCCACAGGAACACCAATAGTACGTTTTTCCTGCTTCAACCTGCACGGGGTAAGGTCCTTTTTGGGCGACTTTTGGAGTGGGCATATGCAACCCCAGTTACACCAGGCACCAACACAAGGAAAGGAAGTAAATCATCCAGTAGGCGCCGCCACCCGCATCTCCTCGATGCCCAAAGTCTCTTCCAGCAGTAAACCCTGCCGATATACAGTGTTCAATCGAGCTTCTTTGTGAAAACCTATTAACATGATTCCCGAACTCGAAGGATTGCGGGTAACCGTGGATCAGGTGATTTACACGCCGCACTTGGACGCTCCAAAGGAGCGTCCTTTCCCGTTTGTCTACCACATTACCATACATAACCAATCCGATGTTGCCGTGACTATTCGCGGCAGAAAGTGGGTCGTAACTGGGAAGGACGGCTCCTGCATTGTGGTCGAGGGCGATGGAGTCGTTGGTCAATTTCCGTTTTTGGAACCCGGCGATACATTTTCGTACAACAGCTACCATGTCATCGCCTGCGATAGCGTCGTGGAGGGAGCCTATCTTGCGACTACAGAAAAGAACCACCCGGTGCTGACTCGAATCCCTCAATTCGAGCTCCACAAACCAATTTGACTTCACAAACTATCTTTTTTTGATCGCCCATACAGCTTAGGTTCGCGAAACGCTCCAGCCTGTCGCACATAAATGCATCCAGATGAATGTCGAGCGACGTATTTCGAGCGTCATGCACGCTCCAATCAATTACATCGACGCATTGCATCTAACCCTCCGGGTGCTTTCAAAAGTGAGTTTGTCCTTCCTGCCCGTGCTACCGATGCTCGCAGTTCTAGCGGCTAGCCTGCGCTTCTTTCCAAAACGCTGACTGCGCCACTTGGTCGAGGCTTTACGGGAGAGTCAGCCCCTCATGGATAAACTAACGCGGCCCGAAGATCCACGGCCGTCACCCTCTCACCGTTATGAAGGATGGCTACATCCCATCGGCGCTTAATCATCTGACCGTCATCGCGAACGCATCTCAGATAATCTACCCTTCGCTGCTGCCTCCAAACTCCAGCTTTCACCTGTTCGCAAGAAAATCCTTTTTCTCGCATGATCTCATGAGCGTCGGCCAGCAAAGTCCCACGCGGAACTGCCTGCTCGAGCTGAAGCCGCATCTGCTGCGGCGAATCAATGTCGAACGAACTCCGATGAGGCGCACACGCCATTAGACACAACGCCCAGACCAGAATAAGCAGGTAGGAGAAAGGGGCAGCTGACTGCCGGACCACACAGCAGCTCTCGTGAAGAGCTATCTGCGCCACCTTAAACTTCGAGGTATCGCGAATGTCTAAATCAATTCGGTCGCCCGCCAATCTACCAAAATATCTTACTTTCATCCAGCTTTCTCACTGGATCGGATTCACTCGGCTGACAGGCCGTACCGGCGAGATCGCTCCCTGCTACGACCTGCTCTTGGAGCTATCGGCCGCCAAGATTCTAAATTGCATCATCTAAAAAAGGCATCTGTTCCCGGTACTGACGCATGGACTCCAAATCCAATTCTGCACCAATGACGCACTCGCGATCCGCGGCATCAACAATCACTTCGCCCAGAGGGTTCACGATCATGCTTCGCCCTGAGTAGTGCAGTTGAGGATCACTTCCGATCCGATTCACCCCAGCGACATAACACTGATTCTCAATCGCACGCGCCTGAAGCAGCTTCACCGAGTGTGAAAGTCTGGCGTTCGGCCAACTAGCGATAAAGGTCATCAGATGCGGACGCTTTTTTGCCGCGACACGTTGCCTCTCAGGAAAGCGGAGATCGTAGCAAATGAACGGCGCGACAAGAACGCCACCCCATTCAAAAATTATCGTTTCAGTTCCCGACTCGTAATGGGCGCCCTCGCCACCCGGCGTAAAAAGCTGCAGCTTGCGGTAGCAGGCTAGTAGATTTCCCTCTGGCGAAACCACCAAAGCTTCATTCCTCCCTCGCCCCTGATGACCGCGAGAAACCACGCCGCCCATTACAAACACGCCCTTCCTTCGCGCAATATTGGAGAGGAAAGCTCGGACCGGACCAACCTCGGCCTCGGCGATCATCGGAACATTCAAGCTGAACCCGCTTGAGAACATCTCTGGCAGCAAAATCAAAGATCTTTGCTTCAGTTCCGCTTTGTCCAAAAGCCCTTCAACCCGGCGAAAGTTTTCCTCTCTGTTCTCCCAGACTATGTCGTGCTGACAGCAGTACACTTTCATAATTTAAAGATTCAATGGCCTTAGGGTAGCGTTGCGCTCCGAATTTGACACTTGATGACTTGTGCGCAAATAGGGGTATCACACCATCGTTCTCGCTCAGGGTTAATGACTCAACCTTCCGATTTGGCTATGCATCCGAAATTCATGGCCGGACATCGATGCCAGATATTAAGCCAGAATTATGGGCGGCACCGCTTCGCCAAACACTGGTTTATTGCTTTTCATTGACGCATCCAGTCATCCATCCTGCGAGCTGTAATCCAATCGATCCCATGCCCCCCCACTCTCCCTCCGAAATTTCATCCAACACTGGCCGCAACATGGCACTTCTTGCCGCATTTCTTGGCTGGTTGTTTGACGGTTTCGAAATGGGCCTTTTTCCATTGATCGGGAAGCCGGCGCTCGAAGACCTACTCCCGGCGGCGAGCCCAGTCGTTGTCACCAACTGGTTCACGGTAATCATCGCAACTTTTCTAGTCGGAGCAGCCACAGGGGGAGTCATGTTCGGATGGCTCGGAGACCGGATCGGCAGAGTTCGAGCGATGAGCATCAGCATCTTTACCTACGCAGCTTTCACAGGTCTCTGCGGATTTGCGACGGAAGCCTGGCACATTGCAATCCTGCGCTTCATCGCATCCCTTGGCATGGGTGGAGAATGGGCGCTTGGAGTAGCGTTGGTAAACGAACTGTGGACCAAAGGTAATCGCATCTGGGTTGCGGGAGCCATCGGCGCAGCGGCGAATCTCGGCTATTTGCTCGTCGCGTTTTTGAGCCTTGGACTCAACAGCTACATTCAATCATGGAGCGCAGGCTTTGTAGGTCTCGGTCTCCCCCAAGGCATGGTGGATAGTTTGTTTCGGAATACAGGCTGGCGATTCCTAATGATCGCAGGAGCATTTCCTGCACTCTTGATATTTTTCATTCGGATCTTTGTTCCCGAGTCAGACAAGTGGGAACGGGAAAAGGCGGCAGGCACAACTTCGCACTGGGGAAACTCGGATCTGCTCGGAGTGCTAATTGGGGGACTTGCGGGGATGGTGATTATCTGGGCTTGGTCACCGATCGGACTTCAGTCTGCGTTGATCGCCGGATTGATTACAGTTCCGGGACTTTTTGCGGTTATTTGGGGATACCTATTTCCCGTGAAACGTTATCTCTCAAGGGCGGATCAGGCTGGCGCTTTGGGTGAACTCAACCGCGATGGGGTGATCCGGCATATGTTGCTTGGAGCGGGTCTCACGGGCGTAGCACTTTTGGGAACATGGGGTGCGGCACAACAAGCTCCAAAGTGGGCGAGCGAACTTGACCCGAATGGTTGGACTTTTGTTCGCGAATAC
>JBILUQ010000391.1:0-3154 GCA_044370935.1 Chthoniobacteraceae bacterium
AGAGAGACAAAGGGGAATGGTTCAATCCGGATGCGGGTGTCCACCTTGTGGATGTTCGCGGTGACAACATTGTCGTCGTACGCGGAAGAGACGGTTTGCTGCGGCCTGTGGCGCTGGATATCCCGATTTATTAAGCCCGCCGCGCAGGCAAGGCACGCGCGGATGTCCTCCGCAGACCGCACAGGTAGATCGGCAAGGATCGAGTCCACCGTCACTCCGGTTGCCGGTACCGCAGGGTGCCGTGCAGCGGTTGTGCTGGGCCAGCCGCTCCGTGTCCTCTTTCACGCGGGCAACCCGCAAAACCGCGACAATCATGACGCCGGGTTTTCGCCCATCATGGCGGAAAATTTCACATCCGGGGACAGGCGGAGGCCGGGGACAGGCAATTTCATCTACTCCAGCGGGAACTCCCGTGCGAACTTCACGATCGCATCTCGCTCCCAGCTATCGATCCAGTGGTCGCGCGGAATTCATGCATTGTGCTCGTTGGCCTTTCCGTAGCGGGTTTGCCAGAGGGCCGGGGACAGGCAATTTGATCACGCCCGGGTACAGAGGAAAAAGTGTCTGTCCCCGGACCCTCCACCGGCAGAGTGAACTCGATCCACCCTGTAGACCATTACGCCGATCGACCGAAAATAAACGAGTGCATAATTACTGAACACTAAGGCAGAATGTTCAGTTGGAGCATGTTCCGGATATCCCAAACACGCACCCATGACCGATCGACTGTTCGGCCCTAATCACACCACCGAATTACGGTGCTAAAACCGCCGGATACTGATACGTTTCCTATTTAGAATCACTTTTTTGTTAATGAAAGGAAACACCACAACCGCCCCCAATTCCGGACATTCCGCGAGACTGCTTGATCTCGTTCGCCGCGCAGGATTGGTGCGTGCGCGTGACATAGCTGCGATTGGCGTACCTCGCGCCTACCTGCAACGTCTCGTAGATCGTGGTCATCTCGTGCAGCACGCCAGAGGAATTTACGGCCCTTCGGATGCTCCAATCACCGAAAATCATTCCCTAGCGCAAACCTGCACCCACCTACCAAATGGCGTTGTCTGCCTAGTGTCTGCACTCAGCTTTCACGGAATCACCACGCAACTCCCGTATGAGGTCTGGATTGCAATCGAGAGGGGAATGTGGACGCCGATTTCAACAGGCACAAAACTGCGAGTCTTCCATTTCTCCGGCGAATCCATGACTGCTGGGATTGAAGTCCAATCCATCGAGGGCGTGCGTGTGCAGGTTTACAGCGTGCCGAAAACCATTGCCGACTGCTTTAAGTTCAGAAACAAGGTAGGGCTGGACGTTGCAATCGAAGCCCTGCGGGAAGGATGGCGAGCGAGGCGTTTCACCATGGACGAACTTTGGACTTACGCAAAGATTTGCCGCGTCTCCAACGTGATGCGTCCCTATCTTGAAATGCTGCCATGAAGCGGCAAATTACCAACATTCCCGCATCAGTACGCCGGCGTCTTCTAGACCTTGCAAGGGAACGCAAAGAGGAATTTAATTTCATTCTAACGCGCTTTGCCGCAGAGCGTCTGCTCTATCGATTAAGCACTTCGACCCATTCAAAAGATTTTGTGTTGAAGGGTGCCATGCTGTTCTTGCTGTGGAACCAGCATGGGCATCGTCCTACGCGAGATATTGATTTGCTGGGATTTGGAGAGCATTCGATTCCTCGTTTGGAAGAAGTTTTCCGGACTGTTTGCGGTATTCACTGCCCCAGTGATGGCTTGGATTTCGTCCCCGAATCTGTCCAGGGAGACTTGATCAAGGAGGGCGAAGAATACGAAGGCGTTCGCATAGTGGCTGCCGCCTTGTTGGGCGTGGCGCGTATCTCTTTGCAAATCGACATTGGTTTCGGTGATGCGGTGACGCCAGACCCAGAGGAGGTAATTTTCCCGGTTTTGTTACAGTCAGAGAACTTGCCAGCACCACGACTGACCGTTTACCCAAAAGAAACCGTAGTCGCTGAGAAGCTGGAAACCATTGTGAGACGCGGCCTTTCCAACAGCCGGATGAAGGACTACTACGACCTCTGGGTGCTAACGGATCAGTTCCAGTTTTCTCAAGCGGTTCTGGTTGAAGCTGTGCGGCGTACTTTTAACAGGCGAGCAACAGTGCTTACCGAGGGCATTCCTGCAGGCTTGAGCAAAGAATTCAGTTCAGACGCCGTCAAAATTGCGCAATGGAGCGCGTTCATCCGTAAAGTTGGCGCAGGGAACATCCCGCCACCGCTCTCAGATGTGATTGGGAGACTCCATGACCTTTTAGGCCCGGTTTTGGAGACTGTAAGAAATATGACTTAAGGGAGACGGATTGGACCACCTTTGAGCATCAACACTCAGGCAACTTGTGTTTTTAACCGCCACAGCATACCCAATCTGACGATGAACTTAGACAGCATGATGCAACTTATAGTGGGGTTATTCCTCGTCTTTGGACGAGGCTTAATTGTTGGCCGAATCAAAGACCCAACACGGAGAGATAAGGTCAATCGCCTATTAAAAGTGACTGGCCCAATTGTGTTGGGATGTGCCTTATTCGTGGCCATTGGCGGCTTTGTGAAAAAAGACGCCCAACTTGAGCAGTTAGCCCAAGCGGTCAATGCGTCCGCCCCCAAAGCTGTCGATGAAGTGACCCGACTCGATCGTGCCACTGCAGGGCCCGGGCGGCGTCTGACCTACCACATGACAATTTCCATTGCTCAATCCGAATTTAATCTGAGCGAGTGGAAGCAGAAAACGCTCCCAGCCATCCGAACCAATACTCTTGAGCAAGAGGCTACCCGATCGCTACTCAAGGCCGGAATCACAGTTACCTTACGTTACTCCAGCAAAGAGGGCACTTATTTGGACGAGACTAGTTTCACATCAAGCGACCTTGCTAAAAATTAAGGAAAAAGTGTCTGTCCCCGGACCCTCCCCGGACCCTGCCCGGACCCTCGCCTCGAACCTCAAGCGATTGTCTCCGCGGCCTCCCGTGCTCACCGCGCGCGATGCCAAGCCCGAGACGGTGAGTTGCGTGATGCAGGTGTTCCGTATCGGCGAGCTAGGTGTCGCGTCGATACCTTTCGAGGTCTTCACGGAGATCGGGCTGGAGATCAAGGCCCGCAGTCCTTTTCAGGATACCTTTACAATTG
>JBILUQ010000474.1:0-3152 GCA_044370935.1 Chthoniobacteraceae bacterium
ATCTTCGACGGGGGACTTCAAGTTCAGCCGCAGAATGATCTTTTAGTGCTTTTTCCTGGCATCTTGAATCACGAAGTTCCCAAAACCCCGGGCCGCAGGGTAGTCGTCTCAATGAACATTTTTAAGACGCTCGGGTTGGTCCGCTAGGCTGCGCTCGGGTTGCGATCGATTCTGCCAATGGCTTCACAGATTACGCGGTCGAATTTTGAGATAGTCTCGTCCCGCCCTCGAGACTTCAATTTTATCAAGGGTGGTCGGTAGTACAGTGAAGGAGCGATTGCTGCCGACTATCGAACGACTTTTTTGCCGGCCGCCTGCCAACCCGTGAATCCAGACTTCAAATGGTAGATAGCGGCAAATTTGCCATCTTTGATTAAGCTGATCGTCTGTCCGCTGCGGCCACCTGAGGCGCAGTGCACGAGCACTGGCTTATCTTCGTACCCTTTTATTTTCTCAGCAAAGTCGGGTGCGAAGAAATCTAGGTTGATTGCGCCGGGTATGTGCCCCTGTGCAAACTCTTCAGAGGTTCGCACATCGAGGATGACGATTTCTGGCTGAAGCTTTAGAATGCGGTCTGCTTCGTCTGGAGTCAGGTCTTTCGGTGTCATTTTCTGTTTGAGCGCATTAAAAAAGCCGCGTGATTCAGCCTTTGAAGGTTCGGCGGCAACCAATGGTAACGACGACGGAAGCCAGGTGAGCCCTAGGACAACGGTCAATGGAAGCGAGAGGCGTTTCATCATCTTAATCTTACGGTGTTCTGAAAGTACGGGCGTCAAAGTACGGGCATTATTTGCCAATGCAAAACGTGCTGAATATTTGGCCGAGTAAATCTTCGGTATCGGTTTGGCCCACGATTTCGCCAACCGCGTGAAGTGCGCCGCGGAGTTCCTCCGCAACAAACTCCGGAGAGATACTTTCCTTGAGGCCTGATTGTGCCGCCTGAGTTTGCTCAACTCCGCGGCGCAAACAGTCCTGATGACGCGCATTGATGACCACAAACCCGCTCGATTCCGATTCCAGTCCCGCGCCGAAAGCGGCGGTAAGTTTTGTATCAATGGCTTCTTCAAGTTCTCGCACTCCTCGCCCAGATAGACAGCTGATGCGGATGGCCTGAGAATCGGCCCAAGACGGGTGCTCTTCGATATCGCTCTTGTTTAATATTAGAATCTCCTCTGAGCCCGCCTTTTCATCTTTGCAACCCGTTCCCGAGATCGTCTGTGCCGGTAACGCGCCGTCGCGAACGTGTAGAATCAAATCTGCCTCTGCGCGCTGCTTCATCGCACGATTGATTCCTTCCAATTCGATCGGATCGAGCGATTCGCGTAGTCCCGCTGTATCGACAAGCCTCAATGACCATCCCCTCAGAATGACTGATTCCTCAAGCGTGTCCCTCGTTGTTCCTGGAGTGGCGCTCACAATCGCGCGCTCGAACCCTAGCAGGCGGTTGAGAAGGCTGCTTTTCCCCGCGTTCGGTGGGCCTGAAATTACCGTGCGCACGCCTTCGCGAATTAGTCGGCCCTGAGAAGCGCTCGCAAGGAGTGACTCCATGGTTTTCAAAATTGCCTCGAGCCTTTGCAGCAGAGCGCTGCCCGTGTCAGGGGAAATGTCCTCCTCCGGAAAATCAATGTAGGCTTCGATATGCGCAAGCAGACCCAGCATCTCTGACTGCATCGCACGAATCTGCGAGCCAAGGGTTCCCTCAAGCTGCTCTGTTGCTGCACGCAACGCCCTGTCGCTGCTTGCTCCGATCAAATCCATGATCGCTTCAGCTTGCGTGAGGTCCAGTTTTCCGTTGAGAAAGGCGCGACGCGTGAATTCCCCGGGGTCCGCAAGCGAAGCTCCGTTGCGTAGAAGCAGTTCGAGGATGCGGCGCGTGACTAGAACTCCGCCGTGACATGCGATTTCAACTACGTCTTCTCCAGTGAAGCTCGATGGCTTTCGGAACACCGTAAGCAGTACCGAGTCGAGTTGGGTGTCGTCATCGCATATTGCTCCTAAGCTTTGAACTCGGGACTCAATCTCGCTTGGTTTGCGCTTCGCCTTGAATACACGATCCGCCACCGCTATCGCCTCGGGACCGGACACGCGGAGGACTGCAATCGCGCCTTGACCAGGCGGCGTTGCGATTGCGGCGATTGTGTCCATTTAATTTCTTGCGGAGCTGTGGTCGAAGTGGATGCCGACTGACAGTTGATCCCATGCCGCGATTTAACGCAAGTTAAGCAGGCTGCGGAGCACACTCTTCAAGCGCGGATAGAAAACGCTCGTTCTGCGGCGCCGTCCCAATCGAAACGCGGATCCATTCCGGCAAGCCATACGCAGTCATGTCGCGCACGATGATGCCCTGACGCATCAGTGTTTGGAAAACAGCTTTTCCATCGCCCACCTTCACCAGCACAAAGTTTGCGTGACTTGGCACAAATTCGAGCCCCATCCGTTTGAACGCGGCCTGCATGACAGCGCGACCCTCATGCGTAATTTGTCTGGTCTTCAGTTGGTGGGCGTCATCCTTCAGCCCCGCGAGCGCTCCCGCTTGGGCGATGCCATTAGCGTTAAAAGGCTGACGAGTTTTTTGAAGCGCCTCGATCAGGTCCGGCTTTGCGAGCCCGTAGCCGATCCTCAAGTTCGCTAGCCCCTGTATCTTCGAAAATGTGCGTAACACCACGACATTTCTGCCGTCGCGCACGAACTTCAACGTATCCGGCGGATTGTCCAAAAATTCATGATATGCTTCGTCGAATACCACCACAACGTGATCAGGAACGCGAGCCATGAATCTATCGATCTCTTCCTGCGAGACAAGAGTGCCAGTCGGATTGTTCGGATTTGCGATGAACACCTCGCGGGTTTTTTGAGTGATCGCATCGGCCATAGCTTCCAAATCATGAGCGAACCCAGGATCCGCTACTTCCACCGTGGTTGCGCCAAAAAGTTTCGCCATTAATTTGTAAACAACGAATGCGTGATGCGAAGTCACAATCTCGTCTCCGGGTTTTAGAAATGCGTGACCGATAAATTCGATGATCTCGTTCGATCCGCAGCCAAGAATAACGTTCTCGCGTTTGAGCTCCATTTTCTCCGCAATGGCTTCGCGTAAATAAAATCCGCCGCCATCAGGATAGAAATGGCTTCGCTCGAGAGTCGCATGCATG
>JBILUQ010000392.1:0-3141 GCA_044370935.1 Chthoniobacteraceae bacterium
TTGTAATCGCGGTAAACCTGTCGCGCCAGAAGCTGGAGGTATTCAGGGGGGGAACGTTGATCGCCCGCTCGAGTATCAGCTCTGGGCGGGCAGGTCACTCAACTCCGGTGGGCACGTTCAACATTCTGGAGAAGGAGCTGATTCATCATTCGAATCTTTACGACAATGCGCCGATGCCTTTTATGCAGCGTTTAACGTGGCATGGCGTCGCTCTGCACGCGGGGAACCTACCCGGCTGTCCGGCATCACACGGTTGCATACGCCTGCCTTCAGAGTTCGCGAAGCGGCTTTACCAGATTACCTCCCGGGGAGATGAGGTGACGATTGAGGGCAATGCGTCTCAATTCAGGCTGCCGTCGCGGGCGAGCCTTCAGAAGCTGGCGCAGCCAAAGAAAGCGCTGATGATCGGCGAGCCAAACTCAATGAATCAGACTGAGTCGCGCTCGAAGTCAGGCGAGCGCGCATCCGATCCGCTGCTTTCGTCGAAGAAAAGCATGCGTGAATTGGAGGCCGAGGAGTGCAGGATCCGGACGAATCCAGACTTCACTCCCGAACAGCGGCGTGCTGAGTTGAACCGGGTTTGGAGTTCGCAGCGCGCCTTGCTTGGGACCCAGTAAGCAGGTTTAGCCGCGGTATCCGGAATCCTTTAGTGCCGGCAGGCTTGGGTGAAATCTGGGTTGCTGCTGAATCAAACGGTGGAGCGGTCTCAAGCGATGGGGTCGGGACAGACTGAGCGGCGCTGGCAGTCTCCGCAGTGTTGGCCCATCCACAGCAAGTCAAGTTCTTCGAGAAGGGGCTGCACGATGTTCGGGTCATCGCTGAGAATTCCAGCCTCGAAGTTTCTTCTTTTGTCATTCTTTGCTCCGATGCCGGCGCCAGTCAGGTTGGCGCTTCCCAGGTAGGCTTTCACCCCGTCGATAATCACCGCCTTTGTGTGCAATCGCGGGCACAAGACCCGTTCGAAGAGATCCGAATGAAGCAACTCGGGGTATTTGTCAAAGTCGGTGCGGAATCTGGGCCCTGGTTCCTTCGCGTGCATCAGGCGGACGTAGACACCCTTTGAGACAAGTCCTGCAAGCACCCCAAGAAATGGAATGAAGCGTTTCCCCTGCGCGACGTGAAGGTCTTTGAGGTCGGCGGTTGCAATCCACAAGTAATCCACTGCGCGCGGGACCTCTTCAGCGATCAAGCGTGTGTAATGCTCCCGATTAAGAATCAGTTCGGTCATCGTTGAGGAGCGTCGCTGCAATGATGGATCACTTTAGCCGCTAAACGCCGGGCTGCGATTTTGCCGCTTTCTTTTTGTCTTCTTTTTTGGACTTGTCGCCACGACCGCTTCCTTCGCCTTTGATGCCACCTTCCGGGTTGAGCTGGGCGAGCGCCTCTCCCAGACGCAGTCGCGCTGCGCTTGCCGAGGCATCGCTGCTGGAGGCGGGAATTAAGGTTTCTTTGAAAGGTGCATCACTCATGTCAAAGAGTTCTCCCTTTTCGTTCAGTTTCCAAGCCGCCTCGCGCACGTACCAACCTGCGCCGAGCTGATTGAAGATCCATGAGCGTGCTGGAGCCTGGTTGTTGGTGAGTTGGTAAAGGAGGCTTTTGCCGTCGAACACACGAGCCTCAGGAAGAGGCGCGCCAGCCGCCTCCGCAAATGTTGGAAGCAGGTCGCTTGCGTCGGCTACGTTCTCCTCAAGCTTGCCGGAGGTGATTTTACCAGGCCAGTTGGCGATCATTGGAACCAGTCCGCCGCCTTCAGTCATTTCGCCCTTCTGTCCCACTAGGCGCTGTCCACCGATAGTGGCGTGATCGGCGTGCGCCTTTGCTGTTCCGTTGTCTCCCATGAATACGATCATCGTGTTTTTCCTGATTTTCAAGCGCTCAAGCTCCGCAATGAGATTGCCAACCAACTTGTCCGTGTAGGCAATGTTGTCTTTGTAAACCTGAGATAGCCGCTGGTCTGCGTTATGGCTCGGATTTGCGGGGCCGCTGTCAGGTGTCGGCAGGATTTGGCCGTGGACGTGTGAGAGTGAATAGTAGAGGAAGAACGGCTGGCTCTTTGCCGTGTTTGCGACGATGAATTCCATCGCGTTCTTGTGCAGGAGATCGGGCAGGTATTCGTTGTCTGCGAGGTTGTGGATTTTTCCATTGATCGTATACGGTCCGGGCTCAGCGCGTACTCCGTCCGAGGTGCCTTTTTCGCCTTCGAGAGGATAGGAGGAAAGCAGTGTTTTCGCGGTGGAGCGATTCCAGTAGATACCGCTCGATTTGAAACTCATGACGTGGTCGAAGCCCCACTGCGCTGCGTCTCCCGATGGTGAGAGCTGTCCCCACTTGCCGATCATTGCGGTGGTGTATCCAGCACGCTTCAAAATTGTAGGCAGCATGATTTCTGCCTTGTCTCCGGTGCGCGCGATCGCGCCGCAAGCATCCTGGGTGACTGCGCCGGTGCGGAATCCATAGCGTCCCGTGAGAATGAGTGCGCGTGAGGGACCGCAGAGCGGAGCGGTGTAAAAGTGACTGAACCGAGCGCCGCTTTTGGCGAGAGCGTCGATGTTTGGCGTTTTATATGCGTCAGCCCCGTTGCAACCGATCTCAGCAAAGCCAAGATCATCTGCAAGAATGAAAACTAGGTTCGGCTTGGGTTCGGGGGTGACGGCGCTTGCACCCTCGAGCGCTGTCAGAAGTGGAAGAAGCGCCGATGTGAGCCGGTGAACGAGCGGGAGCAATCGGAGGAGTTTCATGAGGGGGGTAGGATTACGCGCAGCGCGTTTCCCAGACCGCTGCATTGAAGCTTAGTGGGGATGAAATTTCCAGCGGGAGGAACGCGTGTCTCAGGCGGCTAGGAAACGCCGAACGAAGTCACTTGATAGACGTAGTAGTTCAGCCAGTTTGAAAAAAGCAAGCTTGCGTGGGCCCTCCACAGCACCACCGGTGTTTCGGATGGATCATCGTTCGGGTAGTAGTTCCGCGGTAGGTGAATGGGCAGTCCCTTCGCGATGTCCCGGTCGTACTCGGTCTTCAGGGTTAACGGGTCGTATTCCGAGTGTCCTGTGATGAAAATGTGACGGCCGTCCTTTGTGCCGGCCATGTACACGCCCGCCTCCGTGGACTCCGATAGGATTTGTACTTCGCTCACGTGCTCCA
>JBILUQ010000116.1:0-11486 GCA_044370935.1 Chthoniobacteraceae bacterium
AAAAAGAGGCATTGAACAAATTTGGACTCCGGCCAATCGCTGGGAACAGCCCACCGCTCTCAATCAATTCGCAACAATCGCAGACACGTTAATTTGGAGTCCGCACTCCCGTTCCGAGGTCTCGGCCACCGATACACCGCAACAGGCCATCAATCCGCGGGGACGCTGGATTCCTGCGGAGAGCATTGCGTCCGTCATCGCGCCGCTAGGAAAAGGCACTCTTTGCAGACTCTCAGGGCCAGGCAAACGGTACGGAAAAGAAATGCACCTTGGATGCCGCCTTGGAGATGGGTCGCTTCAACTCGCGAAATCGATTCAAGCGCTACTGCGTAAAAAAATCGTTTCCCATGATCAACTGACTTCTGAAGTGCTCCAGCAACTTCCAATCGTTACCTCAGGAGGTACACCCGTGGGGCTCGTACCCCGCGGAGACCAGCTATTCGTTCACCTTTCCTTCGGGGGCGTCAAATGGGAGACCACGGAAGACTCCGCAGGAAATCGGGTGCGTCTCGCACCAACTCGCAAATCGTCACCCGAGCCATGCGGCAAATGCCGGTTCAGAGAGAAATGCGGCAACTCCACAGCCTTCACTTCACCGGCATATGCATGGCGAGAACTAGGCTTGATCGAGCCGCATGGTCAACCAAACCGGCGTGGAATCATATTCTCATTCTTCCAGCATGGCGAAGGACTGGCCATCGCGGCCGCACTCGAAGATCCACAGTATCCGATTCAGGATTTGATTTTTGACATTGCCGACCTCAGGGGCGGCTCTCGGTTCGGGGAAGAGGACGGCGGAGAACTGGGCCGGCTGGCGCTGTGTTGCCAGAGAACATTTGGAAACGCAGACTATGAGGGTTATCTGCGGTTTGGGATTCCATCGGACTATGGTCCGGGCGCTGCAGAGGCGGTCCGTAGTCTCGTTGAGCACAAGATGGGTACCCACCAATTACTGACTGAACGGGTCAGGATTGGTGACATTGAACGCGCAGTTCTTGAGTGGCGCAGCCTAATACGCCACATCGCCTTCGCTCCCGACCACCCTTGGGATCGCTGGAGGGAATTAAAAACTGCAGCTCAATCTCGTGCATCTCAAACCCAGTAGGGCTGCCACGCAATCGGTGAAACCAAACTAACCCTGCGGTTTAAATGCGATTGTCCCATGAAAAACCCTGATCCTATTCCAGAAATCGGGGCGGATCCGCGCATTCACCTGAAGCGGTGGCTTGAAAACGCGGACGAAAATGCGGCGGAGACTCTCATTGAGGGGCTTTACCCTGTTGTTATTCGGATTATTCACAATCACCTGCCTCGCGCCACTGCGCCAGACGATCTTGCACAGGACGTCTTCCTTCAGTTCTTTCGAACTGTAGATCGCTATGATGACAAGAGACCACTTGAAAACTGGATTTCCCGGCTTGCTCTCAATGTTTGCCTGAACGCGCTCAGAACCCGCAAGCGCCGCCCAGAATGGCGCTGGTCTGACTTCACCGAATCAGAACAGGCTGCCATCGACTCGCTGCAAGACGAATCAGCTGTCCGAACCGCACCGGACGC
This sequence comes from Chthoniobacteraceae bacterium, assembly GCA_044370935.1. GTDB lineage: Bacteria > Verrucomicrobiota > Verrucomicrobiia > Chthoniobacterales > Chthoniobacteraceae > Chth-196. The sequence goes on from JBILUQ010000116.1 coordinate 1,558, forward strand.
AGATGCCCACGCAATTATCCGAAAGCTCCTCGATACTCTGTCCGCCGAAGACCGGATCGTTGTGCAACTCCTTCATCTTGAGGAAAAGTCGATCGCTGAAATTTCGTCTCTAACTGGTTGGAACAGCGCAGTGATCAAGGTCCGGGCTTTTCGAGCGCGAAGAAAACTCAGAGGCGCTCTGGAATCGGTTGGTTACAACAAAACCTGCTAACGTGGGTAACCGAATTGCCGTGACGGTTTAGATGACAGCATGAAGCCATCTCAGGACCTGCTTGAGCGCATTTTTCAGAGTGCGCGCAAAGCCCGAAATATCGATGAACGCACTGAAGCGCCGTTCATGTTCAGCACAAACGTCCTACGGGCGCTTCAAAATCGGGGCCACTGTCGCGCAGATTCACGTGAACAGGAGGCGTGGGAACGTCTATCGCTTGCAGCTATTCCTCTTGGAGCGTTCGTCGCCCTGGTATCGCTCCGCCTTGCTGCCCCACAAGCGCCTCTCGAAAACGTTTTCAATGCACCGGAGAACGTGGCCAGCGCAGTGATCAATGAGACAATCGAACCATGAAAACATTCAAAATCACCGCATGCCTCTGCGTCCTGTTCTTACTTGGTGCGGCTTCCGGATTCGGTATTTCCCGAGCAGGCATGCCGTTCGGCCTCCGGTCATTTGCAAAATCAGAAACAGCAATAGTGGATAGATTGCTAAGAGAGACTAATCAGCGTCTGCACCTCACGGTCGAGCAAGAACCAATCGCTCGAAAAAGCTATGAGGAGCTCGCAAGCGGCTTACATGGGATCCGACAGGAGACAGCCGTAAAGGTGCGTGAACTCGTCATCCAAAAAGGCACCGACCTTTGGAAAGTCTTAACGCCAGAACAACGAGTTGAGTTCAAGAAACTCAATGAAGAACGTCGCGAACGCTGGCAGCGCTTCCAACCATGAAAGGCGGCTACCGCATCCTCGGAGCGCTTGCACCCGTCACGCTCTTATTTTCAAGCCCTGCTCATGGTGCAGAACCTAAGCGTGACCCCGAGCGATCCTTCCACTTTTTAGACTTTAACGCCGATGGAATGATCTCACGCGACGAGTTCGCGCAACTGAAGGAAACTGTACCATTTTTTAAGGAGCATCCGCTATCAATCGGCGTCGTTTTTTGGAAATTTGACACCAACAAAGATTCCAAACTGTCGCTCGAAGAGTTCCGTACATTTGTGCTTTCACGAGCCAAGGAGGAGCCGGCAAAGAAGAACAAGGAGCTGCCCGCCGCCGAACAGCCCCGAGGCGCAACGGCCGAGGACATCGCCTTCTTTGAAAAAAAGATCCGCCCAGTCCTCGCAGACACCTGCTACGAATGCCATTCAGCAGAATCGAAAAGCGTGAAAGGTGGCCTTCTGCTGGACAGTAGAGACGGCATCAGAATAGGAGGCGATAGCGGCCCGGCGATCATCCAAGGAAATCCAAACGAGAGCCTTCTCCTTGAGGCTGTCCGTTACGGAAACAAAGAGCTACAAATGCCGCCCCAGAAACACGGTGGAAAGCTCCCAGATCATGTGATCAAAGACTTGGAGCACTGGGTGCAGATGGGTGCACCGGATCCACGGGAAGGCACAAAACCCATGGCTGGTGGAATCAATCTGGAAGAGGGAAGAAAGCATTGGTCGTTCCAGCCCCTCTCCCACCCGAAAGCACCAACGCCCCATGATGGTTCATGGCCACGAAAGGATATTGACCGGTTTGTGTTAAGCAAACTAGAGGCGAGCGGGATTGCCCCCGTTGAGGATGCAACTATTCAAACTCTGGTGCGACGCCTGAGCTTCGACCTCACTGGTCTTCCTCCGTCCACTCAGGTCCTCGATAAGATCAAGCAGACGAGCTCGTCTTCTTTTGTTGACGAGTATGTGAACGAGCTGCTGTCTTCCAGCGCTTTCGGCGAACGCTGGGCAAGGCACTGGCTTGACGTAGCCCGTTATGCCGATTCCTCCGGACGCGGCTCAAACCTTCTGTTTCCAAATGCTTGGCGCTACAGGGATTACGTCATTGACTCATTCAACCAGGATAAACCATACGACCAGTTTCTCCGGGAGCAGATCGCAGGCGACCTTCTACCGGCCAGTAGCGCCGCTGAGAAAAACACAAACCTGATTGCCACTGGCTTTCTCTCCATAGGCCCAAAGCAACTTGATGAGCGTGACAGTCTGCAATTCAAATTAGACATCGTAGACGAACAGCTCGACACGATGGGGCAAGCAATGCTTGGGCTTACAATCGGCTGTGCGCGCTGCCACGACCACAAATTCGATGCCATCCCGCAAAAAGATTATTACGCGCTTGCAGGGATTTTTCAAAGCACTGAAACATTATACGGAACGGTCGGAGTCATCACCAATGGCCATCCCTCGGGGCTGAATGAATTGGACTTCTCCGCACCCCGTATCGAAGCAAAGTTCAGCCGAGCGCAGTTGAAGACCGAGGTTGCACGAATCGAAAGGCAGATCAAAGAACTTTATGGCAGCACTGCGCCAAGTAGTTTCAGGCTGCCTGACGATCCGCAGAAAGCGCGTGAATCGATCGCCGCGCGTTCCCGCCTAGCAATAGTCAGCCAGCGATTAAAGGAAACCGCTGAGGACGGCCATATGATTCCGCTCGCCATGGGAGTGCGCGATGCCAAGAACCCAGCGAATATGCCGCTCTATTCAAGGGGAGACCCAACAAAACCACTTGCAACAGTTACTCGCGGTTTTCCACAGGTTTTGCCTGAGGCCTCCAGCTTAGTGAATGAAACATCGAGCGGCCGGCGCGAACTGGCCGACTGGATAGCATCGCCGCTTAATCCATTGACTGCTCGAGTTTATGTGAACCGTGTCTGGCAGCATCTCCTCGGTCGCGGTCTGGTAGCCACTCCAGATAATTTCGGGGGCTCAGGGGAACCCGCGTCACATCCTGAGCTTCTTGACCATCTTGCCGCCGAGTTTATCGCGCACGGATGGAGCCTAAAATGGCTTGTCCGGGAAATCGTGCTTTCCCGAACCTACCAACTTTCCTCACACATCAGTTCGACCGCATACGCCCTCGATCCGGATAATGTGCTTCTGTGGCGAATGAGTCCTCGAAGGCTTAATGCAGAGGCAACTAGAGATGCCATGCTCACCGTAGCGGGTACACTCCAACCCCAACCTCCGGTTGGATCAATAGCTGCACGAGTCGGCGACGGATTCGCGGCACTTGCATCGACTTTCGAGTCGAAGGAAACGGAAGCGGGTTACCGCTCGATCTATCTGACCGTGTTAAGAGACCAAACTAACAGCGTTCTGCGCATTTTTGACTTTGCTAACCCAAACGCGGTCACAGGCAGGCGCGAGGAAACCACCACCCCCGCACAGGCTCTCTTCCTACTCAACCACCCGCTCCTCCAGTCGCTTGCAGAGGCGTGGAGCCTACGGCTCAGCTCGACACACGAATCTCAAACAGCGCAGATTTCCACCGCTTACCGACAGGCATTCGCCAGAGACCCATCCATCGAGGAAATCCGCAACAGCGAGGATTTCATCGAAAAGATGCGCGCCTCGGAACGGGGGTCGAGAACCGAGAATCAAGAGATCGAGTCCGCTGGCAAAAGAAACAACCGAGCGCTTACCACCTTTTGTCATGCCCTGCTTGTTAGCGCAGAATTCAGAATACTCCAATAAGTCGAAATGAGCACCACACACCCATTCTCGCAAGTTTCGAGGAGAGAGATGCTAAAAACTTTTTCAAGTGGTTTTGGTTATCTCGCCTTTGCTGACCTAATCAAAAACCACTCGGAAGCAGCGTCCTCGGGCGGGCCGCTCGCAGTTAAGCAGCCTCATTTTTCAGCCAAGGCAAAACGGGTGATTTTTCTGTGCATGAACGGTGCACCCTCGCACGTTGACTTGCTTGACCACAAACCAGCGTTACAGCGCGCTTCTGGACAAGTCAGCCCCCGAGGACTCGGCGCCGCGGCCAAACTAATGTCATCGCCGTGGAAATTCTCGGCGCACGGCAAAAGCGGAACCGAGTTTAGTGAGCTTCTGCCGAACATCGCTTCCCACGCTGATGAACTATGCGTGATCCGTTCAATGCACACGGACGTTCCTGCCCACGGACCGGCGAGCATACAGATGCACACTGGAAGCGCACAATTCATCAGACCTTCCCTTGGGGCGTGGACTTTGTACGGTCTCGGTAATGAGGCTGAAAACCTGCCAGGCTTCATCAATTTGAGCGCAACGATAGCAAACGGGGGTGCTCAAAAGTATGGTAGCGCATTCTTGCCTGCTGCCTTCCAAGGCACTCCGATCGGCAATTTGGGGCCGTTCGGGAAACCAATAGGCGAACTCAAAATAGAAAACCTCAAAAACTCGCGCGTCTCGGCTTCCGAACAACGCTCTCAGCTCGATTTCATTCAATCCCTCAACAGGCAGCGGCTGATGGAGGATGCTGTGAATCCTCATATCGAGGGAATGATTGAGTCACTGGAACTGGGGTTTCGCATGCAAAGTGAGATTCCACATCTGCTGGATTTGAGCGACGAAGACCAAGGCATACTAGATCGCTATGGCATTGGATCTGACTCCACGGACTTCATGGGCAGGCAATGTTTGTTGGCGCGGAGATTTGCTGAGGCCGGCGTTCGCTTCATCGAGGTAAATCATGGTGATTGGGACGACCACAGGGGCATTGCCGAAGAATTGCCGAGGCATTGCAGGGAGGTAGACAAGCCTGTCTCAGCCCTATTGACCGACCTGCGAGAACGGGGTCTTCTGCAAGAAACCCTTGTCATATGGGGAGGCGAATTTGGACGCACTCCACATGCGCAGGGCAACGGCAGGGACCACAACTCGAAGGGGTTTTCACTTTGGATGGCGGGCGGTGGAATAAAAGGAGGCATCACCCACGGTGCCACCGATGAACTCGGTTACGAGGCGGTCGAAAAGCCGGTGCATATCCACGACTGGCATGCGACAATCCTCCACCTTCTTGGGCTTGACCACGAAAAGCTCACTTACCGCCATGCCGGCCGTGACTTTCGTCTCACGGATGTAAAAGGTCAGGCGATCCACGAAATAATTTCCTGAGAGCCCGCGCCCACAATTTGCAAGCGTAGCAGTGTCGCCGGAGTCCGTTAACGGAATCCCAGCAGCGCAGATTGTTAGGAAGCCTTGTGGAGAAAGGCCTCAAGCACTGTCCAGTACCAACGCAAGCACTGCGGCCCTGCCGCAAGCCACAACAGCGCCCCAAACGCCAGATATGGCCCGAATGGAATTCGGGCAGACCACTCACGTCTTCCCGCTAAAGCTCCAAGCAGCCCCACAACGGAGCCAACCGTGGCTCCCGCGAACAACGCAAACAACACCGCGCGCCAGCCCAAAAACGTACCTATTGCCGCGAGTAATTTCACATCCCCAAACCCCATCACCTCTCTTGGAATCACCATTTCAGTCACAGTGGCAGAAATTCTTGAAACACAGTTTAAATCAAAACTGCTTTTGCCCGCATGCAGCGAGTTCAATGACCAGCTCCAAACGCCCCGCTGCAGTACAGCGCCGTCACAGACTCCTTCCTCTACCTCCATTCTCAGGGACTCTGTTCCACGAAAGAAAAACTCGCTCCAGTTGATATCTTCGCCATCAACGTTGATCGAGGCTTCCGTTCCCTTTCGCTCCCACCTCAACGCGACCGGCTTTTCAAACCGGAGTCTTCTGCGCCCTAATACCAGCCTGCCAAGTTCCACAACCGTCCACAGGATTCCGTAGCCCACAAATCCACCAAACAAAGAGGCAAGGGCTCCCCCCGCGAAGCTTGACTCGGAATGCATCTGCGGAATCAGAGAAGACCAAATCACGCCCGCAGCCACACCTCCCAAGCTGACCTCGTCAGGGATAATAAAATGCTCGAGATCAACAAAAGTTGCGACGACCAGAAGCGCGACCAATGTGGCGTAAGCACCAAACAAAAGGAAAGCCGCTCCATTAAATCCTGCCCCGAATTGCGCAGCGATCCAAGCGAACAGAACTAAAGTCAACACCTCGACTAAAAAATATCGAACTGCGATCGCCCCGCCGCAATCTGGACACCGGGCTCGGAGCACGACCCAGGACACAACAGGAATATTCCTCCACCAAGGAATAAGCTTTTTACATGCCGGACAAAACGAGCGGCTCGGTTTCCATACGGACAGGTCTCTTGGAAGCCTGTAAATGCAAACATTCAGGAACGACCCAACCATCGCTCCCAGCAGGGCTGCAGCGCCAATCCAAATCGAGGACGGAATAATGGTCTCCACGATCCGCATACCACACGAGCGGACGCCTCTCGGTCAATGACGGAGCACGGATTCACTCAACTCAACTCGAATCCTCACGCCTCTCCAGAGTTTGAATCCTGCACACGCCGCCGAAACGCGAGGGGTGTTATTCCCTTCCACTCTAAAAAGAGACGATTGAAATGAGAAAGGTTCGGAAACCCACAATCCCGTGCAACATCTGCGACCCTATCAAAGCTTTCACCCAACAGCCGCGCTGCCCTTCCCAAACGAAGCTCGTTCAAATACGCGGGGAATGTCCGCCCCGTCCGCAGTCTGAAGAACCGGCTAAACGCGCTCTCACTCAGAGCGGCAACTTCAGCCACCTCGCGCCGGCTAATCGATTTGCGAAGCCGCGCATGAATATACTGCATCACTCGGCTCACACGCTCCTGATCCTTTGCGTCTACGGGAGGCACATAACCAGCGGATGACAAAACCTCCAGCCCCCGAGCATTCGAAAGTTCATCCAATATCCAGAGCAACTCCGAAACTCTCCGAAGCGGAGAACTCCGCAGCAAACCCTCAATTCTGGGTGTTACCCGATCCCGAACGGCTCCCTTGACCCACAGGCCGAACCTTGCCCTGTCGCAAAGATTCCGCACCAATCTGCACTCTTCTCCACCCAAGAGGCTCCCGGCAAAATCAGATCGGAACTGAACAATGATCGCATCAACATCACCCGCGTCCCGGTCCTGATACCACACGTGAGGCAGGTTGCTACCAACCAGCACGAGGTCCCCTGCCGCTAGTGCGGAAATGCTGTCACCGACAATCCGGTACCCCCCGCTCCTCCGCACCAATGCAAGCTCCAGCTCGGGGTGAAAATGCCACGGCGTACCGTAGTGGCGGGAGCAGATGTGCTCGCAAAAAACGCTCTCGCCCGGTCGTAACGGGATTTGTTCTCTGATGGCCAACCGCTGCACAGCACAAAACTATCAGAATTCGTCACCCCATCCAGTCTGAAATCGTATTAACTCTAGATCCGCATTCCCCTTCACCACCAAAATCTCTAAGCGAAAGCAAAGGTATGAAAAGTTTCAACGTCGGCATCATCGGATACGGCTGGGTCGCAACCGCACACATTCCCGCAATCAACGATACCCGGCAGGGCGTTGTGAGCGCCGTTTGCTCGTCCCGCCCACAGGATCCCGATTTATTAAGCGGCAAATACGGATCTGCCATCAGCACATACACGTCTGTCGATGCGATGCTCGAAGATCCGTCTATCAACGTGGTATCGATCTGCAGCTTTCCCCAAGACCACGCGGACCAAGCGGTAAAAGCCGCGAAGGCGGGCAAGCACCTCATCATCGAGAAGCCTCTTGCGCTTTCGTGGACAGACTGTGAGCGGATTGAAAAAGCGGTCCGTGACGCTGGCGTTCAAGCGTGCATTTGCTTTGAAGGCCGGTACTCCGGACAGTTTCAGTCCACCCGTGCAGTGATCGACTCTGGACTGATTGGAAACATTCATTACGGAGAGGTGGATTATTATCACGGGATTGGGCCCTGGTATGGACAGTTTCGCTGGAATATTAGAGAAGACGCAGGTGGGAGCGCTTTGCTGACGGCGGGATGCCATGCATTAGACGCACTGCTGCTTTGCATGGATGGAGAAGTCGAGAGTGTCACAAGCCTTTCCACGAAATCCTCGAGCCCGATTTTCGAACCTTACGAATACAAAACCACCAGCGTCACGCTGCTGCGGTTCAAGGACGGGAGGATCGGCAAATGCGCCGCGGTGGTCGATTGCCTCCAACCCTACTATTTTCACACCCATCTGTGCGGTAGCGAGGGCAGTCTTTTGGACAACAAATTTCACTCGAACAAACTCCACTCAAACAAGGCGGCATGGAGCGAACTTTCAATGAAAATGATGGATTCTGGCGACGTCTCGGATCATCCATACACCGCTCAATTTCAGGCGTTTTTTGACGCCCTCGAACGCAACGAAGAAATGCCGCTCACTGGGCTGACCCACGCATTGCGCACACACCGGATCATCTTTGCTGCGGACGCTTCAGCAAAGTCCGGTCAGCCAGTAAAACTGTAACGCACGCCATGCCATCCGTTCTTGCGATATTCGCCCATCCCGACGACATCGAGTTTCGCGCAGCAGGAACATTGCTTCTGCTCAAACAGCGGGGCTGGGAAGTGCATTACTGCAATCTCTCTAATGGCAACTTAGGGAGCGCTGAGATGAGCATTAGCGAGACAGCGCTTGTGCGTAGGAAGGAGGCGCAGGCATCAGCGAAACTGCTGGGCGCGACGTGGCACCGTTCCATATGCAGCGACCTGCAGGTCTTCTACAATGATGCCACAATTCGCAGGGTCTGCGCGCTCGTGCGTGAAACCAAACCTACCATCCTCTTAACGCATCCAACACAAGACTACATGGAGGACCACACCAACACGTGCAGGCTCGCCGTCACTGGCGCATTTGCGCGTGGGATTCCCAACTATCGCAGCACACCGCAAAGGCCGGCACACTTGGAACCAGTGACTATTTACCATTCAATGCCACACGGACTCCTGGATCCAATGCGCCGGCCCGTGACGCCTGAGGCGTACGTGGACACCGGTACGGTGCATTCGCTTAAACGCGATGCATTGGCATGCCACCGAAGCCAGAAAAACTGGCTCGACCTCACACAGGGAACCGACAGTTATCTGCATGCGTTGGATGCTGAGTCCAAAACGCTCGGGAAACATTCGGGGACATTCATCCACGCCGAGGGATGGACCAGGCACCTCCACCTAGGATTTGCAGCCGAAACCGCAAATCCCCTCAAGGATGCATTGGGAAAAGCTTTCCGCTTTGCACCACAGCAGCCCGTTTAACACACCGCCTAGACCACTTCAAAAGTCAGCCGCTATTTTTATGCCAAGAAAAACAAGCTCCCTTGCACCTTCATGGTGGGATTACACCACACTTGACCGGGACCTCATTGACACCGTTGCGGCTCTTACTCCAGAGCAACTTCTTCGTCTTTCTCGCCCCGGCTTTCGGGTGGTTTTTTACGACACTCTGCAGGAGTTTTATTGCGCGGAGGCACTCGAGTACATCCACGCATGGAAGCAGGCAACGCCGGATAATCCGGCGGGAATTTGCGGACCCATCGGCCCCACTGAACAACTCCCCCTTGTCGCGCAAATGGTCAATGAAATGCAGCTACCTCTCCATCACGCACACTTTTGGGGAATGGATGAGTGGGTAATCGACGGCGCGTCAGTGCCGGTATCGCATCCGCTGTCATTTGAGAAATGCGACCGCGAGATGTGCTTTGATCGGATCGAACGAACGTTGGCAATGCCCGATAGCAATCTCCATTTTCCACAAGCCAACACAGCCCCTTTTCGGAAAAGTTGGGAGTCAGGTGTGCGCTGTGTGGTCATGCAAGGTGGACAGGGCGATATCAAGCACTGGGCATTCAACGATCCGCTGCCCCGTACCGGTGCACACAAAGACGCTCCTCCGACAGCGTCGGAGTACCGAGCACTTGCCACAAGAGTGGTGGACTTGCACCCGGTGACCATCGCTCAGAACGCTCGCACCTCGGGAGGTGGAAACGTCTCGCTCGTACCAACCCAGGCCGTGACCGTCGGACCG
>JBILUQ010000464.1:0-3099 GCA_044370935.1 Chthoniobacteraceae bacterium
TGTGGAGTTCGCCAGTCCGCTGAGTTTGGGAACGATGGGGCGCACCATTCAGGTGGATGACAATACCAATACGGCCTTTGACTTTGCGACGGTGAGCGGCGTCTTGAGCGGAACGGCCGCTTCCTCGATTACTGCGTTAAGTAAAACCGGCGCAGGGAACCTGATTCTGAGCGGCGCAAACACCTACACCGGCTCCACGCAGGTGAGTCAGGGCGCGTTGATTGTGCGTTCGATTGGAACGCTCAACGCGACCTCGAGCAACCTTGGGACCAACAGCACCAATGCGGGTTCGTTGCTTTTGGGGAATGGCGCGACCGCGGCCACGCTGCTTTACGTGGGACCCGGCGAGGTCACCACGCGCACGGTGGCGCTCGCGAGCACCTCGGGCGCTGTGACCATCGACTCATCGGGCAGCGGGCCCTTGCAGCTCTCCACGGTTTCAAACTCCGGCGGGGGCGCCAAGACGCTCACCCTGCGTGGGTTCAACACCGATATGAACCTCATCTCGGGCACGCTCGCCAATAACGGTGCAAGTGCTCTTACGGTGACCAAGTCCGATGCGGGTCTCTGGGTGCTGGCGCCCGCTGCGCCAAACACGTTCACCGGAGCGCTGACGGTGAATGCGGGGATGCTCGGCTTGAATGCCAACGGCGTGGGGCCCGGCGGCCTCACCTTGGCAAGCAATGGTGGCGGTATATTCGGCTACGGCGGTCCGCTGACATTGGGCACGCTGGTGACCATCGGTGCTGGCAGCACCGGACTCTTTGGCGGAGCCAATCCGATCACCCTCACGGGCACCTCTGCTGCGGGAGGCATTGCGCTCGCGGGCGCTATCAACGGGGATTGGACCCTCAACAGCTCCATGGACAACGGAGCGTTGCTGACGGTTGGGAGCTTCCGGAGTCTGCAGACGGGTACGACGACTCGCACCCTGAACATCCGTGGATATGGCTCCACCACGTTCTCCGGCGGGATTTTGAACAGCACGAGCGCCGCGCCGGTGGTGGTGGACGTGCGCTTGGATTCCGGCGCCACGCTGACGCTGAGCGGGTCCAGCAATTTTTCGGGCGGGTTGAACGTGTATCAGGGCACGATTTTGCTCAACAACGCCAATGCTCCCACCAACGCGCTGAGCGTGACCGGTTCCATCAACAGCAGGATCACCTTGGGCGGCGCGGTGCTGCGCTCCAACTTTGCCATGACCGAGGCCAACAAACTCCTCAACGAGGTCATTTTGACGGGCGATCCGGCCCTGTTTGCCGGCTCCAACAGCATCGAACTTGGCGGCACCCTCTACAACGGGACTCTTGTCGGTGTAAACTTCAACGGAAATGCGAATCAGAAAATCCAGAACGACATCACCGGCTCGGGTTCGTTGATTCTGTCCGGCTCCGTTTATTCGGGCACCAACGCGTCCACAACGCTCACCTTCCAAGGCGCGGGCAACACGCTGGTCAGCGGTTCCATCAACAGCGGCGCAACTGCGAACTCGGGCGGCATCACGATGTCTGGTGCGGGCACCCTGACCTTGACCGGAGCCAATCCGTTCTTGGGCACGGTGACGGTCAACCGCGGGGTGCTCGCGCTCAGCGGCGCCACCGGCGGCAGCATCACCGGCTCTGGTGCGACCACTCTGTTGGGCGGCGCGACGCTCCGTGTGGATGACACCGCGGCGGCGTTTCAACGGCTGGGCACGGGAACCATCACCGCTACGGGCGGCGTGCTGGATCTCATTGGCAACAACTCCTCCTTCAACATCGGGTCGGGCAGCCTTTCGGTCAGCCAGACCAGCTTGTTCCTTAAGATGTCCGGCACCGGCAACAACACCTTCACCGCGCAGGGGGTGACGCTTTCGAACGCCGGCCCGATGCTGGATTTGACCGGCGTATCCGGACTGGGCACCACCAACAAGGTGATCTTCGGGTCCACAGCCGGCTTCGGCTTGTACGCCGGCTCGCTTTACACAGGCTCGCTGGCCACGCGCGTGGCCGGCGGCGATCAATTCCTGCAGTACGATTCCACCAACGGGTTTGTGCCGTACACGGGTTACTCTGCTTCGGCGTTCAACTCGCTGGTGCCGACCGATACCGGCAGTCTGACGGCGAATACGACTTTGAACGCCGCGCGCACCATCAATGCGTTGCGTTTGGCGGACACGGTATTGAGCGGTGCGGGCGCGACGCTGACGCTTGGGGGAGGCGGGTTGCTGTCTACGGGCAGCAGCGCAATCAACGTGCGCAGCTTGACGTCAAGTTCGAATCTGTACACGCAGGTGGTTGCCGGTTCGACGCTGACGTTGAACGCGCCGATTATCAGCGGCCAGGCGCTGACCAAGTCCCAGAACGGGACGCTGGTGCTCAACAACCAGATGTTCTACGCGAACTCGACTAATCTGAACGCCGGAACGCTGGTGCTCAACGGAGGCATCAATACGATTGTGCCCGGCCAGCAGTTCACCATGGGGCCCGGGGTCACCCTTGACTTGAATGGGAACGCCCAGTACGTGGCGGCATTCTATTCACCCGGCACCATGCCGGATAACGGCGGCACGGTGATTTCCAGCTCGGGCAGCGGTCTGCTGGTGGTGTCCTCCAACAACTTCTTCGGTCGAATCAACGGGGATAACAGCCTGGGGATGATCAGTAATAACGCGTTCACCATCGGCGCGCCGCAGGGCTACACGGGTGTAACCATGCGCGCCAACAACACGCTCAACCTGCAGGACGAAGCCACCATTCTCAACACTTCGGGCATCGAGCTCAATTCCGGCGGCCTGAGTCTCAACAATAATTCGGGCCTCCAGATCCAGATCAACAACCGCATCAGCGACACCGCGCCCATCACGCTGCGCACGGGTGCCATCACGCTCAACGGTCGGGTGAAGTCGGCGGCCACCGAAACCCTCGGAGCGGTCAACGCTGCCATGGGTGCGAATACCATCACGGTCAACCCGAACGGGGGCACCAATGTTATTTATGCTTCCGGCGAATTGACGCTCGCCAGTCTGGCGCGTTCGGGCGGAGCAACGATGAATTTCACGGGCACGAACATGGGCCAACTGGGGCAAGTAGGGAATAGCGGCCGCTTGTACATCACCCA
>JBILUQ010000394.1:0-3089 GCA_044370935.1 Chthoniobacteraceae bacterium
GCCCGGAGGCCCTTGTACGCAGGACCATCTTGGACGCGAACTCCATACCGTTCGGCAAGCGACTCGACCTGCACCCTGTGTCGGGGAAGGAATTCGAGCACCCTCTCCATCCCTCCTCCAGCCGATTGGAACGCCGCAGACACGGAGAGCAATCCCTTCACAATGAAGATCTCTTTTTCGGGAAGAAAAACATGCCTAGTGGGAAGAATAAGCCATGGCTTGTATTCAAAAACATACCTGCCGCCTTCTCTTCGCTGCAAACTGCCAAATGTTCTGGGAGGCACACCTTTGACACCAAAAATAAACCCATGTGCATCGCCTTCAAGCTGTTGCCCCACCGAACGCCAGAGCAGCAATACATCCGCGGCAAAAACTGCTCCAAATATTGCAAATCGCATCGCGAATCCAAATACGTAGGCAGCAAAAAGAACGATCATCGTACAGAGAACGGCGCCGAGAGTCGGATGAATGATCGAAAGCATCAAAATGGCAGCCACAACAAAGTTTTTGAGCAATTTAAGGGCCGAATCCAACAAACCAATCGGACATAGGGCGATTAGGACATTGACCACGTGAGCGGTCACCCAAACCGTCACAAAGCAGACCAGAGCCATTGGCAAGACCAGTGCTTGGAAGCCGTAGGAATCTAAGCTCAGCGGCAAAACAGAGGCGAATGACACCCCCGCATGGTCTGAAGGCAGAAAAACAGACGCGGGGAAGTGTTGCATCATTTGCCAAGCAACAACCGGAACGAAAATCGTTCCGGCGACAAGTGCGCTCAGCTTGTTCTCAAAAACCTCGAGCATATCGAATGGTTTCTTTAAGACACTGGGAATCAGGGGTCCAAAGAGATCTTTAAGACCGCACAGCAACAGCAAAGCCAGACCCGCACCCCAGATGAACGGGTGACAGAAAAACGGCAGGTCCTCGCGCTCCCCATCCGGAGACCTGCAATACCTCCACGCCCCGATCGCACTGACCACAAGCAGAGGAGAAACCGCGGCAGCGGTGATCTCCGAGACACCCCTCGCGAACCCACCCCAAGCGGGGGCGATTTCCGGCGTCGCCCCAAATACCGAACCGGTGGAGGAATTTGCCGCCGGTTGGTGGACTGCCGTCGGTTTGGTATCCTCCCCGCTTCGCAGGACGCTCCCAGAGCACCGGTGCGACAGCAAAACGGAAAGCAGCACAAAACAGACAATGAAATTACAGATCCGGGGAAGCGCGCACATCGAATGAATTGACTTCTGAGCAGCTTAACCACTTTCCGTATAAGCCGCATTATTAATCCACTGAATTATATTTTAACCCACAACTTTCATTTCGTAAGGATCCGCAGAGCTGCTAATACACCCCGACAGTCCGCCAAATCTAATGCAAACAAACCGCCCCCTTCTCGTCCTTGCTTCCGCCTCGTTTGCAGCGTTGCTGCTAGGCTCCATAGGATTTTACTCTCTTGACCCAGATCAAGGTTTATTCACCTCCCTTTACAAGGCAGCGCAACTTTTTTCAATGGGTTCGGGAGTTGTCGAAGAAAAAAACACTCCACCGCTGATTGAAATCTCCCGCTGGCTTGCCATCGGCGCTCTTGTAGGCGGGGTTTACGCCACGGTGCGAACCCTGATGACCGACTTCCGGACGACCTTGCGCCTCGCCTCCCTCCGCGATCACGCCATTGTTTGCGGAACGGGAAACCGCGGCAGCGAAATCGCAAGAGCATTCACTCGCAATGGGAACCGTGAGGTCATTGTGATTGAAATGGATGAGCACAATCCAGCCCTTGGTGAACTTCGAAATCTCGCAGAAATAGACGGAGCCAAAATTGACATCATTATCGGCAACGCACTTGATGAGGCCGTCCTCGCCAAAGCTGGCGTACAAAGAGCGCGCACAGTTGTGGCAGTCACTGGCAACGACGAGAAGAACCTCTCGATTTGCGCTGAGGCCGAGAAGATGAACGAGACATGCACCTTGAGTGCGGGGATTGAATCCTGGGCGTGGAGATCGTACTACCTCGACCGCTTGCGCTCACGAATCCGGCTAGATAGCTATCTGAGCCGCGCTGCCCGGAATCTGACTCTCCAGATTGCATGCGAGGCAGTCAAAGATTCCCGGCTACGAGAAAATGGCGTCCGCGTGATCATTGAAGCCTCACCGAATACGAGACAGGAAATTGTGAGAGCCGCCGCCCTCAACTTTCAAATCTCCGGCGACACACGGCCCGTTCTTGAACTTACCGCCGCGCATCAATCCGAGATCGATGCTTTCAATGATAGGTTCCCTCAGTGGGATCTTGTTGTTGATATCCGCTGGCATCATGAGTCCGCCAGCCGGGTGTTTCCCGAAGGGTCTGAAGAATTCCCTGATTTCGCGATTTTCGCGCTTGATGAGGACATTCAAACTCTCGAGGCGGCCGAACGGTGTTGGATGCGCACCAGCATTCACAGTGGGAGAGTGCAGGCGTGCGTGAGGTCAGAGAGCGATTCCCTCGAAATGCCGGCTGTGGAACGAAAAAAAGAGGATTTTCAGATCAAAAACATCTTCAAACTTGGCCTCGGCTCAGCCGATCCCACTGAAATCGATGTCGAGCGTCGCGCGAAAATCTGCCACGCCATTTATTTCCGGAACGAAAAAGTGAAGAATCCAGCCTACGGAACGGCCCAGGGCCATCTACCTGAGGACTGGAATGCGCTTTCCGAGAGAGTCCGCGAAAGCAACCGCTTGGCAGCCATGCATCATGAGGTGAAGCGGGTCGCATGGGAAACCCGCGGCGAGATCGCCGAGATGAAAATTCTCACCCACCTTTCCCGCTGCGAACACATGCGCTGGATGGCTGAGAAAGTCATGGATGGCTGGCGGTGGAGCGGGTCGACCGACAAGGGAAGCAGAGATAATCTTAAACTTAAGCACCATCTACTCGTTCATTTCGATGCGCTCGAAAATCCGGAGAAAGACAAAGACTACAACGCGTTTCTCTGGGCCTTAAACATCCCTGACGAACTACTCGACCGCTTGGAACTCAACGCCGACACCAAGCTCATGGCTAGGGAAGACCACCTGCTGTCAATCCGCTTAGCCGAAGAAAACGC
>JBILUQ010000396.1:0-3065 GCA_044370935.1 Chthoniobacteraceae bacterium
GCCTCGCGAGAAACCGGCTTCGCCGATAGATAAACGCTAGTTTACCCGGACGTCCGCTTTGGAGTATACAGAGACAACCCATGGAAGAACCTGATCTGGAGGCTGACCCACTTGTGATGCCGGGCGCGATGCCGCTGCTTCTGTCGGGCGACATCTTTCATTTCCCGGGCTGCGAACTGCCTCTCCGGGTATCGAGTGAGATTCAAGGCAGCATGGTCGAGTACGCTATGGAGCATGATGAGATGCTCGCTGTGGGCTTCGCCTCGGAAGCGGGGACGCTTCTCCCTGTGGTCACCGCGGGCATGATCAAATCGGTGTTTGAGCTTGCGGACGGCTCCTCCGAACTCGTGCTTTTCGGTATCCAGCGCATGCGTATTGTCGGGCTCAACCAGCTCAAGCCGTTCCCAATTGTGCGGGTCGAGCCCATTCCCTACAGCCCCGTTTCGCCCGGCGAATTCGATGAGTGGAATGAGTCGCTGGGCGATCTGCTCGAGGCACGCGCCACCGGTTGGGATGATTTTTTCGCGCAGATCTCCGATTGGGTTCGTCGCATGGAGGATCCGGCCACAATTTGCGATGTGCTCGGGCATCACCTCGTGCGGAGCCGTAAAATCCTCCGCTCGCTGTTGTCGGAAGAAAGCACCAAGAAGCGAATGGAGATCGTGTTTAAAACACTCGCAGAGCAAGATCTTGAGTAGCAGTACGGGTTGACCCGATTTGACGCCGAACGAGGATTTCAAATCGAAGGCCATGACGGCGATGACGGGTCAGTTGCACCGTTCTGGCGGATAGCGCGGGAGCGGCTCCGGCTAGTGTCGATAGCGCTTGCGGTACATTCCGGGAGTTTCGCCGAGCGACTGCGTGAATTCGCGCGCCAAATGGCTGTGATCGCTGAAGCCTGTTTCCAGAGCCACAGCGGTAATGGTGCGATCGGTTTCGATGAGGAGCTGGCACGCCTTCCCGATCCGGAACTGGCGCAGGTGTTCTGTCGGACTTAGCTGGAAAGCCAGCTTGAAATGACGCTGAAAACTACGCGCAGACATTCCCGCAATTGCGGCGAGTTGCGCCACATCGATGCGTTCTGCGTAGTGCTCCCGTATGAAGTCCAGAGCGGGTGCAAGCTGCGCGAACGGTGTTGCGAACTTAGCGGCCTGTTCAAGGTTTCTTGAAATGCCGGCGAGTCCGATGATTTTTGACTGCTTGGAGCGTAACGGAATCTTTGAAGTGACGTACCAGTCGGTGGAGCCAGGGTGCCGCATCACCATCTCCACGCGTTCCCAGATCTCGCTTCCTTCCAGCACGTCGCGGTCGTCGCGCGTGTACTGGTCCGCCAGGTATGCAGGAATGAAATCGTGATCGCGTTTCCCTAGAATGTCATTCGGGTCGGTAAATCCGTGCGCCAGACACATTCCGCGGCTGGCATGCATGTAGAAGCCCGACGCATTTTTAATGAAGAAACGGGTGTCCGGCAGCGCGTCCAGTAGCAGCAGTCCGTGTTCACGGGAGAGCTGCGCGAAAAACTGAGAAACCTGTTTTGCGGTGGGGTTCATGTGCCTGGGGGAATACGCCGGCCGGTTCATCTGAAAACCCGGACACGCCGGACCATGGGCGGGCAGCGCTGGCGCATTTGTACACAAAATTGCCGCACTTGTCCAAGCTGCCGCGCCAACTGGCACGTACATATACTAAGGATAGAAGCCGCCCCCATGAAGATCGCTCAAACCCCCACGCTCATTCATAACTGCACTTTGGTAGACGGCACCGGCGGACCCGCAGTCGAGGACGGCGCGCTATTGATCCGCGATGGCCGGATCGCGTTCTGCGGCAGGATGGCGAACGCGCCGTTTACCGGACCCGAGGTGGAACGGATCGACGGGATGGGGGGCACGCTTCTGCCGGGGCTGGTCGAAGCGCATTTTCACGCGACTTATTTCAACATCTCGGCGCTCGAAGATTTGGATATCAAGTACCCAGTCGAGTACGTGTCGATGCTCTCGTCTGTCAACGCTCGGCTGGCCTTGGAATGCGGTTACACGGCTGCGAGGTCCGGAGGCTGCTTGTTCAATATTGATTTCTGGCTCAAGAGGGCGATTGACGAAGACCTCATTCCGGGCCCAAGACTCGCAGCCAGCGGGCGCGAGATCTGTTCCGCCGGAGGCCTGATGGACTGGAATCCAGAGTTTCGCAAAATCGGAATGGAGGGTCTGGTGTTTATCATCAACGGAGCAGAGGACGCCCGCAAAGCTGTCCGCGCCCTTGTGAAAGACGGGGTCGAATGGGTGAAGACTTATCCAACTGGAGACGCGGCCTCGCCGGATGTCAACGATCACCACACGCTATGCATGACGTTTGAAGAAATGCACGCTGTGGTCGCAACCGCGCACAATCACAAGCTGAAGGTCACCGGCCATTGCCGGGCGACTCAGGGCATCAAAAACGCGCTCCGTGCAGGCTACGACGCCATCGAGCACGGTACATTCATGGATGACGAGGCCCTCGATCTGCTGTTGGAGCGCAATGTGCCATGTGTTCCCGCGCTTTATTTTGAAAAGGCGAGCGTCGAGCGCGGGAAGGAGTTCGGATTGTCCCAGCTCGTCATCGACGGGCATCAGGAGACTCTGGAAGCAGGGAGTGAAAGCGCTAGGAGAATCCTCCGCTCAGGCGGAAGACTTGGCATGGGTGGCGACTACGGATTCGGATGGAATCCGCACGGGGACTACGCGCGCGAGCTGACTTTTTTTGTGCGCGACGTCGGGCTCACGCCTCTCGAGGTGATCTCTTGCGCAACGAAAACCGGTGCGGAGATCATGGGCTGCGGCTCTGAATTCGGCACGCTCGAGGTCGGCAAGCTCGCGGACTTGCTTCTGGTCGATGGCAACGTGCTTGCAGACATCTCGCTTCTTGAGGACCGCAGAAACTTTCTCGCCGTCATGCAGGCCGGTGTAATCAAAGCGGGCCGGCTCGCAAAACCGTTTCCTACAGTGGTGCGCCGCGAGAAATGAATCTTTCGCGCCATCTCTCAGATTCGAAGCCGGGAATCGCGTTCGCGCGCGGCGCTGCAGGAT
>JBILUQ010000397.1:0-3063 GCA_044370935.1 Chthoniobacteraceae bacterium
CTTCACAGGTGCGCTGGCGTTGCCTTCGCTTTCTCGCAGTGCTGTGGCGAACACACCGAGCCTCGGCTTCAGCCTGTACGGCATGAAGTCGCTGCCGCTGGATGTGGCGCTGCGGACTTGCGCGGATATTGGCTATACGCACGTGGAGCTCGCGCTCAATGCTGGCTACGCCACCGAACCGAAAGCCTTCACACCCGCAACCCGAAAGGCGGCGGCATCACAGCTGCGTGAACTGAAACTCGCATTGCCGTGCTTGATGCTAAATCTTTCGCTTACCGCCGACAAAAACGCACACGATTCGGCATTGCAGTCCATCGCTGAAGCCGGTTCTCTCGCGCGCGAAATCGCTCCCGCCGCTCCCCCAATCCTCGAAACGGTGCTCGGTGGAAAGCCCGCGCTGTGGGACGATCAGAAACACGGGATGGCGGAGAAATTGCACGCGTGGGCGGAGGCTGCAGAGCAGGCCAAGACGATCATCGCCTTGAAGGCCCACGTGGCCAGCGCAGTGAACTCCCCGGAACGGCTGCTCTGGTTGTTGGACCAGGTCAAATCGACCGCGCTGGCCGTGGCGTATGATTTCAGCCACTTTGAACTGCAAGGTATCGGTATGGAGGAAAGCATGAAACTGCTGCTGCCCCGCACCCGATTCATCCATGCCAAAGACAGTGCGGGCGATGCCTCTCATTTCCAATTCCTGCTGCCTGGCGAGGGGCGCACCGATTACGTGAAATACTTCACGCTACTCAAAGCGCATGGATATACCGGACCGGTTTGCGTCGAGGTCAGCGGACAAATTTTCAACAAGCCGGACTACGACCCTGTGGTCGCCGCGAGGAAGAGCTTCGCGGCGCTTTCGGGCGCAATCAATCAGTCCAAATAAACCAAGGCACCTCCTCCGGAACCATGCCCCTCATCAGCGCAGATAAACTCCAAGCGTGCTATGATGTCATCATCGTCGGCTCCGGTGCCGGCGGCGGCCAGACGGCTTACACGCTTACGATGGAAGGAGTGAAGGTGCTCGTGCTCGAAGCCGGGCGTTCATTTGATGTGCAGTCCGAGGTCGCCATGTTCCAGCTCCCGAACCAAGCCCCGCTGCGCGGTGTCGCAACGCCGGACAAGCAATACGGCTTTCACGATTGCTCGGTCCACAGCGGCTGGGAGATTCCCGGCGAGCCCTACACCCAGGCGGGCAAGGAGCCGGAAAATCAGTTCCGCTGGTGGCGGCAGCGCATGATGGGCGGGCGCACCAATCACTGGGGGCGGATCTCACTGCGCAACGGACCGTATGATTTCAAGCCGCACTCGCGCTGGGGTGCTGGTGTGGACTGGCCGATCCAGTATGAAGATGTAGCGCCTTATTACGATAGAGTTGAGATGCTCATCGGTGTGTTCGGCACGAATGAGGGGCTGGTGAACTCCCCCGACTCGTCGCCCGGCGTGCTGCTGCCTGCGCCAAAGTTTCGTGTCGGCGAACTTTATGCACAGAAGCATGGCAGGAAGGTGGGCGCGCATGTCACATCGATCCATCGAGCCGTGCTCACGCGTCCTCAAGATGCCGAGACCTTGCCCGCAAAGCTGCATCCGGGAAATGCCAAAGCCCAGCGTTTGCTCGCCGAAAGCATGCGCACGCGCTCACCGTGCTTTTGGGCGACAGATTGCCATCGCGGCTGTGCGATTGGCGCAAACTACGATTCGCAAACCGTGCATTTGCGGCCCGCGCTGGCCACGGGGAATCTGGACATCTTGCCGAATGCAATGGCGCGCGAGGTTACGATTGATAAAGAGGGCAAGGCGACGGGCATCATTTTCATCGACAAAGTCACAGGCCGTGAAAGCCACGCCAGAGGCCGCGTGGTGGTGCTGGCGGCAAGTTCCATGGAATCCGTGCGCCTGTTGCTGAACTCCAAATCGAATCTCTTCCCGCAGGGACTAGCTAACTCAAGCGGCAAGCTTGGCAAAGGTATCACCGACTCCGTTAGCAGCAGCCTCGGTGCGCATATCCCGGCGTTTGAAGGGATGCCCATCCACAATGAAGACGGAGCGGGCGGTCCGCATGCGTATGTGCCGTGGACCGCCCACGCTCAGAATCGTAACGGTGAGCTCGGCTTCCCGGGTGGCTATCATCTGGAGTTCACCAGCGGCCGGCAGATGCCTTCGCTCACAACATTCAACGGCATCGACAGCCGCTCGGGCAGCAGCACGACGCTCTTCGGTGCCCGGCTCAAGGAAGATGCGCGGCGCTTTCACGGCTGCCAATTGGGCTTCGGCGCGCAGGGCACGATGCTGCCAAACGACGGCTCCTTCTGTGAACTTGATCCAAACATCAAAGACCGCTGGGGCATCCCAGTGCTCCGCTTTCACTGGAAGTGGACAGACTTTGAACTCAACCAAGTGCGCCATCAGCAAAAACACATACGCGAGCTGCTGGAAGCGATGGGTGGCAAGTTGAAGCCCTTCTCCGAAGCCGAAGCGCTCAAGTCCATGAAACCCGGCGGCTCGGTGATTCATGAAGTCGGAGGCGCGAGCATGGGCTCGGATGCCGCGTCGTCGGTAACGAATCAGTGGAGTCAGGCGTGGGACGTGAAGAATCTCTTCATCGCAGATGGTGCAACATTCGCGAGTACAGCGGACAAGAACCCCACGCTGACCATCATGGCCCTCGCATGGCGCATGGCCGACCGCCTCATGGATGAACTCAAAAAAGGAAACCTGTGAGCATGTTCGACTCTGAAAGCCATTCCCGCATCGACCGCCGCGTCGCCGTCCAGTGGATGCTCAGTGCCGCCGCCGCCATCGCCACACGCGATGCCGCATTGGTTGCCGCCGATGACCATACCGCACCCGTCACCGCCAAAGGCTACGGACCTGATCCGAGCATGGTGAAGGCCTACAAGCCCGGCGATGTGTGGCCGCTCACGCTTAGTGACACCCAGCGTCGCACGACGCGAGCCCTGTGCGATGTCATCGTGCCCGCGGACGATACCTCGCCCAGCGCTTCTGCCGTGGGTGTCCCCGACTTTATCGATGAATGGATCAGCGCTCCTTACCCCGATCAAACCAAGG
>JBILUQ010000465.1:0-3063 GCA_044370935.1 Chthoniobacteraceae bacterium
TGCCCGTCTTGGTGAGGGAGCCATCCCCGAAGACCAGACCGGTAAGCACCGTGTCGCCGCCCGTGTTGATCGTTGCAGGGCCGTTGAGCGCCATCATGCGCGAGGAAGTCGTGCCCGCAGTGAGCAGCAACGTGCCGCCGTCGAAGAAGACCTGATTGCCGGCGCCACCCAGGCGGTTGTCGCCCGACACCGACACCGTCCCCTCGTTGATGTAGAGACCGCCCAGGAAGGTGTTCACCCCGCCGAGCACCAGCGTCCCGACCCCCTCTTTCACCAGCGGACCCGTACCCGCTGCTCCGCTGATGATTCCCGACAATGTGCCGCCCGTCGTGCTCGACACATTCACATAACCGCCGGGACCGCCCAACGCCACGTTGCGCGCACTGCTGAACGCCGAAGCCCCCACGATCGACAGCGTGCCGCCGTAGAAGTTCAGAGCACCGCCGCTGCCCAAAGCGTTATCCGCGCTCACCTCCAGCGAACCCCCGTTCAGGAAATTCGCGCCCGTGTAGGTGTTCACGCCGCCCAAGACCAACTTGCCGGGACCGGCTTTTGTCAGCGTCGATGTGCCGGTGCCGTTCGCAATAATCGAATTGATGGTCAGCGCCCCGATGCCGTACTGCTGCACGATCAAGTCCGAGTTGGTTGCCGTCGCGCTCGCCAAGGTTCCGCCTGTGATCGAGAAATCGTTGCTGCCGGCGAACAACAACCCGCCGGTGTACAATCGGAGGCTGCCGCTTGCGAACAGCCCAAGCGATTGGCTGGCACCCGTGGTGCTGATGCGCAGCGAATTCACCGACCCAGCCGCCCCGGTGGTCACACCGCCGCCGTTCACCTGCGCGTTCCACAGTGTGCCGTTGGCGATCAACGTGCCGTTGGTGAGGACCGTGCCGCCGGTGGTGAAAATGGCCGTGTTGGTGTTCGCTCCGGTGTTGACTGCCCAGTTGAAATTTCCGGCTCCATCGCTGAAGACCACACGGCCGTTGCCCAACAGACCGTTGGTCACCGCCTGATTGAAGCGCAACGTGCCCCCGGTCGGCACCGTCACAAGCATCGCGCCCCCTGCGGCCGTGGCCGTCAGCGCCCCGAATGAACCCGTGGAAACCCCGGCATTCGGATTCAGAATGATGTTTCCGCCGCCGGCACCCACCGTCACCGCGCCCATCTGCTGCGTCACACTCGCGCCCGTGCGTCCCTTGATCACCAGCGCTCCACCGCCAAAAGTCAGCGAACTCGCCGGCGCCAGCAGACTGCCCGAGGACAGATTCACAAAATCCAGCACCAGACTGCCGCCATTGATCACCGTATTGGTCGTCGTGCTGCCCGCCGCCGAACCCGCATAGGTCCACGCTCCGGGACCAGACTTGGTCAACTGATTCACCGTGCCAAGCGACCCGCTGATCACCCCGTTGCCCAACCCCGACAACGTCAGCCCGAATGCGCCCGTCACCCCGCCGCCCAATGTCAGCGTCCCCGCATCCGAGGCGATGATCGACGCCGCACCCAAAGTCACCAACCCGCCCAGCGTGTTGGCTCCACTCACGTTCAAGAGCGCGCCGCTCTGACCCGCGAACCCGTTCCCGCTGATCGTCAAAGGCTCCGCACCGAAATTCAACCCGCCCTGCAACTGCATGGTCGCTCCGGAGGACACCACCGTCTGCGCCGCCGTGCCGCCCAGCGCCGTGGCGTTCTGCACGTTCAACACCCCGGCCAGCACCGAACCCACTCCCAAGTAACTCGACGCCCCGGTGAGCGTGAGCACCCCGCTGCCCAGCTTCGAGAACCCGCCCGAACCCGAGAACCCAGTCGCAAACGACACGTTGCTCGTGCCCACATCCACAAACGCCGTCGTCCCACTCCCAATCGCCGCAAAACGCGCGCTCAAATCCGCGGTCACCCCGGCGCCGTACTGCAGCGTGCCACCCGCAAACCACAAACTCCCGCTGCTGCCCACCGCAAAGTCATTGAGTACGCTCAAGGTCCCCTGCAACAACGTCACCCCGCCGGTGAACGTGTTCGTCCCGCTCAACCCCAGCGTGCCGCCACCCGCCTTGATGATCGATCCCGCGCTCGTCCCGCCGTCCACCACCACGCCGCCCAGCGTCAGCAGATTCGCCTGCGTGAAAATCGTGCGCGTGCCGCCGCTCAAACTCACCGTCCCCGTGCCGAGGTTCAGGTTGTTGGTGCCCACAAATCCCAGTTCCCCCTGCAGCACCAGCGCGTTGTTGGTGCTCAGCGTCGTGCCACCCGCAATGCTCGTGTTCAACATCCCCCCCGAGAACACCGTCGCCCCACCCGACACAATCAACGAACCGCCCGTGGCGGTGATCGTACCCGCCATCGCGCCAGCGTTCGCAAACAAAAGCGTGCCGTTGGTGAGCGTCACGTTCGAGGAACTCGAAAGCGCGTTTGCGATCCCCAGCGACAGCACCCCGCCCAGCACCGTGGTCGGCCCCGTGTACGTGTTCGCCGCCGTCAGCGACAACGTTCCCCAGCCCGCCTTGGCCAGCCCGAACCCGCTGCCGCCGTCCCCGATCGCACTTGGCGCTGTCAGCGTGTTGCCCACCACCGTGATGGTTTGGGAGCCGCCGCTGAGCGTCACTCCGCCCGTGCCCAGATTCAGCGCCTGCGTCCCGATGAACCCGAAGCTGCCGCTCACCACAATCGGGTTATTCCCGTTCAACGAACCGGTGGCCACATACGAATCCAATGCGCCGCCCGCCATCCGCAGCGTTCCCGTTCCCAGCGCAAGGCTGTTGCCAATCGCCAGAATCCCGTTGCTCACCTGCAAATTGGGCAGGCTGTTCACGCTCCCGGTCAGTGACAATACCCCGGCGCCCGTTTTGGTGAGCGTTCCGCCTGCGACCATGCCCACCGTCCCGGAAAGCGTCGCCGTCGAAAGCGGATTGGGCACGCTGATCGAGCGGCTTTGATCGAAATCCACGGGACCGCTCAAGTTCACGTTGTTGACCGCCAGCGGCCCGCCCAAAGTAAGCGTCCCGCGCGCCATCACCGGCTGCGGCACCGTGATGGTGGCCGTCGCGGACATCAGCGTACCGCCCG
>JBILUQ010000398.1:0-3059 GCA_044370935.1 Chthoniobacteraceae bacterium
CTTTCAATGGCGTTCGTCGGGTGGCGGCCGCTAGCTTGGTTAAGCCGTACAACTTCAGGCAGCCTGGATTTCTGTCGCCTCGCGACGCTAACCAGTACACCTCGCTGCATCAGAAGTATGCCCAGACTCTCGTGTCGCGTTTGGCGACTTTTCTGCGCCTTGAGTTGACTTGCGACCGGTCCAGTGTGCGTTGTGAAACGGTGCCGTTCCGCAGTTTTTGCGACTCGGTTACTCAGCCGACCCATTTGACGGTTTTTCAGTTCGAGGGATTGGAAGGCGCTGGGGTACTGGAGGTCCGCCCGAAGACGAGCATCGCTTTGGCGAACCGGCTTTTGGGTGGTCAGGGAGCTTCCGTAAGTGATGTGGATCGAAATCCCACCGAGATCGAGGTGGCACTTCTTGACGAGTTAGTGGTGATGATCCTCAAGGAGTGGATTGCTTCATTTGAAGGCTCCAAAAACAGTGCTCCGAGGCTGCTGGCTCACGAGACCGGCTGTCGTTTTTTGCAGATTGCTTCCGACGACTGCGCGTTTTTTGTTTTCAAGGCAGAGTTGAAGTTCGGCGAACTAAGCGAAGTTCTGCAGCTAGCCGTCCCTTTTTCGATGGTGGAAGGCCTTGCGGGGCGCGCTCCGTCTTCTGCTTCGAAGCCGAACGCCGAAGTCCGCCAGAAGCCTCTGCACTGGCGCTCTCCCTACGCTTCCATTGAGGTCCCGATCACTGCGGAGTGGCAGGTCCGGATGATTTCCGTGGGCGAAGCGGCAGCGCTTTCAGTTGGGGATCTTGTACAGCTTCCCCAAGAACTCATCGACCAGACGCGGGTGAAGGTTTCAGAAGGAGATGAATTTTTCGGTACAATTGGTGTAGAGGAAGGTCGACTTGCGGTACACTTGAACGATAGGATTTCAAAAGAATAGTTATGGTTAACGCTCTCGACGACTCAAGATTGAGTACGGTATTGGATGTAAAAGTGCAACTTTCGGTGCGACTTGGTTCGTGCCAAATGGCGATGCGCGATGTACTTGAACTCCAGCCTGGCACTGTTGTTCAGCTCGGGCAGCGCGCTGATGATCCTGTGGGTCTTTACATTAATGATAAGCTAATTGCTTTAGGTGAGGTGGTTGTGGTTGAAGAAAAGTTTGCGATCAAGGTGACCATGATGGTCGGGGGCGCCGCCTAAGGGCGCTTAGGGCTGCGCCTTATGGGCTGTTCCCGGTTTTGCCAGCGCGTGGCTCAGGGAGCGCTCGGCTTCATGTTTTTTGTTCCAGCTGTCGCTTTGGGGCAGCAGTCTTCTGCGGGCCCTTCATCTCCTTCCTCCGCGCTGTCTGGTTCATTGATGTTTTCGGGTGCCTCCGCTGCATCGGCTGGAAGTTTTATCCAAATGTTAGGTTATGTGGTGGCGATCCTTATGATCGTCGGGGCGGTTGTGGTGTTCTTCATGCGGTCCGGTGGGTTTATTGGTCTGAGGATGGGGGCGAAGGCGGCCAGGAAGCTGCATCTTCAGGAGACTTGGATGCTTGGGCATAAGCAGTTTCTAGCGGTGGTCGAGTATGAGGGCCGGAAGATGCTCCTCGGGGTCTGCCCGGGACGGATCGATTATCTGTGTCCGCTTGAAGGAAATGAGGACGGAGTTGGAACGGAAAACGCTCCGGACTTTCAGGAGATGCTCGCCCGAAAATCGACCCAGTTTGCGCGCACTTCTGAAATGAATACGAAACCATCCCAACCCGACGAAAAGATCGGGGATGAGACCTCAGGAAAGGTGACCGAATGAGCGCGTCGATCACAATGCCTCACGCGCCTTCAATCGTGCCGCGTTTGAGGCGTATCGCATTCGGTGGCGCCTGCCTTGCTTTTGTCGCGGCGTTTCTGGTTCTCTGGTCGCCTGAACTGGTTGCTCAGCAGCCTGCGGCCGCGCCGGGTGGGACTTCCGTGACGTTCTCGCTGGCGGGCGACTCGGAGCCAGCGAATGTGTCGTCTGCGATCCAAATCGTCGCGCTGATGACGATTCTGACTCTCGCGCCATCCATTCTGATGCTCATGACGAGCTTCACGCGAATCGTGATCGTGCTCGGGTTTATTCGCGGTGCGATCGGCCTACAGGGGGCTCCTTCGAATCAGATTCTGGTGGGGATGTCGCTGTTTCTGACCATGTTCATCATGACGCCGACTGTGAAGCGGTTGAACGACGAAGCGTTGCAGCCCTATTTGAAGAAGGAACTTGCCACGTTTGAGTTTGCTCAGAAGGCGGCGCTTCCGCTTAAAGAGTTCATGGTGAAGCAGACCCGCCCAAGTGAGATTGATTTCTTTCTCGGCCTCTCCGGTTCGGGGGCCACGCGCTCGGATGACCTGCCGATTCTGGTAGTGGTTCCCGCCTTCGTGCTCAGTGAGTTGCGGACGGCGTTTCAAATGGGCTTTTTAATCTATGTGCCGTTTCTGGTCATCGACTTTCTTGTGTCTGCAACCTTGATGTCGATGGGGATGATGATGATGCCGCCGATGATGATTTCCTTACCGTTTAAGCTCCTGCTTTTTGTTTTGGTGGACGGCTGGCATCTCATTGTGCGTTCGCTTGTGGAGAGCTTTTCGTTATGACGATCGAGCAGTCAGTCGATATCCTGAGGGAGCTGGTGAGCACGTCTCTGGCGGCTTCCGCGCCAGTGCTCCTCACGGCTGTGGTCATCGGCGTGGTGATGAGTATTTTACAGTCTGTCACCAGCATCCAGGAGCCGTCTTTGTCGTTCATCCCAAAGGTCACAGGGCTGGGGATCGTGATGGTGATCACAGCGCCGTGGATTTTGAAGCTGCTGATGACCTTCACCATCGGCTTTATCAACCGGCTGCCTGAGGCTGTCCGTTAGCGATTGGAGAAATGTGCCGCCATGTTTTTCTGGAGGCTGGGTTTTAGGCGGGAGGCCGTCGCATTGGAAGGGAGGCAGCAATGTTAAACGGTGAAATGCTGCTGGTGTGGTTTTTGGCGTCGGTGAGGGCCACTGGACTGATGATCATCTCTCCGGTTTTCTCTTCCCAAGCCATTCCCCGACCTGTTCGCGCGATGATGG
>JBILUQ010000504.1:0-3051 GCA_044370935.1 Chthoniobacteraceae bacterium
CGCCCACCTGTCCAAAACCATGGTCACCATGGTGCAAAAACTCTGGCGCGGCGAGCCCGTGGATCAAGCCACATCCGGCCTATCCGCCCGCGAGTGGGACGATTTTATGGCGGTGGTGGAGCCGTAACGGGGGACAGAGGGGGATCTTCTGTCCCCCCTCACCCCCCAAACACAGGGCGCACAATTTCCACCGCATCCCCGGATTTTATAATGGTTTTTGACCAATCAGAACGGGGAACCACAACGCCTTGGTGGGCCATGGCTAGGCTTTGGGCGGGATCATGGCCCAGATGTGTCAGCAGGGCCTCCAGCGTATCCACACCCTCGGGCACCGTGACGGACTCACCGGAAACGGTCAGACAAACCGGCATGGCTAAGCCACCAAAATATCGGTCCACAATTCGGCTTCGTCGGGCTCGGGGCTTTCTTTGGCAAAGGTCACGGCCTCGGCCATGATCTCTTTGATGTCTTTATCAATGGCGCCCAAATCAGCCTCGGTGATGCCCTGTCCCAGAATCAGGGAACGCAGGGTTTCAATCACATCATGCTTTTCTTTCATGCTTTCCAATTCTTCCTTGGTGCGGTATTTGGCGGGATCCGACATGGAATGGCCGCGGTAACGATAGGTTTTCATCTCCAAAATGACGGGGCCCTTGCCACTTTTGCAGTGGGCGACTGCCTCTTTGGCCGCTTCGTATACCGTCAGAACATTCATACCATCCACAGCCCACCCGGGAATATCAAAACCGGCGCCGCGACGGTATAAATCGGTGGTGCTGCTGGCCCGCGCCACAGAGGTTCCCATACCGTACTGGTTGTTTTCAATGACATAAATCACGGGCAGTTTCCACAGGCTGGCCATGTTAAAGGACTCATAAACCTGTCCCTGATTCACCGCCCCATCCCCCAGATAGGTGACGCACACATTGTTTTGTTTGCGGTATTGGTAATTAAACGCAATGCCCGTGCCCAAAGGCACCTGAGCGCCCACAATCCCGTGGCCCCCAAAAAAATTCTTTTCCCGCGAAAACATATGCATGGACCCGCCTTTACCGCGGGAATAGCCATCACGCCGTCCGGTCAGCTCCGCCATGACCCCTTTGGGATCCATACCACAGGCCAACATATGTCCATGATCGCGGTAACTGGTGATGATGGCATCATCAGGGGTCAGCGCCGCCTGCATCCCCACAACCACACCCTCTTGGCCGATATACAGGTGGCAGAATCCGCCGATCAAACCCATACCATACAGCTGGCCGGCCCGTTCTTCAAAACGCCGGATGGCCACCATATCCCTGTAAAACGACAACAACACATCGCGACTGTAGGGGAGTTTTTTTGCCATAACGAAATCCTTTGTCTATTGTTCTCCCCCTTGTTTTAATCCCACCAGAATGTTTTGGCAAGGGCAGAGACAGAAGGGAGACACAGAGGACAGAAGGATGGGTTTACCCCCCATGCGAAAGGGCTGGGGGGGCTGAAGTCAAACCACAGAAAGCGTTAATCGGCGTCCCCTTCGGATCGTGTGGTGCGGCGAAATTCATAGGCGACTTCTTCAATGCGCTCAAAGAGTTTTTTCATGCGCTGTTCTTTGTCCTCTAAAAACGCTTTTTTCTCTTCGTAATCGGCATGAAAGACCTTGCGCTCTTCGTAAAGACGCTCTTCCATATCTTGAACATCTTTCTGGCGCAGGCGCAGAACTTTTTCGCGGGCGGCCAGGGTGGACTCTCGCTCTTCCAGGACCTGTTCCCAGCTGCTGAGATCCCCAAAATTTTTGTTTTCCAGGGGTTTGTCTTTCATTGTGTGTTTTACAGTCTGGTTTTCGTCTTGGTTCATAGAGGCATCCTTTGGCGTCTGAGGGGATTCTGATTGTGGGGTGAAAGAGTCTTTGGTCTCTTCTTTCTTGTCGGCATGGGAAGAAAGAAAAGATCGGATAGCGTCTGTCGGCTCGTGGGTGTCGTCTTGGGAAACAAAGGCCGCGTGGGTTTGCTCGGCCAAAGCGTGAAGAGCTTTTTCCATATCCTGTTCGTCTTCATCGGCCATTTGGGATTCTGCCGCCAGAAGAATCTCCTCAGCCTTAGGGTCCGAAGCATCATCGTTCGCACCATTGAATCGATAATATCGCACTTTGGTTTCTGTGTTGTGGTCTTCTTTTTCTAAAGGTTTGTTGGTGTCGATAGACTCAGAGGGAGTGGTTTGCATGATGGCCTCTTGGAGTGTGGGTTCAGAAGGGGAGTCTGCTAGGTTTGATAAGGCAAAAATACGTTCCCAATCCTCGTTCGTAATTTCAACGGTGCTGGGATCATCTTTCGGGACATTGCGGCATGGCACATTAAGTTTTGCACACGCCGCCATAACTCGGAACACCTGATCATCGTGTGGGTAAACCCAGACACGGCGGCCCTGGTCATAAAAAAACAAACGTGAAAGAAGATCACGGTCCTTAGCAAAAGAAGAAGACTGAGAAAGAGTCATTTTGAATATTTATTTACAATATTTTAACCTTTTACCACAAACAAAGGCAGAAAGCAATAGCTTTTTAACCAAATAAAAACCAAAAAGAAAACAGGGGATTCAACAACCTAATCCCAAACTCTGGCGCGCTCGATTGGACTTGAACCAACGACCCTCAGATTCGGAATCTGATACTCTATCCAGCTGAGCTACGAGCGCTTTTTCCAAAAGAACAAAACAATAAGGATAGAAGTATATAAGATCTTTCCCCCCAGAGCAACATTTTGTATCATGGGCTATGATGCGGGCTTTTTTTTCTTTTTGTGCGGCGTTTCTCAGCCACCTGATGACGTTTTTTGTGGTGGGGATTGTCTCTCTTGCAGTCCATGTGGACCATAGGGAACACGCCAGTGTTTTTTTGGAATCCTTGATCCGTCAGGCCCTTCCCCTGCTGATACCGGCGGATTTATCAGCGCAAACCCTGAATGTGGCTTGGGATGTACAGGCCAACACCCTGCGGATGCGTTTGGATCATGTGACGGTCATTGGGCATGATGTGCCTGTTTATGGGGATATTCGCCGCGCTCAGGTGGA
>JBILUQ010000117.1:0-11128 GCA_044370935.1 Chthoniobacteraceae bacterium
CCAAATACTCCCGCCACACAGCCTGTCGCAGGTAATCGTGAAAGAAACTCAGCTGCCCTTCCCTGCTCACGAGAGACTCCTCTAGTGCCAGATAAAGCGGCGCCCAGTAATGGCGCGGCAAAGGCGCCGACGCAGGCGAGTTCGAAGACGAAAGAAGTTGCAAGATTTCGCTTTCGCTAAGTCCGCGCAGCGCTGCCCCCATCAGACCCAGAGCACGGTGAATCAACCCGGGATGCTCCGGCGGCGTGAAATCTTGCTCGAGGTTTTTCAGAACATGGACGAAGAGCGCCGCGGGGTCGTGGCATTTCAGCATCGCGTCGAGGTTTTCCTCTAGATCTTCGTGTCTGGATCGGAGGCGCAACTCGTCGAGCACCGTGCGCAGAAAGAGCGGATTCGCAGCCTGCGGCGCAGCGAGTAGTCTATCCTGAAGACGCAGATCCAGAGCGCGTGAGAATAGACTCAGATAGAGGTTCATGATGCTCCGCTTCTCTCCCCGTTGAAGAAGAGGAATGCGGACCAAAAGCTCGGGAACCGTCCAGCCCCGCCTCTCCATTTCCCGCAAGGAATCTCCCGGAAGGGTGCTGAAAACCACACGGATATTTTCAGGCCAGCGCTCAGGCCACCACCAGAGTTCACGGTCCCGCGCTGAGGCCAGCTGGTTCACCGCATCGAAAAGCAGAATCCCTCCCCCCCGCTCAGATAGCCTTTCCAGCCACTGCGGGAGAATGATCATCATCCTCTCGTCCGTCTGCGGCACGCTTTCGGTCAACGGCACCACGCCACGCTTGCGTAGCGTTTCCAGAAGCCTGCGAAGCACGGAGGAACCTGACACGCTTGAAGCCGTTGCACCGGTAAAGTGGAAGAAAACGACCGCATCTTTTTGCCGCGCAATCCAAGCTGCCAAGAGGGCGCTTTTACCGCTCCCCGACTCACCCAACACGACCCGGACTGAAGGAAGGAGCTTGGACGAACCGGCGCCATCCCTCCCTGCGGCTTCGACATCTCCATCGGGCTCTCCGGCCTCACCCTCCGGAGGTGGGGCGTACGCAAACGCATCGAGGCTCTCAAAGAGGCCTGCGCGCTTAACATATGCGCGGGTGCGGCTCTCCATAAACACCCGGTGCTCCAAGCTCTCGCGCTCGAGGGCTTCAGGCACGGATCTCGCTGGGAAAATCGCATCGATGGCTGCCCACAGATCCTCAAGGACAAGCGCAGCCACCTCGCGTGGCGTTTCATAATTCTTCGGCTCCCATTTGAACGAGGCACTGCGAACCCGTCGCTTGAGATCGGCCTGCTTCTGAGCATCCATCTCGGGCGTCGGCGATTTCGCATTTGTAAAATCCTGCTTTTGGATGGCGGGCAGCATGCCCACGTGATGTCTGGTAATCGCTTCCCAGTTGCGTTCCTGGTAGCCATCGTGACGGAAATAGAAAAACGCCTTGTCACGCATCACTTCATTTCGAAGCACTCCGTGAAGGATCTCGAGCTCCGTGACACTCTTGCCATTGATGTGTTCACGCACCCATCCGAGGTTTGGATCCTCCAAAACATCCCGTTTGAAGTAGTCTTCCGGGGGAATCCAACCATAGCGTTCGCCAAGCAATCCGACAAAGAACACGGGTGCGCTGGGGCGACAACGGTCGATCTCCTCAAGGCAAATGCGGAGGGTTTCACCGCTCTTGCTTTGCTCCTCGGTAATCCCCCACCGGAGGTCCACCTCAAGCACTTCGACAAACCTCTCCTTGCAGCGGCGCCGGAGTTCGGGAAAAACCTTTTTCACCAATTCATCCCGCTCCTCGATAAAATCTCGAAAGGTGGAGCTGATGAAAACTCGTACGAGGCGGGATGGGGAGATGGCACTCATATCGGTAGGATCTAGTGACTCGAGCTTTACGCGGGGCTCTGGAGATGGCCTCTTTAGCCCGCATCAAGCAATATGCTTATGCAATTGGTTTGAAACGGGATAATACAGGATTCTTTACAAAGGTGTGGATGGAACAATAATGCACCGTATGAATTGGACGCAAAAACTAAAACAACTATCGATAGAGACAGGTGCGAAACCGAGCCTTTCCGACTTCACGTCAATGAGCAATCACCTGAAGAAGTTTTGCCCAAAGCTCCTAAAGGAACTAGAAGCTCAAGGGGAATTGGAAAGTTACGTCAGCTATCAAACAATGGTGAAGCGGGAGAAGACAATCGCGTGGCGGGATCAAGGAATGGACTTGAAAGAAGCGAAGGACCGAGCCAAACGGGAGATGTACCCGACTCCAGAGGACGGGGAGAGTCCGAGAGAAATCCAGTAGGCTCAGGGATTTGTTCATCGCCAAGACTCTTGCCAACAAAAGAATCAACGTAGCCACGCGGCGGGTTTAGAGTAGCTCCAACGCAAGGGGCAGTATCGGAAGTATGTGTTGGTGGGGTTTAGTCGGTTTCACTTTTAGGAATCACGATTCACGATCTTACAACTATGAGCTCAAATTTAATCGCAGAGAAAATCCTACACGCGCGATCAGTCCATGTTTACAAAATCAACGAGGATGGCAGTCGTGGAGATGAATGTTCCGTGACTGAGTGGAATGAATGTGACTTTTCCGACTTTGATTTGAGCGCTTTCCGAGTGATTTCCGGAACCGATTTCGAGATTTGGTACGACGAGTTGGCTGGTGCCGTTCTCGAAGGCAACTCGTTCCGTGTTAAAAATTTTGAGATCGTCATTGAGAGCGGGGAGTGAGCCAATTATGCGAAGCCGTCCGGCGCGAAGAAAGCGTTGATCCCACGGTTGCTCGGTTGGAGGTCATGAGCATAAGAGGCCGGGGGTCGCCGCAGCGTAATACTGCTCAACAAATTCCGTCAGACGGAGCTGCAGACAACTCCGAGAGATGGCGACAACTGCATCCGCATCCTCTTTGCCCAGCGCGTTAATCAAGAGCGCGCAGGCGACCCGCAAAGATAGTTCGCCCGAGTACGGAGACAACACACCAATCTTCAGGATATCCTCACGCGAGAGTCCGCTCAGGAAATTTCCCTCGAAGATAAACTCAAAATCTACCTCCGTCTGCGCCGCGCCGGACAGGAACTCGACCCACCCCCAGTCAAACGCGCTGTCTTTAATCAGGCGCCGCACAATCGTGCCGAGTATCCGCGATCGCTCCCGAGGCTCACGCATGCCCATCGCCTTAACGACAAGCCTCGCGCATTGATGAAAGTGCTCTTCGGAATCCGCGCGCCACTGTTGCGAAAAAATCCGCCAAACCAGCTCGTACAACCCGTCCGGACAAGCCATCGCTCCTGCAACCAACCCTTCAAGACAAGGCAAAAACTTGGCAGCGGCTCCCGCAGAATCAAACCATTGTGCAAGCTCACCCAGCAGACATCCCTGAGTGTCTGCGCGTTGAATTTTTGGGAACTGGTCGAGGATACATTTTAACACTCCCTCCTCAAGGCCCTTGCATCCTGATTCTGTGAGACGCCCCAACAACGCCACCAGACTGACTCCAATCCTCACAGCTTCAAAATCGTCATCAATGCACGCCGTAAGCGCCAGAGACTCCTCGATCAGCAGGACTCCCGTCTGGAGATTACCGGCCTCAATCAACCCCATGCCGATCCGCCAAAGGCCGGCGATCTTTTCGCTGGGCGACACAAGCGATCGAACCGCCGCTAATCCCGAATCGAGCTCTCCCACTTTTGCGAGTTGCAGAGCAACATGGCTGATACAAGCATCCCTGTCATCCAATTGCAGCTGGTGAGCCGAAGACAGCAATCCATTCAGTCGGCGGACAGCAGCCATCTTATCGGCGCCCTGAGCAACGGCCTCGGCAAACAATCCCAGCTTCTCACAAAACAATTCTGACATCACAAAAGGACAGCTCTCCTCAAAAATACCGACACCTTTGGAAAAGACCGCATCGGCGGCCTCAGGAATTTCCATTTGATTGGCCCGTGCCATGAGGCCAGGACAATGATCAAGCTTCACATAGCGGTCCGTAGCATGCTCCACCCAATCAAGATGAGCTTTAATCGACAAAGTGGTGAAATCGATTTTTAGGGGCCGATCACTTTTCGATCGATCCGCTGATTGCATTTGCTCCGCGGATGACTTCTTCGCCTTCTCTTGGAGCATCCGCTCGGCATCCCTGCGCGCCCCGCCTAGGAAAGACTGAACATTATTGCACGGCAAATCCATCCCACGAAAATGCCCCAGCAACTCATCGAAAAGGCGAGTTTCACCGTTTGCAACAACCCAATCAGACACGAGTCGCAGCACCGCGCTCACAGAGTCTGTCACCGCCTCCGGTGTTTTTGACATCCCCGCAAGTTTGACTAGAAGCGGGATGAAGTCCGGCACGCGACTCCCAATTTTCTTGAAATTTACCAATGCCCGAACGAGCGACGAGTATGCATCGGATTTATCGCGTCCAGAGCGCTTTGCTTCCCGGCGTCTGGCGAGATCCATCAGCTCCCTGGTGGTAGGCGTCCCACTATCACTTTGCCCCGGCACACCTTCGTCACTTGGGCGAAATTCTGGCCGCTGCAGACACTCTTTGGCGAATGACACGAGCATTTCGAGATCTCGCACAAACGAGTGCTGTTCGAGGAGCCGGAGCATCGACTTCAGCCTGTGAACCAAATGCCCCCCCCATGCAACGCGCTCAGTGCGGTCAAACAAACTCCGGATCAATGCTGTCCTGCCCTCGAACTCACCGATCTCGAGGGCTAATTTCAGAACGACCTCGACGCCGAGCGCCATTTCCCTGTTTGAATGCAACGATTGCAGCAACTCCAATGCGCGCAGAAGGCACCCGCCCTTCGCCTCGCCCGACAGGCCATCGTCCAACAAGCGGATGGCCTGGACCGCCTCAACAATCACGGCGCCGTGCTGCGTTCCAAGCTGCGCAGTCATGGTGGCTTCGTCCAAGCACCCATGCGCGATTGCTGCCATTGCGATCTCGTGGATCGTCTCCTGCCGTTCACCGGCCGTGACAATGGAATCAAGGAACCCACGCGCGGCTCTAAAGTCGCCGATCCTGGCAGATGCGAACGCGGCGGCGCCGCATAGATATTCTTGAAAATGCGTGGACTGCTCTAAAGAACGTCGGTCCTCGCGATCCAGCCTGCGGGCGTGGCCGAAGGCAACATCCAAAGCATTCCGATCATCAAGATAGGCAAGCGCGCGCAAGACGTTCCTGAATCCCAGATCCCGCAAGCTGAGATCCTCAAGTCCTTCAGCCAATCTCAAAGCCTCCTCCAGCATTCCGATTGGATTCTCGGTCTTTTGAGAAAGCGGAACCTCATCGCAAAACTCGCCGATCACGATCCTGCGAATCCGCTCATCGGGTATTTTGGGAATGACCTCGAGCGCCTCAGGAAACTGCAAAAGCCCTAGGTGCCTGTCGAAAACATCGCTCCACGCCTGAGCGAACAACTGAAGCAGCCCGTACGACAACCTGTCACCCTCGGCCCACGCTTCAGTTGTTGTTTTCAAGTTGGCAAGCTGTGGGAACTCGCAATCAACTCTTGCTCTGAGTCCGTCCAACTCCCTGCTGACAATGCTGGACCCACGCTCTTCGCCAAGATTGCGAACTGCACAATGTATTTGCGCAAGGACGCGGGTCTTCGGGTCTTCAATCCCGGCCGCAAAGGACCGGGCCTCTGAAACGCGGCCCCTCTGAAGATAGGCGAGCACAATTAATCCGCAGGATTGATCACGCAGTTTTGAAGCGGAGATGTACGTCAGCGAGGACAACGCCTCCTCCATCCTCTCTGCGCGCAACAACTGAGGCAGAATTGTCACTGCATTTTTCTCACGGGTGACGGGATTTGATACGGCACATAGCAGGGCGCTAAGCGCGGGTTTATCGCACTTTTCCACGATTGCCTCTGCAGCGCGTTCCGACAACCCGAGCTCGAAAACGTCCTCCCATCTTTGACAATCGCACAACGCGTCAAGCGCTAGAGCAAGACGACCCTCTGATTCACGGGTTCGATTTGCGATGCGGCGCCAGTGATCGATTGAAATGCTTGAAGCGATTTCAGGCTCCAACCAGTCAATCACGGGAACAGAAACAGGCGACGCAATTTTTGCTTCGACACATGAAACCACGAGAGCAGTAGCCTTTTCGAACTCCCCTGTTTCAAACCCTGCACGACATTTTACGATGCTCGACAGCAGCACCGTGGCCGCCGTGAAAAACTCTACAGATCCAAACAGCTGTAATTCGTTTAAAACTCTTGCAGTGGCGGCCTTGGTGGTTACCCCCCCGATGGAGTAAATTTCCTCAAGCAACGTCACCGACGCGGCCTTTGCCTTGGTGACGATGGAACCACACTCAATAATGGTTTTACAATACAGCGCGAGATCGGCCGGCGAATCGGGCGTCCTCCGAGCGAGCGATAGCGCGTCGCGCCAGAGTGCGCCTGCTTTTTCGCCTGCTGGAGAGGGCGAAAAAAGGAGCAACGTTCCCCCAACATCCTTGACTCCCTGTGAAACATCCCGCCGAGTATCCTTGTCGCGTTCACGGACAATAATCGCGTGGAGGCTTTGAGAGCCACCGGCGTGGGATGCGCTCGGGACAGATCGGGCTGAGGGGCGGGACATCTTGAAGGATTTTGAGAATCGCTAATGCGTGGATTCCTTTAAGGTTGGTCACACCCCAATCCACGCCGCGGTCTTCGAAAGAACGAGCTTCAGGTAGCCAACCACTTGTCTTTCCCCCCCGAACTCGTTGGCAATGATCACGCCGTAAATGACAAGGTTTAGGCATGGGAGAACGGCCATCGTGAAAAGCTTCCCGGCTTTATCGAAATCACTTTGCAGCGGGTGAATCTCACGGACTGTGGACAAAATGCTGTAGGCGGTTGCGGCACCAATCATACCTCTCGCGAACACCGAAGGAATTTCCGCCAGAGCCCACGTGGAAATCCAAATCACTGCGGCCGCGGTCGGGAAGAAATAAGGACTCAGGGCGATAAGCCAGTTGCCACCGGCAATCCGGACGTGTCCCTCACTATCGTCGGTCAAGACCTCTGGCGACCCGTCTGTGCTGCGTAATTCGAGCACGCGAACGCCGGTGATCCACGCAAAGATCGCATGGGTAAACTCATGATCCATGGTGGACCAAAACTTAACAAAGCGCGACCTGCCGAAAATCATCCACAACACTAGGGTGCCACTAAAGCCAATGCCGAACGGATGCTTCCAAACTTCCAATTGCACCAATTGCCGGCAGATTTCCCAGAAGGCAAGAGCACACGCAGGCGTGAGCGCAAGCGCGCAGGCTGCGAGAGGCCATTTCAGAAGCGACAGGAAGGTGTGAATTAAAGATTGCATGGGGGTGGTAACTTGCAGCGTAGCGTGGCAGGTGTCTGCCCAGACTGCTTAATTGAACGACTATGCTTGTCCACCCATAACGGAGGACAGTGCGAACCCAGCCCAGTGATTTAGCGGGCCGCCAGCAGAACCTGGTCCAACGTCTCCCGAAAGCCAAACCCGCAGCCGCAAACCGTCAGGATATAGACTCCCGCCACAATCCATCGAGAAACCGGGGCGAGCGGTTGTTTGTCTGCATACGTGTCCCGGCCATCGAGCCAAAGCCACGCACGATACATCCCGCTCAGCAGAAACAACCCGCTTGCGAACATCAAATGCCAGCCAAAAACCGAGTGCAAACTTAGCAGCCCTGCATGGACGATCGCGCCGGGTATCCAGAGCCAGCGACCTACACATGCGGCAACGTGTCCACCGTCCGACTCGCCCAGAGGAATCAAGTTAAACAGGTTCAACCCGTACCCCGCGGCCGCGGCCATCAGCAGTTTTGGCGAACCGGTTTTGACGGCAATGAGATGCAGCGCAAGGGAAGCGAGGAGTCCAGCGATGGGGCCACCAAGCCCAACCCAAGCTTCATGAAGTTCATTTCTTGGCTTCTTCTCGAACAGAATCAAGGCCCCCACAAACGGAATGAACACAGGCCATCGGGCCGGCATCTTTAGAATGCTCAATGCAACCAGATGCCCCAACTCGTGGGTCACAAGGACGAGCAATAGTCCCATCGCGACACTAAAGTTTGATGAAAACCAGTGTGCCGCTATGACCAAAAGAAGGGAGATGACCGAGACGCGCGTGCGTCCCTCCAGAACCCGCAAAAAAACTGTTCCAAAACCGCGCCTCAAATTGGGCGGCCCGGCGGGTTTGCTGAAATGAATGAAGTCGGGGATAACAGCGGGATGGCGCAAGCTTTCGATCATAGGAATCAGGGCTCTTGGCCTGTAAAGGCGAGGAGCCTGTTTTTTTCCGAAAATAAAACGGAATTCGACAATCCTCCGCGAAAGCCCTTCGCATGAGGAACCTGCAGCGCACGCACGCAAACAGATGCATCGATGCGTTACATCATGCGTTATTCATTTCATGGCCTTGGGGACAGCCACCATCCAAGCACCTGATCAAGACACATCAGCAGGAGGCTTAAGTCGCCTCCGTCCACATGAGCAGGAACGCGCTGCCGGCTATTTTGCTTCTCATGAGCAGCCTCATTACCCAGAACACGAAGCGTGTGAAGGTAGCTTCGAATCCAAGGCGAAACTTTTAGCGCCGCTAAATCCTCGATCATCGAGATGAGGATGCTGTCGGACGCATCGCCAGTTCGCCGTAGGGCAGATTGACAAAATGCCTCCGCCAGCCTCCGTCCCTGCCCTGCGAGCGTCACAAAGGTGGCATTCCCCCCAGACAAGAGATTGAGCAACTCACGTCCCGGCACTTGCCCCTGATGCTCCATATCGACTACCCGACGCAGCTTTGCACAAATCCTCGCCATCACGGCTTCATCTGAAGAGTCCGGACTTAAGAGCTGACTTTCATCGCGGTCGAGGGCGCGGTTAAGAATCTCCGAGGCAGCAGCATTGTCCCCGAAGACATACAAATCCACGGTGTGCAGCCCGTGCAGGCAGGCTAGCAGCTTGCTCGTGATTTCCACAATCGAGGGAAGAACAGTGTCCAGGCTCAACCCCTGCTTGCCCGTCCCGAGCATGGGCATTGCGACCCGCCCCACAGGCAGGCCGTTGATCTCGGCCACAGCCAAAAGTCCAAAAATCGCCCGAATGGAGCGCTTCACGTTTTCGATGGATGCGACCACCGGCGCACTCGGGTCACTGTTACCCGACAAAAACTCCACACAAGCGAGCAGCTTGAACGGGGCCGTCTCAGGCAAGCGGAAGCTAAGCCACGCGTCTCTATCATCGATCCGATGCGCAGGGTTCTTTGCAAGCTCATCGACCGAAATACCAAACCGGGATTTTAACTGACCGATCACCGATCCCTGCGTGGGAGCGTAACTGTTCCGGAATGAGGAAACGACAAGCACGTCCGGCTCGCATCCCGGGTCGGGCTGGGTGATGTCCCCGGACCGAAGTTCGATCCGACGCCAACCGTGGGAAGTGGGGACATCAACTTGATTCAGCAGGGGCATCAGACAGCCCTAGTCTGTCCACCGCTCTTTTCAAGTGCAGACAGCACTGACGATGGAGTCAAAAGGAGGGTTATGCCATGCAAGCAAAGTTTGCCCTTTGTGTTTAAATTAAGACTTAAAAATCGAGACCAAGGATAGAGAGATCGACAAACTGCCGACGAATAGCCCCCAGACGCCAATACGAGTTGAAAACCGCACGGTCTCGTCAAGGTGGCTGTTGTAGTACCAAAGACGGCCGAAAAATTGATTCACCCGATCTATTTCCACTTCCGAATTGTTGTGGACATCCAGCTGAGAGCCCCATCCAGCAATGCTGGAGGGAATAGAAAGTTGCCCGTTGCCTTTGAGTAGCCAGTCGATCGGAAATATTGCAGTCGTACCTCAGTACGAAGCTTACTTTGCTTCGCCCCCGCTGCAGGCAGCTTAAATATACGCAAAACTAATCCCAGTAAAACTAAAGGCCATTCAGATAAGCTAAACTTAGCCAAGCTCAAGAAATAGATCGCTTAATAAGATTCCTTAATACAAGCGATTATCAAAAGCATCCCAGCGCCCATTAGGGCTGCCCAAGTGCAAACGCCCGCGAGAGCGAGCATTCCGGGGCACACTGCACGCATTTCTAAAAACAGATCAAGAGCGAGGGTGGTCATACGGCGGTCGTTTTTGTTTGTTACCCCGCGCACAAACACACCCAGCCCCCCTTCTGATAGGGCGGCACGTGCATCCATTTCGCGGATCAAAACCACAAAGTGCGAACCCCAGAGTTTTTCCGAAAAAATCTTTCGTTGCTTGTCCCCCACCCTCCGGCCGCGCTTATAGCCAGGGCCGCCTGAACCATCCGCAAACACGGCCGTCCGGATCAATGGGAGCAATCACCCTGCGACGAAGCCCCCTTTCGGCATGGACAAGAATGCAAGTGTGCCTCGGAAGACTGCGCAGCACATGCGGTTTCACTTTATGCTCCTCCACCTCGTTGTAGTGAGTGGAACGCCTCCCGTTTGCGAACCCCCAGCTCCGCTTCACCACACGGCTCCGACCCAAAAAATCAGCCGCCTCCAACGCCCCCTCCTCGTCCGCCGCCCGGAATATCATACGGTTCCGGAGGTTCAGCGTGAGCACCCGCGCTTTGTCCCGGCCAAGCGGCGGAATAAAGGAGGTCGACGACTGCACGGCGGCCACCACGGTCGCACCGGCCTCGCGGATGATATCGACCGAATTGTAGTCGCTCATCCCGTCTTCGCTAGCCGTCATGAAGCGCTGCGCTTCGTCTGCCCACAAAATAAGGAGATTGTCCCCCGCCCTCTCGACGCGCCCCTTGTCGAAACGTCGAAGCACGTGGGTGTAAAACAGCATCTTCAAGAACGTATTGATGTAGCGGCGCTCCATCTGGAACTTCTGCGGCATCGCCGTGCAAAGGATCCTACCGCGATCGACTGCTGCCAGTTCAAAACTGCTTTCAGAGGTGCAAAAGACTTCCGCGATCTCGGGTGCCAGAAACGGCTGCAGATAGTTCGCGATGGTTTCCTTTACACCTC
Source organism: Chthoniobacteraceae bacterium (assembly GCA_044370935.1). GTDB lineage: Bacteria > Verrucomicrobiota > Verrucomicrobiia > Chthoniobacterales > Chthoniobacteraceae > Chth-196. The sequence goes on from JBILUQ010000117.1 coordinate 11,000, forward strand.
CCATCTGCTCGGCGGGCTGGCCGATGAAACGGTTTCCAAAATGATCAACCAATGCATGCCTCCGTTCGCTCGGGTAAAGCGCGCTGAGTTCCCGCAGCGCAGAGACAAGCTCCCCGTCGTTAAGCAGCA
>JBILUQ010000118.1:0-11094 GCA_044370935.1 Chthoniobacteraceae bacterium
ATAAATAAAGCGGGAAAATTACGGTTAACCGTCAGCCCGAAAACGTTTGTTTTGATAGTAGTTGAATAGAATCTAAAACCAAATAACATCCAGTAACCGTCGAAGGGCACTTTGAATTATTGGTGGAAATCTTTTTTCGCTCCGTCTTTGCAGCCCGCTGCGCGGTTCAGCGCGGGGTGCGTCTCCCAAAGGTCCACCGGTTCAATCCAGAAATATTTTGCACCGCATTATCTTTGGGTGAACCTCGCCTCCTTTTCCCCTTGGCGCCTTGTTGGGCGCCGACGACTTTGCCCCCCCGCCCCCCCCGCCCCCCCGGTCAACCTCTCTCTTCGATCGCTCAGCTGCTCAGGGAAGCTCCCTCGCCAAACGGAAGCCATTGTAGGGATTTTTCGGGTCTGAGGCAACTTTGTAGCGCCGCGCACTCTTCGCCGCTACCGAACTGAGGATAATAAAGCTGCCACCCCGAGAGACAGGGGCATCAGTCTTCTCATCCTTTCCGTCCCAGATCCATTCAGCGGCATTGCCACCAAGGTCGTAAAAACCCAACGCGTTTGCCTTAAACGAACCCACAGGGGCCGTACCAAATATCCCATCCACTCCCACCTTCTTCGGATCATCACTCCCGTCCTCCAATATCGCGTAATTGCCGTCATCCCAATGGGGAGGATAGTAATCTCCCCAGGGATAAGTGGTCGTTCCCACAGCGGCATCCCACTCCGAATTTGTGGGCAAACGCCAGTGCTTCCCAGTATTCGCGCTCAGCCAGTCACAAAACTCCTTCGCCTTGTACCAACTCATATGGACCACCGGATGGTCGTCATTCTGCTCAATGAGCATAGGCTGCTTCCAATCCGAAAGCCCCTCAGCTCTGAGATAGAGTTTCCACTCTCCAACGGTAAACTCAGTCTTGCTCAGGAGCACGTCCGTTCCTGGCACGGGCAGCAGCTTTGCCTCCAACTGTTTAACCAGCTCAGGCAACGCGCTCAGATCTTTCTTTCGTTCCTTCCAAAAATCCCCCAACTCCTTGCCGAACTCCATCGCCTCGTACTGCCGCCCCTTTGCATTCAGCCACTCAAACAGTGCCACCTTCGCTTTGGCTTTTCCCTCGCTTCTCGCGATCAAAATCAACTCCTTCGTCAAAGCCAGATTCTCCTTCGCTGTCTCCTTCTCCCCCTGTCTCAGCGCTACCCGGTACTCCTCCAGCGCCTCAGGCCAACGCACCAGCACCTGCAATGCATTGCCGCGAAGGGCGCGATACTCTCCGTTCTGCGGTTCCAGCTCCACTGCAAAAGTTGCAGCCCTAAGGGCTTCCTCAAACTGTCCATCTTCTAACGCATCACGCGCACGCACGGCAAAGGTTGGCGCGGTTTCTCTCAACCTCTGAAGCGCCTCACTGGCTTCACGTCCTTTATGAACCACACGCACAGTGAACCCACTCACCACCACCGCGAGGACTGCAACCGAAGCCGCCAGCACTTTATTTCGTCTTATCCACAACTTGAAGAGCTTCAAGCTTCCCGCCTCCTCAGCGCTGGTTAGAAACCCTCCCTGATACGCTTCAATGTCGGCGATAAACGCACCCACGCTCGCGTAGCGATGGTTGCGGTCCACCGCCATCGCCTTGAGTGTCACCGCTTCCAGCGCTGTCGGCACTCTCGAGATGTCTTTGCCATTTGCATTCCTTGCAACGGCATCCGCAAAAGGCGTGATCTGTCCAGTCCGCACCCTTCTCAGCACCTCGTCCACACTCGCTCCTGAAACCGGCGATGACTTTGCAAGCATCGCGTACAAAATCGCCCCCAGCGAATAAATGTCCGAGCGCTCGTCCAACCCGCTGTACATTCCTTCGGCTTGTTCCGGCGACATGTACTGTGGGGTCCCCTCGATGTAAGACAGTTTCTCGGGCTCATCGACCTGAGCGTCACTTGCGCCGGCTACAGCTCTGCTCTGAATTACCTTCGCCAATCCCCAATCCATCACCAGCACCTCCCCGAATTCACCGACCATCACGTTCTCCGGTTTGAGGTCTCGGTGCAGATAGCCCTTCGAGTGAGCAAACTCCACCCCGTCGCAAACCTTACGGAAGATCTCCAGCAACCGCTGGTCGCTGTATTCGTGCTTGGTTCTCGCATCACCTTCCGCCAGCCGCTTGATGATCTCCCGCAGGGTGCGTCCTTGCACCAGTTTCATCGAATAAAACGGGCGCCCGAGTTCGTCTCTCCCACGGTTATAAATCGGCACTGTATTGGGGTGGGCCAGTTTCGCGAGGACATCAGCTTCGCGCAAAAACTGCCCCCCCCCATCCCCCGCGTCCGCCGTGGAGACTTTGACGGCGACCAACCGCTCCAAATGCGCATCCCTCGCGGATACAATCCTCGCCATGCCTCCCCTTCCGATCTCCTCTTGCCTGAGGTAACTGGTTCCGACGTCAAACACCTGACTGGTCACGGCATCCTGCATCTCCATCCCAAACGCCACGGTGGTTTCAATATCAAGCGCTGCTTGTGCAGTGCACTCCGTATTCTGCGGCACCGCCGATGGAGGCTGCTCTTGGACCGAGACACTCTTCGCCTCAATCACAACGGTCACGCTCCCAACCTGGATTGAGACGGGAGGGTGTACCATCACACGCCCCTCGATCGGCGAGCCATTCACAAGCGTCCCACCCGCCAGATCTTCCACCTGGATCACGCTTTCGCCAATCGAAACCCACGCATGGCGAGCCGCCACACCCTCTCCAGTGACACTAAACACGTCTGGGCCGGTTTCTGCGCCGAGCACAAAATCTGACTCCCCGATGTCGATGCTGTGGAGAATCCCTGAAGGGCCGTGGAGGGTGATCGACCAATAGTGCATGCGCAATACGCTATATAGACGCAGTCCATATTCAATCGGAAAACCTACCACAGCACTGTTGTCTGCCAGTCATCCTCCGCGCGACATCCGAGTCAGATAGTAAGCACTTTAGCGCGCCCCGCGACGATACCCCGCGCGCGAGTTGCGGAAACGGGTGAGCAGCAGGACGCGTCCACTACTTGCGCTTAGGCGCGACAAGGATCTGGCGACTGGACACAAGGTAGGCGCGTAGCTTTCCGTAGTTCACGTCCTGCACGGTATCCTTGTCCTCAATGGCAAGACTGGCAGCAGCGCCGGCGGCATGTCCCAGCATCATGAAGACAGGCTCCATCCGAACCGAACCGAAGGCGGCGTGCGACGAGGAAATGCAGCACGTCACGAGCAAGTTCGTGCACTCTGAGGCGCGCGGGCGCAGGGCACGATAGCTCACGGGAAAAAGCTGGCTGCTTTGGTAAAAGCCGCGCTCGCGCCAGAGCATGCCAGCGTCATCTACGTAAAGCGAAACCCCGTGCGAATCGAGCGGATAAGACCCGAGGCACACGCTGTCCTCGGCGACCGCTGCGCCCTTCGCATCGTGCTCGGTGATAACATAATCGCTGATCATGCGGCGCGCTTCGCGCACGTATAGAGCGCGCGGCCAGTGTTCTGTGTCGGTAAATTCATCCTTCGCCAATCCCCAGCGTTTCATCTCAGCACGCAAGGACGCTGGTACACGCGGGTCATTTTCTAGGAACCACAGCATGCCCTGAGTGTAGGTCTTGTGCTCCTGCCAGATTTTTTCGCGGCCTGCGTGATCGGCTTCGGCCCATCGGTAGCTTTGCCCTGTCCAGTCGCTGCCGAAATGGCTCCCGTTGTTAGAGTCGGTCTTGAGATTTGGAATGAGCTCGAAGTTGATTCCAAGATCTCCGCCACCGCCACGCAAGCCAATGGCCGCGTGTTTGCGCGGGCCGGGCGCGACGTTATTGAGACTGGCAATGTGACGGGCGAGGAGTTCGTACTGCAGCGGGTCGTAGTCGGCGGGTTTGCTGAAAGGCACGCGGTTCTCGGGAACATTGGTCAGGCAGAGGCGGAAATTGTAGGCCTGCACGCGATGGTCGGCGTCGCCCTTCATTCCAGGCGGCCGTGGCTCGATTCCGGGGAGCAGTCCACTCCTCGGATCGCCGGCGACGACATAGGGACTGATCTTCGGGAAAGCGTGAGGCTCGGAAGGGAAAATACCGTTGAGCGTTTCATTGTATTGGCTGTTGGCCTCGCGGCCCACGAGGTAGGTCACGCCGGCTTTGGCCAGGAGGTCACCTTCGTACGTGCCATCGATAAAAATCTCACCAGTAAAAGCGCGTCCACTCTCCATAGCGATGCTGACGATTCGCGTTCCCTCCTTGCCAACGCCCTTTTTCAAATCAAGACGCTCGCCGAAGACAAGTTTTACTCCAGCCTCACGCACCATGTCATTGAACGCGCGCTCCGCAGTGTGTGGCTCGAAAAGAAATTGCGCCTTTATTGCCTCCATACGCGGACCGTCCACACCCCAGATTTTCGGCAACCAAGTAATGAAATCCTCGCGAGTCTGTTGTTTCCACGACTTCGGATCGGTGTAATGGCGATAGACGCGCTCGTAAAACTCGATCGCCAGTCCGCCAATGGTGGTGGTGGCTCCGTTGTCGGTCATCCCGAGGCCGCCGCTGCTCAATCCGCCGAGATGCTGGCCGGGTTCAATGAGAACGACTTTTTTACCCATTCGTGCAGCCTGCACGGCTGCAGTAACACCTCCTGAAGTGCCACCATACACGACAACATCAGAATGCTCCTCGGGAGCAGTCAGCGCAGGCTGGCCCAGAAACGTCGCGGCGAGAGTGATAGCGAGAGTGGAGCAAAAGGATTTTCGATTCATAAACAATGGGAAAGGGGGAGCAATCAGCAACCCAGAGCAGAACGAATGATTGGTAAGAACTCGCTTTTCGCCACGCTTCCGCAGCGCGCGCTTGCATATTACCGAGGGGCGCGCTAACGCAAGAATTGATTTTTAAGACGTGAAACATGGTGCGGCTTTCCCCCAAACAGACCACTTTTTGAAGGCCACTTTCTGATCGAAAACTTAGAGAACGAATTGCCTGTCCCCGAGCATCTGTTCGCGCCTGCATGCCATGGGCGGCGATCAGACGATCGAAAGGATCGCGGTGCACGTCTGGAAGTTTGCCCGATCGATAGATGAGCAATTCGTCCAGAGGCAGGTCTTTGATTTGGAAATAAGCGCGGCGGGATGGGATCCGCTTTTCCGAAGGCTGGGGAAACGTAAGCTTTCCAGCGCGATACTTCGCCACCATTTCGAGCACGCTCGCATGGCTCAGGTTCAGGATCGTGGCGGAGTCATCCAGAATTTCCAGAGCCAGCTCTCCTGTCTTTTGCAGGGCGTGCTAAAAATTCCGCATCGCCTCACTGACCGCCACAAGCTGCATCAGTTCCCGCATCCCGTAGTTGCGTTTGCCCCACTCCCCCATAATCCGACGCAGCTCGGGCTGATCCTGGAGAGTGAGGGTTCGCCCAAGAGCGAACATCATCATTCGCTCCGCCACGTTATGCGCCAAAAGATCCGGATGTTTGAGCAGATAATCCCGAATATCCTCCACACTGCGCACAACGGCCCCGCGATATTCCCCTGTGGAATCGATCTTCGCACCGTTGGGGTACGCGGTTCGTAAACGCCCTATCGGGTCGTAGATCTCCAGCGCAAAGCCGAGCGGATCGATTTTCCGATGACACTCGGCGCAGGCTTCAACTGCCCGATGTTTTTGCAACTGCTCCCGCACTGTGGTCGCCCCTCGAATGTCAGGCTCCAACGCAGGCACATTCGGTGGAGGCGGTAACGGTGGGGTACCGAACACTTTTTCCAGCAACCATACGCCCCTTTTTACAGGCGAGGTCTCGACTCCATTGGCCGTCAGCGTCAGCACACTTGCATGCCGCAAAATTCCCACTCGCGAAAAATCTGAGGGAAGGGTGACACGGCGCATCTCGTCTCCGGAAACCTCGGGAAGTCCATACAGCTGGCTCAACCCCTCGTTCACATAGGTGAAATCCGCGTTCACCAAAGCCGTGACGGGCCGATTGGTGCGGATCAATTCACCAACAACCCTGAAAGTCTCCTCCTTCATTGCGGGTTCCAACCGATGGATGTGATAGAGAGGAAAGTCGTGTTCGCCCGGCGGCATAAGTCCCAACTTCGTCAACCCCAACCATTCCGAGGTAAACCTGCTCAGCATCCGCTCCGCCTTAGGACTGTTTAACAACCGGTCCACCTCCGCCCGAAGTGACTCATACGTAAACCCGCGCCCTGCCAGCGTCTGCAAAGCTTGATCCGGTGGTCCGGAATTCAAGAAATAAGAAAGCCGATTCGCAAACTGCATCGGATTGACTGTCTCTACCTCCGACTGCGGCTCTGTAAGGAACAGAAACTCATTGGAACAAAGCAACGCCTTGAACACCGACCGCGCTGCAGCTGCATAGGAGGTTTTCCCGTCCAGATGCTTCTTCACCGCAGCGACGAATACATCAACCTCCTGAGTCGCCACTGGCCGGCGAAAGAGCACACTGGCGATCCGCCTAATCTCCGCGCGAAGCGTTTCATCAGGCACCTGCGTCGCATCAGGTAAGATGCCGCCAAATAGAAGTTTCCTGGCATCCTCGGGCCGCCCCTGCGGTAGCGGACCGGAAATCACCCACTGCTTCACATGAATCTCAGGTCCCTGATAAAGATGATAATACTGTTCGTCCCGTTTGGCCCGCTCCGTCAGATTTTCCCACACATGCTTCTCAATCTTCGGCACGTTTTTGTCATAACGATCCAACTTTGTGGACACGAAGTTCCCCTTGGCTCCTTTGGGCGGTCCGTTCACAAATGACAGGTAGGGAAGAGTCCCTTTGTCCAACCAAATCCTGGCCCGAACCTTTTGCTCCTTGTCATCCGCCACCTCAGCGAGATGCACAAAATTGGGGGCTATTTGCTTGAACTCACTTCCATCCGCGGAGGCCTTCTGGCGGCCTATACCAAGGACCATTGGCTTCGCTTCGTCATAGTAATACTTCAGCTCCTTATAAATTGGAACATCCAGTCCATTCATCAGGTCTTTGCCGTACGGATGGTGACGATTCACTGCACTCGCATCCACCTCGATTTCGTACCACCCCGATCGGACTACGCCTTGTTTAAACATCTCAGGCATCATAAGCTTCGCATCGTAGACCTGCTTGTAACTGCGAATGCCAGAACTGAGGTAAATGTAAGGGGCGCCCTTGCTCTTTTCGGCATCCACCACGCCGAATCCAAACGCTATATTCAGGCCCTTCACTGAATCCGGCGTCATCTTCCAGGACGTCGCCTGGGGTGCGCCCTGCACATCCGCCAAATCGTAAGCCATATCCAAAACGGCATCCGCGGCATTAAGATACTCTTCCACGTGGTGTTCGGACGTTCGTAATGCAGCGCCCACGTTACGAAATCCGTCCACTTCTTCCTCCGCTGGAAAGGCTTTGGTGGGATCAAAATCCTCACTAAACCCAAACAGGTCCCGAATCGTATAAAGATACTCTTTTCGGTTTAGCCGCCGCTGCACCACCCGGCCGCCTTTGAAATTTCCCAAGGCTTGCGCCTTTTGAACCTGCTCCTCGATCCACGCGATCAACGCCTGCCGCTCCAACGCAGAAGGCTGAGGCTTTTTCGGCGGCGGCATTTCGCCCAGCTGAATCTGGTGCATGACCTCCTGCCAGCGCTCCGCCACGAGTGCATCCTCGCCAAGAGTCAGCGGCAAATTGTCTAAACGGCGGTCCCCCTTCTGCACCTTGGCGTCATGACATTTTAAACAGTACTGATCGAGAAAGCCCTTCGGACTGAACCCCGCCTTAGGGGTTTCTTGGGCGCTTGCGCCCCTTTCCGCAAACCCGATAAGGCTGCAAAACAGTCCTGCGACAATGAGTCGAGATCTTAGAAGCATACGACAAATCAAAGGATGGAAGACATTCGTTTGTGGCAAAAAAGCGCTCCAGCTAAGCCGCCTCTCAGAACAACATCTGATTCAAGTTTCCTGTGCTGCTGCCGAAGCGATCCCGCTCCAAGCCCATCTGTTGAAGCACGCTCACAAACAGATTGCAAAGTGGCGTCTGCTGGCGCCCGTTTTTTGGAAAAAACAAATGTTTTCCGTGCCGGAAGCCGCCCCCTGCAACCAACACTGGCAGATTGGTGTTGGCGTGCGAACTGGCATTGCCCATGCCGCTTCCGAAAATCACCGTCGTGTTATCCAACACACTCCCGCCCGCAATGTCTTTCATTTCCGAAAGCTTTTGCAAAAAGCGGTCCAGTTCTGCCATCAGCGACGACTCCACCAGAGCGAGTTGCCGTAATTTGTCTGGATCCTGACCGCTGTGGGATAAATCATGGTACGCGCGATTCACCCCGGGGATGTTGGTCACAGGCAGACTTCCACCAATATTCAGCGTTATCACCCGGGTCGAATCCGACTGTAACGCCAGCGCCGACACGTCAAACGTCGCTCGCAGCCTGTCCATACAACCTGCGGTGTCAAAAGTCGGCTTCGCACCGTTGGGCTCGGGAATCGGTTTATCCACCCACGCCAACGCAGTCCCGTTAGATTTTTCAAAGTCCTGCATCGCTCCGATGAACTCTTCCAGCTTTTCCCGGTCCCACCTGTCCAACTTTGGCGCGACCCGCTTTGCATCTTGATTCAGCAGGCCGATCACCGACTGATTTTCGTCCAACCGATTCCGCTGTGAATCTTTCGCCACCTTGTTCATCGGCTTAAAAAGAAGGTCAAAAGCCGTCCCCGGATTATCGATCTTTGGCACTGCAATCCCTGCGCTCGTCCATGAAATTGAGTCTCCCGTAGCAACGCCAAGGCACAGGGATGGGAACCGCGTTAATCCACCCAGCTTGTTGCTGATCATTTGATCGATCGAAATACAACCATCCGCGTAATTGGCCCCCTGCTCACGGCGCACCCCGCTGAGAAATGCATGCACGCCGTAATGCCCACCCTGAACATTGGGATGTTCCAACTGAGAGAAAACCGTCATGCGGCGACTCCATTTCTCAAGCGGCTTCAACAGGGCTGTCAGCTCCAGTTCGGGCCCTTGATTCACCGGGAAAAACGACTCAGGCCGCAGCCCAAAGTCCAGCCCAATGCAGACGAGTCGCCTTGGGGCTTTCGTCGCCTCGGCCCCGTGCAGTGCGAGGTTCGAGAACCATGGAAACGTGAGCGCGGTGGCGCCGAGGGATTGGAGAAAATGTCTTCGGTTCATGGATGGTGTTTTCATTCTAAGGATGCTCCTTGGGTTTTGGTGATCTTCGCTTCGCCGCTCTGATGAACGGCTTTGGTGGTGTCAGATATTGAGAGCTCGCGGAGGTCGAGGGATGCGATAACACCAGCTTGATGATCGAGGACAAACTCCAACGCTTCAGCGACAACATGGTCAATTTGCAGCCGCTCAATTTGCGGTTGCGAAGACAGGTAGCCTTTGCCCTCGGGCCAGCCCCGGCGGCCTTTACCGGGAGGTGTCACGATGCCTGCGCGGGCATCCATGAAAGACTTCAGCGCAGAGCGATCCATGGAGGTTCCGATCAAGGAGCCCGCGTGTGAAGTGGCCTGCGGTCTCTGCACGACGACATCGCGCACCTGTAACAACGCGATGTGCCCATCGGCGCGGATGAGCGGCGTGCTGCCGATTTGCTCGCGCGGGTCATACACATTCAAGCCATCAATGCGTAGCCGACCAATCTTCGCATCCGGCTGGATCCACACGAGCGGGCGGTCGTCGATGGGAACGTGGCTGCTGATATTCTTGAGCGTCACATGCTCCATCTCACCGGCGATCCAGAAGAGGAACGGCGGTACGTAATCGTAGGCGCGCGGGGTGACAGGACGGAGGTCGATGTTCTCAAACTCCAACCGCCCGATGTTGCCGCCCTCGCGCAGATACGGTGTGATCCACACGCCGAAGTCCCTGTAGGTTCCTTTCACGTTGCGAATCGACACGCGGTCCAGCCGCGATGCGCGGGAGAGGATGCGGATGACCTGGGCGCAATCGTCGGCCTGCACGCCGTCAATGTCTACGTCGCTCACAGGCCCAATGCCAGCGGCGCTGCCAAACCGCTTCGTGGATGCGGCATCACGAGCGAATTTTCCATCACTGTCCCAATCGCCAAGCAGGTCGTCGATGTTTAGCGCTATCATGTCATCCCACGCACGACCCTGAACATTGCGGATGCTCAGGAATTCACCTGGCCCCTGAACGTGTATACCATCCTGATTCGACTGCTTCGGGATGTGGTCAAGGTTGATGTAGATGTTCTCGAATACCACACGCCGCCAGTTTGTGAGATACACCGCAAAGGTGCGCGAGTTCGTGATCGACACATCGCGAAAAAGCACCTGCTCCACGCCGTGCAAAGCGAACGCAGTCGTCCACCCGTATTCAGGCGTCGTGTGCTGCTGATGCTCCGCGTTGCCGTTATAAGTGCCGCCTAGGAAGGAGAGATTGTGATCTGCGCGGCCCTCCGGTTGCGGCGTCGCATTGGCGATAAGCGGACGGTTACAGTTGTTCGCAAGATAGAAACCGCAGGCCCGGTTCAGGCACTCGATGGTCGTGTTGGAGTGAACCTTGAGCCCGCTAACCAAGATCGGCCCATCCACAACAAGCTTCAGCGAACCCAGTTTTGGTGCACGGTCGAGTATGCTTTGAATGAGCGCCGTGTCATCGGTGCCGCCGCCTTTGTTCACATCGCTGTCGAGTTTGGCGCCGGCCTCGCTGGCAATGACGATGTGGGCGTTCGTGGAAGGTGCTGCATTCAGAGCAGCGAGCGGCGCGAGAAGGAGGGCGGTGAACGCCGAACGAAGCGAGACAGACTGCCAAACGGTTTTCAAAAAGAGGAACGCAACGGGGAGAGTGGGTATAAAATTTTCATGGGTCGACTTTTCTGCCAGTCAGGGTGGGACGGGTGGGCGCACCTCTGCCCAGGCCGGTGATGCTGCTTAGGAAATTCAGGGTGACGCGGTCAGCGTCGAAACGGCAGGTGACCGTATCGCGGTGCGGGAACTCACGGTAGAGCCATGTTAGTTCGAGCGTCGAAGCGTCCAACCACCCGGCACTGGCCGCCACCTTTCGACGGGGCGTGGCGAGCGTCCCGGCGCCAAGCCGCGTTGGTGTTCCCGGCATTGCGGTGTCACCCAT
>JBILUQ010000400.1:0-3027 GCA_044370935.1 Chthoniobacteraceae bacterium
TGACGGTTTGCGTTCCTCCGGTGATCAGGTCGTGTTTTAGAACCGATCCTTTTCTGGATATGGAGATGAGCTTGCCCTCTTCGTTTGGAACGAAAGCGCTATCAGCGATAAGGTTGTCTCCACTCGGGAATTGAATGTACCTAGTCGCAGAGGCAATTTTTCTGGATAGGTAGCGCCATGTCTGATTTTGAAATTCACTGCTCACTGACTCCAGGGCGACCCTTATTTGCTCGGCATCGCTGTTTTGCTCAGCAGTTTCCGCCAAGGCGATATTCACCTTGGCTGCTTCTTGTCGAGCGACCTGCCTTTCCTCCTGCGCTTTCTGCTCATTCTCATGTGCGCGCTTCGCTTGGGCCTGTGCCTCTTGCTCGTTGGTCCGGGCAAGGAGCGCCTGTTCGTCTGCTCGGCGCGCTTGCGCCATTGCTTCACGTTCGCTGGCAGCTAAACGCACTGTGAACACTGCCGCTGTAGTCAGTAAGACCGCGACCATTCCGGATACAGCCGGATTGCGCTTCACGAGCAATCGTAACTGCACAAAGAGCGTGGCGTGTTCCGCGGTTGTGGCGTAACCGTGTTGGTACGCTTCGATATCTGCAATCAACGCGTCAACCGTCTGGTAGCGGTCCTTGCGATTGCGCGCCAATGCCATTTTTGTGATCGCTTTCAATGCTTCTGGCAGTGACCCATCGACGGGGCTTGGTTTGTATCCGGTGTCCTCAGGTTTTCCTCGACGGGGCTGGGTCATGGTAGTCGTTTCACCCTTTTTGACCTTATTAAGTATCTCGTTAAGATTTGTGCCGCTCACAGGGGCGCGATGCATAAGAATCGCGTACAAGATTCCGCCGAGCGAATAAATGTCGGACCGATGGTCGAGTCCGCGGAACATGCCTTCCGCCTGTTCGGGAGACATGTACTTCGGAGTTCCTTCGATGTAAGGAACTGTTTCAGGACCAAGCTCGTCGTCCGCTCCGGGCTCTGGCGTTTTGGAGGTGCGACAAAACACCTTTGCCAGTCCCCAATCCATGACAAGGACTTCGCCGAATTCTCCAATCATCACGTTCTCAGGTTTAAGGTCGCGGTGGAGATAACCTTTTGCATGAGCGAAGGAGATGGCATCGCAAACTTTGCGGAAGATTTCGAGCAAGCGCTGCCGAGTGTAAGTCGCAACGGTGTCCGCATCGCCCGCATCCAGCAATTTGATGATCGCCTGCAATGTGCGTCCATTGACGAGTTTCATCGAGTAGAACGGCCGTCCGTGTGCGTCCGCTCCAATGTGGTGCACGGGGACGATATTGGGGTGCGCGAGGTTTGCTAGTACTCGAGCCTCCCGCAAAAAGTGAGTGTCTTCCGCGCGGTCTTTGACGGTACTGACTTTAAGCGCGACTTCCCGCTCAAGATGGGGATCTGTCGCGGTAAAGATCTTACCCATCCCGCCCCGTGCAATTTCTGACTTTAGAGCGTACCGCATTTGCACTGAGACATTGTCATCTATCGGCATGTCCTCAGTGGTCATCGCGAAAGCCATCGTGCTCTCGTTCAGTTCAGCCGCAGTGAAACATGCAGTTTCGTCGGATTGATACGCGCTTTCAGTATGTGTTTGCCGCGGTTGCGTTAGTTTTAGAGTTCGCTCAGATTCGCTCCCGGTCATAGGGGCGGGTGAAGGATACTCTAGCTTTAGCTCAGCCTCGCCCATTCGAAGCGCCACCGGATAAGCCACTTCCGTGGAGCCCTGAATTTGTGTTCCGTTGACAAAAGTTCCGGTTGGACTGTCCAAATCTTCCACTAGAAGGGAGTGCTCTCGGACGGTAATCTTGCAATGCCTGAAGGCCACCCCGGGAACCTCGATGGAGAAGATATCGGAAGCACTGCCTGAGCCGATGACCCAAGTCTCTTCGTTTAACTCTAGGGTGCGTGGCTGCGAGCCCGGGGTTGTGAGCGTTAGCGAGATGGTGATCACATCGGGATGTTGGGCAAAGGTCCCTAATGCTAGCAAACTGTAAAATGAGCCTGTAACATAACGCTCTTCTAATAGTGCGCTTTCTTCAGCACGCAACCCACGATCAAATGCCGATGCAAGTGGCTCCGCAAAGGAGACCGGCTGTTGTTCGACCAGTTTGCGAAACGCCGTGTGTCGCTCTCAGGCGTTCATGCCCGCCAGACGCGCAATCCATTGCTCTGTTGTTTGCTACGCCGGGATGGGCGCAGGGGCGGATGCACCTTTCTTGCGGACCATGCGCCAGCGGGCCCGCGGGGATAGCCGCGATTTTCCGCCACATAAAGACGCCCGCGCTCATCAAACGCCATGGCGCATGGGGAAGCCATCAGCGGCTCTGAAGCAATCAGCTCTACTTTCAGCGAGTCCCGAGTCCTGAAAGCTTTACGCGCCTGTTTGACTGTCGGGCCGAGGCCGGGGCCGGGCTTGGCGGCCCGGGCGGAAAAGACGGCCAGCGAGGCAAGGCTCAAAATGATTGTGAGACGGTTCACAAGCAGGGGGAGTAAAAACGAGGGCTTGTTGCGGACAACCCACTCTAGGTTAGGACGTTTTTTTCTGTTCCGCCCAACTTCAACCGCTTGATTGCAACCGCGGACTGTTACAGCCTTGAAGAATGTCTTATCGCCGCGCACCTCAGGCTTCTCCCCAGAACCCCTTGGAGCTCGCACCACTGGACACGTTCGCCAGAAGACACATCGGGCCGCAGCCCGCAGATCGCGCGGCCATGCTGGCGCTTCTGGGCCTCAACACCCTTGAAGCGCTCGAAGATGCGGCCGTCCCGGAGGACATCCGTCTACGGCGTGCCCTTGCGCTGCCGGACGCTGTAGGCGAACGGGAGGCACTTGCGGAACTGCGCGACATCGCGGCGCAGAACAAGGTTGTAAAAAGCTTTCTGGGTCAGGGTTACTACGGTTGCGTTACGCCACCGGTGATCCAGCGGAACATTCTGGAAAATCCGGCCTGGTACACGGCTTACACCCCTTATCAGGCGGAGATCGCACAGGGCAGGCTCGAGGCGCTGGTGAATTTCCAGA
>JBILUQ010000402.1:0-3003 GCA_044370935.1 Chthoniobacteraceae bacterium
CTCTGGCCGGGGGCTTCGAGGACGATCTCGCCGCTGGCGAGGTCCACGCGGATGGTAAACTCCAGCGGCTGCGCAGCGGCGGTGAATGGCTGCGCGTTGCGGCCGGCGACCTGCAGCGGGCCTTCGATGATGGCGAGGTTCTTTTGGCCGCCGAAAAAGGCGCCGACGTGGATTTGGTCTTTCGCTGCCGGGCCATCGCCGAGGACGAGGAAACCGTTTTCGTGATCTTTGGGGAAGGCATGGCCGGGCGCGCTGGCGCAACGGACTTTGAAGGTGCCGGCGCCGGTCAGCGGTTGATCGAGCTGCTTGAGCGCAAAACCGGCCTGCTTCGGTTCGGCACGGAGACGATAGCCGGGGTCAAGTTTCTCGACGCGGGCGTTGGCGACGACAGCGAAGTCACCTTGAGCGTCCGGCGCGGCGGGCACGACAGCCTGACCGGCAGCCTTCGGGCGCGGCATGTTGGCGTCGGTTTCTTTGCGCCATGCATCGAGCCGGGCGCGGAGGTCTTTTACCCGGTCAGGTTGCCGGGCGGCGAGGTCGGTCTTTTCGCTGGGATCGTTGACGACGTCGAACAACTCCACGCTGTCGTCCTCGTGCCAATGGATGAGTTTCCAGTCGCCGACGCGAACGCTGCTGCACGGTCCGCTCCCGTGATTGCCGTAGTGCGGGAAGTGCCAGAAGAGGGCGTCATGCACGGGTTTGGTTTCGCCTTTGAGCAAATTGACGAAACTGACGCCGTCTTTGTGCAGGTCGGGCTTTGAGGGAAGGCCGCAGACTTCCATCACGGTGGGCAGGATGTCGGTGTTCATCACCGGCACATCGCAGGTGCTGCCGGGCTTGGTCACGCCGGGCCATTTGACGATCCATGGCTCGCGCACGCCGCCTTCGTAGAGCCAGCCTTTGCAGCCGCGCAGCGGGCGGTTGCTGGTGACGTTGTGGCCGCCGTTGTCGCTGGTGAAGAGGATCAGCGTGTTGTCGGCGATGCCGAGTTCGTCGAGTTTCGCCATAAGCAGGCCGACGTTCGTGTCCATGGTCTCGATCATCGCCGCGTAAGTCGGGTTCACCTGGGTTTCCGGCATCTTGGCCTGGATGCCACCGTGGGCGCGGTTGTCCTCTGTGGAGCCGGGGGCTTTCGGCACGGGTGGCAGACCGAGGCGGGCGGCTTTCGCCTCGTATTTCTTCAAGAGTTCGGGCTTCGCCATGATGGGCGTATGCACATCGTAGAAAGGAAGGTAGAGGAAAAAGGGCTGCCCTTGCTTGCGCTTTTCGATCAACTTCATCGCCTCGCTGGTGAGGCGGTCGCAGAGGTGCTCACCCTGTTGCCCGCCTTCGACCAGGCCCGGCACGGGGCTGCCATGGTAACGTTTCGCGGCCGTAGGATTGTCGTGACCATAGGGCCAGAAGAAGCTGGTGGGCGCTCCGCTGTGGTTTCCGGCGATGTTGACCTCGAATCCTTGGTCCTCCGGAAGGAAGCCTCTTTCACCGAGATGCCACTTGCCGACTGACCACGTCGCGTAACCCGCATCGCGCAGCACCTCGGCCATGGTGACTTCCTCCAGGGGAAGCTCCATCTTCATCTCCGCGGGCAGCAGCTTGCCGCTTTTGCCATTGCTGGGGATGTAATCGGTGATCTTCACCCGCGCCGGATGCCGTCCGGTCATGATGGCCGCGCGGGAAGGCGAGCAATAGGGGCTGCTCGAATACGCCTGGGTGAAGCGCATTCCCTGGGCGGCAAGTTTGTCGAGATTCGGCGACTCGTGAAAGGTGCTGCCGTAGCAGGACAAGTCCACCCATCCGAGGTCGTCGGCGAGGATGACGATGACGTTCGGCTTTGGTGCGTCGGCGGCGTCAAGCGCGGCCAGCGGCGCGAGCAGCAGGGCGGTGACGAGGGGGAGGGTGGGTTTCATGCGGGTGGAGTTGTAAAAGATAGGAGTTTCCTTTTGGCCCCGTTTCCGCAGCTCGCGCGCGCGGTATCGTCGCGGGGCGCCCTAAAGTGCCGGAACCTCAGGCTTCGGTGAATGGCCCGGCATTTTGCTTGGCGAGCGCTTCGCGCACTCTCACGCCACTGAGGGTCGCCACGCTGGTCTTTTCCTTCAGCGCGATCGCGGCGGCGACTCCGGCCGCCTCGCCCATGGCCATGGCAGTAACTGTCACGCGCGTGGAGGCATGCGCTCCGCGCGTCGCGCTGTGACAGCGCCCGGCGACGAGCAGGTTCTCGATCTTCTGCGGGACCAACGAGCGATATGGGATGTCGTAAGGCTCCGGCTGAACCTTCTTTGGGTCGAAGTCATTCGCGCTGCCCGCCACGGTCTTGTTCGGATGCAGGTCTAGATACCAGCAGCCCGTGGCAATGGCATCATCAAAGCGGCGCGACTTCATGAGATCATCCTCGCTCAGCACATGCTGTCCGATGATGCGACGCGACTCGCGCACACCGATCCACGGGTAGGCCTCGACGAAGAACGAGTCCGCAAAGGCCGGCACGTCCGCCTTCCACGCGCGGAACATGGCATGCGCATCGGCGCGGCCCTGCATCTCGGCGCGGGTGAGATCGGCGGCGTCCGTTGGATTGGCGGGAACACGCACGGCATGAAAGTATAGCTCGTCCTTGGCGAACATGAGCCTCATGCCGGGGCCGTAGTAGTAGGGCAGTTCACCGCGCTCATGCGCCCGGTCCAACGCAGCACGGCAGGACGTGGCGAAGTCTTTTCCGAGCTTTGCCACATTGATGTGTCCGACGCGAAAGTGCAACGTGAGCGGCTGCACGACGGCGCTTTGCTCAAAGGGAGCGCCCGCCCACGCGGCCACATCGGCATCTCCCGAACAGTCGATGAAATGATAATGATAGGAATTCGCTTTTGCCCCGTTTCCGCAGCTCGCGCGCGCGGTATCGTCGCGGGGCGCGCTAAAATAGGCCGGAAACGGATTGAAGATCAGCTTCGGCTGAGTGTGGATGGCGTTGAGCATCTGCTGCGTGACTTTGACCGGCGGCTGTGGTGTGTC
>JBILUQ010000466.1:0-3001 GCA_044370935.1 Chthoniobacteraceae bacterium
AGCCAACGTGAGCAACACCATCGAGCTGAGCACGGTCAATATGACCGGCGGCCAGATCCTCAACGTGGCGGCCAACAACAACTACAATCTCCGCGTGCTCTCCCTTGCCACCACCGGAAGCACTCCTGTGAAGATCAATCCGCAGGCGGGCACGACGGTGACCATCTACGACTACGGCACGGACGAATCGTTGCGGCCGATCAACATCGGGCAGGGTTCGCTGGTGTTCCCGGACATCCTCACCATCGGCACCAGCAGTTTGCTGGACAACAGCGGTTTTTCGGGCGGCACGCTGACCATGGGCGGCTCGACTCCGCCGATGGTGGTGAAGGCGGCCACCTTCACGCAGGCTGCTGCCACCGCGGGCGGCTACGCCGCAGGCGGGTTGAGCGGGTACTACGCGGTGGGCGCCACCGGCTACAATTTGGTGGCGCCGCAGAATGCCGGGATCGCCAGCGCATGGACGCGCAGCATGGTGGCGAATCTCAACGACGCCTCGTTTGCGAACCGGCCTGCAAGTACTGTGAACAGCGCGATCTTCTCGGCGGGCTACACCGGCTTGATCAATATCGGCACGGCGGGTGTGTATCGGTTCAGCACGGGTGCGGAAGATCAGGTGACCCTCTACATCGACGGCAATGCGGTGGTCTCCCAGAGCACGGCCGGCACCAATACGGATTCCGCGACGGTGAGCGTGACGCTGTCGGCCGGTTTGCATTCCATCCAGTGGAAGGCGACCAACACGGCTGCTGGCGGCGCGCAGCGTCTTTTGTATTCCGGCGCGGACACCGGTTCACGGTTCACGGCGATTGATTCGACCCGCTTGTTCTACGCGACGGGAGCGCCCACGGCGGCGAACAATTACAACCTCGCGGCGCGTGTGGCGGCGGATGTGGTCGTGGGTGAAGGGGTAACAGACAGTCTGGACACGTTGGGCACGCAGTTCGGGACGGTGTACACGGGCAAGCTGTCGCTCGGCTCGGGTGCGACCTTGAACATCCTCAATGGCGCGCAGGGAACGGTGGGCGGCGGGTGGTTGGGATTTGCGGGGAGCTTGGCGGTGTTGGGCGGGACGGCGGGCGGTTCGGTGATTAACACCGGTTCGTTGTCGGCGGCGCAGGTGGGCGGGGTGCTGAATTTGATGGGGACGATCAGCTCGGGCTCCACTGGGGCGCTGGCGCTGACCAAGCGCGGAAACGGCACGATAATTCTAAGCGGCAGCAACACCTCCAGTTTCACGGGGGATTTGAATATCACGGGCGGTGTGTTGGTTTTGGGTACAAGCGGGGCGTTGCCCGCAGGGAGTACGGTCGTCGGCTCATTGGGTACAACCATCGTCAATGCGGGCACGGTGGCATTGGATTCGAATGTGGTTTTTGCCGACACCACCTCGCTGCGTGCGGGGATGACCATCAGCGGATCGGGGATTCCGACCGGTGCGATTATTTCACGGATCACCGGGGGCACGTCGTTTGTGATTTCCGGGCTGGGCACGGCCTCGGTGAGCGGTGGCTCGCTCACCATTGGCTCGGTGAGCGCGACGCTGGATATTAACGGTCAGACCAATGTGCTCGGGAATCTGGTGCTGTCTGGCTCCGGCTCGACGCTGGCCGCGGCGAACAATTCCGCGGCGCTCTGGAATAGTGCCTCGAGTGCGGCGTCGTATGTGGGCGCGCTCACGATTGCGGGCACGGGGGCGACCATCGGGGGGATTGGCGACATCACTTTGAGCGGCGCGGTGAGTTCGGCATCAACCGGAGCTCGTTTGATTAAGCTTGGTCCGGACATGCTGACGCTGGGGGCAAACAACACCGGGTTGACCGCGAGCGTGTTTGTCAACAGCGGGGTGTTGCGGTTAGGCAACGGCGGTGCGTTGGGTGATACGACGGGAACGACTACGGTTGCAAGCGGCGCGGTGTTGGACGTGAACGGTCAGACGAGCGCGGAGCTTTTAACAGTTGCGGGTGCTGGTTTCGGCGGGTCCGGCGCGACGCTGACCGGTCTGGGAGCGGTCAGTTCGCTGGGGGCGCTGGTAAACAACAGCACGTCCTCCGCCACGTTGAGCGGGAGCATCATCCTAACGGCTGCAAGCAGCGTGGGCTCGAGCTACGTGAACGCGACCAGCGGCATTTCCGCAACGGGCAGCCTGACGTTGAGCGGTTCCATCAGCGGTGCGTTCCTACTCACCAAGGTGGGTGCGAGTACGCTGGTGCTCAGCGGCAGCAATTCGCAGAACGGGCTGACCATCAACCAGGGCATGGTGATCCTCTCGGGCAACGGTTCCGCGGGCACCGGCGGAAACGTGACGTTGAACGCGGGCGCGGTCAACGGTCTGAGCATGGGCAACGTGCTGCGCGTGGACAACAGCGTTTCCACGAATGGCAACCGGATCGGCGGCGGTGCGAACCGGAGCGCGACCCTCAATGCCGCCGGGCTGGAACTGGTGGGGAACCTGAGCGCAGGCACGGAAACACTCGGCTCGGGCAGTTTGAGTTTCAACAGCGGGTTCAACCTGCTGACTTTCCTTGGCGGTGGTGGTTCGTTGGCGTTGAGCGCTTCGAATTTGATCCGCGCCAACCAGTCGACCGGCTTGGTGCGCGGGTTGTTGTTTGGAGCGGGCAGCAGCGGGCTGACGCTGACCTCGGCGATGGGGGCCACCGGCCAAGGCGGCGCAAACGGTGCTAACAACCGCGGGATTGTGCCATGGTTGCTCGTGGGCACCGGCTCCACCAGTTCGGGAACGAGCTTTGCGGTGTTGGAAAACACTGCGTACCTGGGCGCGCGTCCGCTGGCCTCCAGCGAGTACGCTTTCAACGCGCTCACCGCCAACGCGAACATTGCCATCAATGGCGGGTCGCTTGTGACGGCGGGCACGGCGATCAGCGGATGGCTTGCGATGACCCTCATTAACTCGCTCACCTTTGGCGGATCCTCCGCCACGGGCGGGTCGCTCACGCTGGAGTTGAACCGGATTTTGAATCTGGACAGCGGCGGGTTGCTG
>JBILUQ010000119.1:0-11002 GCA_044370935.1 Chthoniobacteraceae bacterium
GCTCGTGCGCACACTGAAGCTCAAGGGCAAGATTCCCGCGAAAGCTCAGCTTTTGCTGGCTCAGGAAGCGGACATCCAGCTCTCCGAGGGGGCGTTTCAGATCAAAGGCCAGAAGCTTGCTCAGCCGGGCATGCGTTCGGAAAACCGAGTCAGCATCATGGCCGAAGGCGCCAGCATCCAAGGACGCTCGCTGATGCTTCCAGCGAAGGAGGAAATCCGGATCACCTACTCGTGGCCCGGGTCAAACCTGCACAGCGCTCACGCCGCACCTAAACCCTAGTTCCTGCTCCTCCCTCTCACCGCTCTCTCCCGCTCCACTCATCAACACATGAAAGCGCACACCCTTTTTCTTTCCCTACTGCTGGCCCGGACCACCCTCATGATCGGCGCGGAATCCGCCAATCCGGCGGAGGCCGAGTATTATAAAATCACCACGTTCCCAACGCCCGCGAACACCGCTCTCGAAGTGAGTGCCGCGGAACTGCTGCCGGACGGGCGCCTTGTTCTGGGTACGCGCCGGGGTGAGATCTGGATGGTTTCAAACGCACAGAGCGCATCGGTAGCGGGGGTGTGGAACAAGGACACACTGATGTTCGATCCGGCCCCCGGAGCGGACTCCGGGAAGCAAGTGAAGTACCAACGATTCGCCGAGGGACAGCATGAAGTGATGGGGTTGGTGTGGAAAGACGGCTGGCTTTACGTCACCAACCGCTACGAGCTGCTGCGCATGAAGGACGCGGCGGGCCGCGGACATGCGGATACTTTTGAAACGGTGGCCACGCCTTGGGGCGTCAGCGGCGATTACCACGAATACACGTTCGGATCACGTTTCGACAAAAACGGTGACCTGTGGTTTGTCTCGTGTCTGACGGGTTCGTTTTCAAGCAAGACGCCGTTTCGCGGCTGGGCGATTCGGATCAAGCCGGACGGCACGGTGGTCCCGACTTGCAGTGGGGTGCGCTCGCCGGGCGGAATCGGCTTCGACTCGGACGGAGAGGTCTACTACACGGACAATCAAGGTCCATGGCATGGCTCATGCACGCTTCAACACCTTGTGCCAAACTCCTTCCAGGGTCATCCCGGAGGCAACGAGTGGTATGCGCTAGCGCCGAACATGGGTCCCCGTCCGGTGGATCCCGAGGATAAGAGCCGCATGGTCGTCGAGCGTGAACGGATCAAGGAGTTGGTCCCGCCAGCGGTTTACCTCGTATATGGCCCGGGCAAGATCGGGAATTCCTCCACCGCCATCGTGTGCGACTTGAGCGAGGGCAAGTTCGGGCCTTTTAAAAAGCAACTCTTCATCCCCGACCAGAGCCATTCGAATATTTCGCGCGTGTACCTGGAGACCGTGAACGGAGTGAAGCAGGGGGTGGTATTTCCATTTCTAAAAGGGCTCACCTCGGGCCCGATTGGCGCGCGAATGGGGAGCGACGGAAAATTTTTTGTAGGCGGCTCAGACCGCGGCTGGGGAGCGAAAGGCGGGCAGCCGTTCGGATTCGAGCGCGTTGAGTGGACGGGAAAGCTGCCGTTTGAAATCCACGAAATTCATGCGAAAAACGACGGCTTCGAACTGACGTTCACCGAGCCTGTTGACGCAAGCACCGCGTCCAATCCCGAAAGCTACGCACTGCGGGCATTCACTTACATTTACCAGGCGAAATACGGCAGCCCGGAGGTCGACGACGTGCTTCCAAAGATCCAGAAAGTTCAGGTCGCCAAGGATGGCAAATCCGTACGGCTCACCGTCGATGCGCTCACAAAGGGACACATCCATGAAATCCACTGCGATGGCGTCAAATCAGCAGCCGGCAAGCCTGTGCTGCATCCGCTCGGCTACTACACACTCAACGAAATTCCCGCGAAATAAAGCGGCGAACTACGCGGCTGAACGCTAGACGGCCGATGCGGTGCTTTTGGAGAAACCTCGCACCGCAGAATTGCGCGCGATCCATCCGCCGCCGAGCACTGCGTCACCGAGATAGCAGACGGCAGCCTGACCCGGGGTGACAGCCCGCTGAGGAACCTGGAGTCGAACCAGCGCCTTGTCACCCGGCTGGCGGGTGACGGTCGCTTGCGCGCCTGGATGCGCATACCGGATTTTCACCACGCACTCAAAGGTGTCGCCCTCGAGATGCGATGGAAGATTCCACTGGGCATGGTCGATCTCGAACTCCTCGGTGACCAGGTCATCCGCCTCGCCAACGATCACGCTCCGGCTTTCCGGGTCGATATCAATCACGTACATGGGCTTGGGCGAGCCGCCGGGAAGGCCTTTCCGCTGGCCGATGGTGAACATCTCGATCCCCTCGTGGTCAGCAAGGCGGTTTCCAAATTTGTCGAAAATACCGCCGGCTTGAAATTGCTGCTCGCCGAGGTGGCCCTTGAGGAAGGCCTTGTAATCGTTGCCAGGCACAAAGCAGATTTCCTGGCTGTCGACCTTATCCGCGACCTTGAGACCGAGCTTTCGCGCGATTGCACGGATTTCGGATTTCTCGATACCGCCGAGAGGGAAGAGCGTTCTGCGGAGCTGCTCCTGTCGAAGGCTGAAAAGAAAGTAGCTCTGGTCCTTGCGAGGATCCACACCCTTGCGGAGCACCGAACGGCCCTCGAGATGGTCGACCACAGCATAATGACCGGTGGCAATATACTCTGCGCCGACTGCCTTTGCTTTGCTCCAAAGGTTGCCGAACTTCACCTTTTCATTGCACATCACACAGGGGTTTGGCGTTCTGCCGGCCTGGTATTCGGCGGTGAAATAATTGATGACCTGTTTTTCGAAAGCATCAGCTTCATCGACCACGTAGTGTGCAACTCCGAGAGCATGCGCCACGCCGCGCGCATCCGCAATCGCCTGAGGCCCGCAGCACTTATCCTCCGCGCGCGACATGCAATCCTGCGGCCAGACTTTCATCGTGACGCCCACCACCTCGTACCCCTGCTCCTTGAGCAGCCAAACCGCCACGGAGGAATCCACTCCACCGCTCATTCCCACCAACACCCGCGGACGTTCGTTATTCTCGGTCGGCTGCGACATAAGTTTCATCAAAGAGAGGGTTAAGCCGAAACAGGCGGATACCAAACGTACAGCATGAGATAGACCAGCACGCCGGTGACCGACACATACAACCACACCGGCGCGGTGATTTTAGCCCAGCGCTTATGCGTTTCGTACTCGCCGCGTATGGCGGGCAGAACAGTTTTCACCAGCAAAGGCAGCACCAAAATCGCTAGAGGAATATGGGTGAGTAAAATGAAAAAATAGACGGCTTTCGGCCATCCGGAATGAGCGAACTTCGTCACGGCAACCACATTGAAGTGGTAGATGAGGTAGCAGGTGAGAAACGCCGCAGACACAAGGATGGCGGAGAACATACATTTTTTATGCAGCTCCTTGTTTCCCATCTTGATCGCGCAAAGCCCCACCACGATGAAGAAAGTGGCCAGACCGTTGAGCGTTGCGTTTATCAGCGGAAGATCCTGTACATTCATGGCGTGCGACTTGTTTTTGTGCGGCGAGAGGTTGGCGTCAAAACGCTTATTTTGAAAGCTCGCGGATATCGGCCTCGAGACGCGCGGTTGCCTCGGAGCTGTCCTCTCCGATCCCCTCGTAAAAACCCCTGACCCAGCCCTCCTTGTCGACAAGAACCAGCCGTGTGCTGTGCGAGACGGAGTCCTGTTCGCCAGGCATCTCCTTCATGGACATTTTAAACCCCTCGTTCGCGAGCGCATAAACGCGGCTTTTTTCGCCTGTCAAAAAGACCCACCGTTCATCCGCCTTGAACCTTTGTGCGTAGACGCTCAAGACCTCCGGCGAATCCTTCTGCGGGTCGCCGGAAACCGACAGAAAGCGCACCTCGGCATCGGAAGAAAACGCCTGATGAATGCCGCTCAGACGACTTGTGAGCGCAGGGCACGGACCGGGGCAGCTCGTGTAAAAAAAGTCCACGACCCAGATTTTTCCCAGCATCGAATTCTTGGAAAACGCCGCACCACTCTGCGTCACCAATTCGAAATCGGGTAGCTCCCAATACTTGTGGAGGCGCGGCAGCCCGCTCTGCTTGGGACCGAGGAGCTGCACTGGGTCGGAAACCGATTGCCCGGGCTTGCATCCCGGAAACGAGGCGGCCGCCGCGGCCGCGGCGAGCAGCGAGGCCAGTAAAGCCCTTTGATTCCAAAAGCTCATAGCGCCTTTCGAGTGAAAACCAAAAACAACAACATCACGGGCAAGTACAAGATGGAGGCAAAGAAAAGACGGCGCGCAGCAACACGCGAACGCTCGAGCAGAAACACGACGCACGAACCGACAAGCATCGCATTAGCGAGCCCTGCGCCCACGTTGTAAAACGGCGACACCTTCGCCAGCCACGTTGGCACAAATGCGACCGATGTTAGGAGGATAGAAAACCCAAGCGCCTGGTAGGCTGTAAAAAGGCCCGATTCATCACCCCGTTTTAACATGACGAAACCAGCCTCTTTGTACTCGTGCTTGTACATCCAAGCGATGGCCAGGAAATGAGGAAGCTGCCAGCAAAAGAGTATTCCAAAAAGAACATACGCCATGCTCCGATCCGACGATTCCGCCGCAGCCCAGCCGATCACCGGCGGCAATGCACCGGAAACCGCACCAAGCAACGTGCACCAAGCGCTGCGCCTCTTCAGAGGGGTATAGGCAGCCAGATAGACGACGATCGTTAAAAACGCGAGCGCTGCCGCCAGCTGCGTGGACTTAAGCCAAAGCAACCCGACTCCCAACAAACCTAGGACCAATCCCAGCCACAGGGCGTTTCCCTTTTTCATGCGGCCGGCTGGCAGCGGCCTTTCGCGGGTGCGCTCCATCAACCGGTCCACATCGGCCTCCATCCATTGATTCAGCGCCGCGGCAGAGGCGGCGGCAAGGGAGGTTCCGAGCACTGCGTACATCAGCGCCATCGTGAGCCAGGGGCCTGTCGAACCAACGCAGAAACCGACGGCCGTCGTAAAGACCACCATCAGGCTCAAGCGTGCCTTCGTTAAAATGAAAAAATCCCCGAACATCGAGGAACGAGTCTCTCCCATCCCAGCCATTTGAGCAACCGCTTCGGAAGAAGAAGCACTCATTGAGCGAATTCCTCTTTTAGATTCCGCTGTGACGCCAACCGTACCGCCATAGCCGTCACACTTGCGAGTAAAGCCGCGCCAAGCACCACATGCAGCGTGGCAAGAGTCCGCGGCTTCTGATGAATAATCACTAGAATTCCCAGCGCGATTTGAGCCAACACCAACGCGCCACTACGAATTGCAGCACGCCACGGCGTCGAACCCGGCGCAGCATAACGCATTACTTTAAAAACGCCCCAGAGAACGGCACAGCCCACTATAACCGCTCCAAACCGCGTATGGGTGAAGTTTAGGTCCGTGTAGAAACTGTGCACCTTCGGCATCCAACTGCCGCTCGGGTCCGCAGCAGGAAAAGTCGGAATTGCCAGACCGGCGCCGAGGTGACGCATCGTCGCACCGAAAATGAGCTGTGTGTACACAAGCCCCACTGCGATCCAAACAGTCTTAGAGGGATTCGCTACCGCGCTCGAGAAGTCTTGCGAACCGACTCCTGGGGTCTGGGCCATGGAAATCCGAGCCGAGAGGGCCACGAGAAGCATCAGAAACGCCTGTGCAACGCATCCGTGCACGATGCGAAGTACCTCGGCGACGCCGATGGCACCGGCGGTTTCGCGGGTTACGCGCAGGCCGCCTAGGGTCGCTTGGCAACACACCAGTACAAAAGCCGCGAGCGCCAGCTTGCGCTCGCATGCACCCACCGTGGATTCGCGTTGCCCCGCGCGATGCAGAAGAGTGAAGACAAACACCACGGCCGCGGGCCACACACCAAGATGCGCCATCATCCACGGTTCCGCCCCAAGGGACCGTGCCGCCACCGGCACGACCGCCGATGTAAGCGCGGCAAATCCGAGCGCACGAAAGTTTCCCCAAACCGAGGCGCACAGCACACCCACAACAAGCCCGACAAACGCCGCGAGCAAACGGTGGCCGTGCTCCAACCGCACTGGGAAATTGGCCCACCAGCCCTCTGGGTTAAGACTTCCGAAGCTCAAAGGCCAGTCGGGTACAGCCATGCCCGCCTGCCAGCTTGTCACCAGACCGCCTACAAAGATCAGGCCGAATACGACGAATACAGCCGCCTGAGCAAATCGATTGAGAGTTTTGAGATTCACGGGTTTCGGTTTCGTGGCGAAAACAAAAGGGTGCACTCAGAAAATGCACCCTCTAGCCCTCCCAGTTTTCAACGACCGCTGGGGGCAACGGCCAAAAAGTCATCTGAAATAAACTTTACTGGGCGGGAGCCGATGCGACTGCGGGATGCTGCATGGCGCTCAACTCCTTGATTTGCGCATCGAATTTTTCCTGCGAATCCACAATCAAATGCGAACGCATCGCGTAGTGGCCGGCACCGCACAACTGAGCGCAGACGATTTCGTACTTACCCGCCTTGATCGGGCGAAACCACATCGGCACCTTGGTCCCGGGAATGGCGTCTTGGGCGATTCGCATGTGTTTGATGGACACCGCGTGAATCACATCCTTCGAAGTAATTTCCAAAACGATTGGCTTCTGGTTGACGGCAAAGAGCTCGTTTTTTGAAACCACATCATCCTTGCCAGCCTCGTCCGAAGGATCCAATCCCAACGGATTGCTTGAGCTTACAAATGCAGCGTTTTGTTTTCCAAACACACCGTCCGGACCGGTATAATGATAGTTCCAAGCATACTGTTCGCCAACCGCGCGAACTTTGAGCGCCTCGCCTTGCTCGGGAATGTCCACGACCCGCTTCCCCCAAAGCGGAAGTGCAAAACCGAGAAGCAATGCCGCCTCGATCAAAACAACCGCGAACTCCGCATGGGAGGACGCGTTCCCAGTCACACCATGGTAATCGGCCTTAGGGTTTTTCACTCTGCGAAACCGAAATAAGGCGACCGCCAAGTAGCTGCTCCAGCCCACTGCCAGAATCAGCATGAACCAATGGCAGACCTCCAACATGTGATCCACTGACAATCCGTGCTCAGAGGCATTTCCAACGATTCCCAAAAGTCTGTTCAACATATTATTATGATAGGTTGGAGCCCGCTATCGAGCGGACAAGTTCAACATGGGGAGGCATAGGCAGATTCGCCCGCTTGACCAATGAATAACCAGCGAGGCTGATTAGACCGAGAACCAGCGCCAAAACACCGAGCATTACGAAAATCGCGCCATTGGCGGCCTCGCCGATTGGCCCAGTGCTATCGCCCATACATGCAGTGCAGGCAAAAGCGTCCTGAACTATCGACGTGGCTAGAAGACCGGCAACCACCCATACAGATGAAGACCGTTTTGAGAGTGTTAGCATTTTCATGTGATGATACTCCGAGCCTTTTTAAGAAACGCCAT
Organism: Chthoniobacteraceae bacterium; assembly: GCA_044370935.1. GTDB lineage: Bacteria > Verrucomicrobiota > Verrucomicrobiia > Chthoniobacterales > Chthoniobacteraceae > Chth-196. The sequence continues at coordinate 7,423 of JBILUQ010000119.1, forward strand.
TCCGTAGACCAGCAGCAACACCGAGGACGCCCCACTCACAAACCCCAGCGCGTCCGATGCACCCGTCTTGAACGCCCATGCTGAAAGCCCGGCTGCGAAGACGATGGATACGATGATGAAAAATATGTGGAAAGCTTTGAGCGACATAATGCGAGATTAATGACGGCCTACGAATGGCTGGAGTGCGAGGTTCCACTGACCGGATCGCTATGAGCGAGATAAGTCAAAAAAAACAAACCCGCCGCAAAAATGCAGGTGAATATGAGAAACTTCCAGATCGTCATCTTTTCACCCTTGAGATGCATGAAAATTGCCGCCACCAGACTTGCTTTAAACGTTGCAACGATCATTCCGACGATGATGTTGTTCGCGCGGGAGCCGAAATCGACATACGACAGCGCCACGGTCACTCCGGTAAGAATCAGAAGTCCAATTCCGACCTTCAAGTATGCACCGATGTGCGCGGCAATATGAGCCGCCTCGTGACTGTGATCCACAGCACCTCCGGAATTTTGATGCGCGCCGTGCGCCGAATGATGGTCACTCATGATTGCAGGGGTTAGAGGAGATAAAAAATGGGGAATACAAAGATCCAAACGAGGTCGACGAAATGCCAGAATAGCCCAGCCACTTCGACGCGATTGGCCAAGTGTTCCGGGTTAGTCTGGTACAGTTTTGTCCCTCCTTTGATCGGTAGCCAGAGGTAGAGGAAAACCAAAACCCCGCCGAGCACGTGAAGCCCGTGAAGGCCCGTGATCAAAAAGTATGTCGCGAAGTAAGTGCTGTGCCGCGGGGCGAACGTGCTCGCTGACTCGACATCTGCGGCTTTTATCACGGCAATCTTCGAACTTAGAGGACGTGGCAGAAAGTGAGGCCTATCATTCTCTTTGCTGTCTGGGTCAGCGTTTACCGGGTCGAGCTGGATCACGTAATCGTCGTCAGCTTCAGTAACCGCGTCATGTCGGTGTGTTTCATGCGCGAAGTGCTCGGCATTGTGGTGGGCCTGATCGACGTAGGGCGATCCCTTCGGGGCATCAAGGAGATGACCCGAAATTTCCCAGCGCGGAGCCTGCCCGGTCTCCAATAGATGTTTGTTCCCCAGAAATTCCTCGTACTTTGAAGCAGCGCTTTGGCGGACAAAGATACCGAAGTGATTGAACTTCGCAGGCCACTCATAGCTCAGCTTCACCGCAAGGAAGAGAGCCCCGCACAAAATGGTGATTGCCATGTAAAACTTGTACTTGGCTAGTTGACGCATTTTGAGAGCCGCCCAAGCGAGCACTACGGTGACGGACGACGCAATGAGAACAGCCGTGTTTGCCGTTCCCACCGGCACGTTCAGTAAGCCCGACGGCCAGTATCCAGGCTCTGCACCGATGCGGAGGAAAATATAGGCGGAAAAGAGTCCGCCGAAAAGCATCACTTCAGACGCTAGAAACAGCCAGATTCCAAGCTTGGCACTGTAAAGCCCAGTGTCGGGCCGCGCGGTGACCGTGTATGGCACTTCAGCATCGCTGAAGAAAGGGAGATATTTAAAAATCCTGCTAAACATAAAACAAAATGGCGTATGAAGATGGCGGATGGCCGAATACGGCCCATCCTGGACGCGCTATGGCCGCTGCGTCTGGGGGATGAAGTCCGCGGCAGCCCCGGGGACACTGTACTCGTAAGGTCCGCGGAAAACCTCGACCGGCTTGTCAAAGTTACCGTGAGGGGGAGGCGTTGGCGTGTCCCATTCGATCGTAGTCGAGTTCCATGGGTTCCTGCCAACCTTTTCACCAAACCAAACACTGGTGAAAAAGTTCCAGATGAACGGCAACTGAAACAGTGCGAGCAGCCCTGCAGAGACCGTCATGAATTTGTTCCAGTGCAAAACTGGTCCGGCCAGCTGTTCATAGGTGACCCCACCATCGTACCAGCGGCGATGCACGCCGGCCATCCCTTGAATAAACATCGGGAAGAAGATGCCGTTAATCGTAATCAACGAACCCCAGAAATGGATGCGCCCCAGAAACTCACTCAGCTTGCGACCGGTGATCTTCGGGTACCAGTAGTAGACGCCGGCGAACAATCCAAAGATGGTTCCGGGCGCCACTACGTAATGGAAGTGGCCGATCACGTAGTAGGTGTCGTGTAGGAACAAATCGACCGCGTTGAATGCCAGCGGAATCCCGGTGAGTCCTCCGATTCCGAACATCGGAAGAAAAGCCGTCGCGAAAAGCATCGGCGAATTGAACCGAATGGAACCACCCCAAAGTGACAACAGAAGCGCGGTGAGAAGGATCACGCTTGGGACCGAGATCATGATCGTCGTGATCTGAAAGAAGGCCGCAACCTTCGCGCCCATCCCAGTCATGTACATATGGTGAGCCCAAACGATGAACGAAAGAAACCCGAGTAGAAAGATCGCGTAGACCATCGCCTTGTAGCCGTAGAGCGGCTTGCGGGTGTTGTTGGCTACAACCTCGGCAACGATGCCGATCGCTGGAAGGATGAGTACGTACACCTCGGGGTGAGCCAGGAACCAGAAAAGATGCTGCCAGAGGATCGGGCTACCGCCGCCAGACCAACTTTGGCCCAACGCCTGCCCCACAACCAAACCCGTCGGCATGAAGAAGGACGTCCCAAATACCCGGTCGGTCAGTTGCATGAAGCTCGCGGCCTCCAGCGGCGGGAAAGCCAATACAAGCAAGAATGCCGTGACAAATTGCGCCCATACGAAGAAGGGCAAACGCATCCAAGTCAACCCTGGTGCGCGCAACTGGATGATAGTCGAGATGAAATTAATGGACCCCAGCAACGAACCTGTGATATTGAACACCATTGCGACCAACCACACCGTTTGACCGTTCAGCCAAACGCTAGAGTCAACAGGAAGGTCTGCAATACCGGATAGCGGAGGGTAAGCGGTCCATCCGGACTTCGCAGCACTGCCGGGAACGAAGAAGCTCGCCATCATGAGGACGCCGCTCGTGAAGAAGCACCAGAAGCTCGCCATGTTCAACTTCGGGTAGCACATATCGGGAGCTCCGACCTGAAGGGGGACCACGATGTTACCGAATCCAGCGACTGCCAGCGGAACAATTCCGAAGAAAACCATGATGGTGCCGTGCATCGCGCCGAACACATTGTATCCGCTCGCAGTGAGGGCGCCGGCGTCCGTCATGACAACCGGACCGAAAGCTCCGCGCAGGAAATTACCCACGATGGGAACTGGGACTCCGGGGTTCGCCAGCTGCCAGCGCATGACGAGCATCATGAGGAAGCCAAGGAAGAGAAATGCCAATCCGCAGAAAGCGTACTGACAACCAATTACTTTATGGTCCGTTGAAAAGACCCATTTCTGGATGAAATCCAACTCATGATGGTGGTGCTCATCATGCCCTCCATGATGAGCATCGTGATGAGTATCGTGATGCGCGCCCGCGGCGGTAGACCCAGAGGTAGAAGATGCGGTGGTTGCCATAGGTTTTGTTGGGATTACGGAGCCGTGTGAAGGCCCCTGCTGACTCTGATTAATTCAATAAACGATTCGCAAGGACTGGTTCAACCGAACGACCAAACTGGCTTTAGCGCGCAT
>JBILUQ010000120.1:0-10987 GCA_044370935.1 Chthoniobacteraceae bacterium
TCCGCAGACGAGTCCGGATTGATCCGCTTTTCGGATCTGCCCGGAAACGTTTCGGTGATGGTTCGTTATCAGAACCTCGTAGCGGTGCACGCCGCCTCGATTCCGCTGGGGGCTCCGGTGGAAAATGTGCCGGCGACGCGCAACTTCGTGGACGAACTTGTTTTTGCCAACCTCAAGCGTCTTGGAATTCCGCCCTCGCCGATTGCGGACGACTCCACTTTTGTGCGCCGCGTAAGCCTCGACATCACCGGGCGCCTGCCTACTCCGGAAGAAACCAGAGCTTTTCTAGAAAATAAGTCGGAGAACAAGCAGGACACTCTCATTCAATCACTTCTTGAGACGTCCGAGTACGCTGATTTCTTCGCCAACAAATGGGCCGCGATTCTGCGGAACAAACGCATCGACAAGGGAACCAAGGCGAGCTTTGCGTTCCACTCCTGGGTGCGCGACGGGATGCTAGCCAATAAGCCCTACGACCAGATGGTGCGCGAACTGCTGGCAGCCACAGGCGACCCGGTAACGAACCCTCCCGTGGCTTGGTACAACCAAGTAAAAACGCCCGAGCAACAACTCGAGGACGTTTCCCAGCTCTTTCTCGGTGTGCGCATGACATGTGCGCAATGCCATCACCACCCATTTGAGCGCTGGAGCCAGAGGGACTACTATGGGCTCGCGGCCTTCTTCAGCCAGATCGGCCGCCGCCCCACCGCAACGGCAGGCCAGTCGCTTATCTTTCACAAACGCGGCGTCGCACAGACCGAACACAAGAAGACCAAGGAACAGGTCAAACCCGTGGGACTGGGCGCCGCGCCAAAGGACATCTCACCCGACGAGGACCCGCGCCTGCTGCTTGCAGACTGGATGAGCTCAAAGGACAACCCGTTTTTCGCAAAAGCGCTTGTGAACAGATACTGGAAACACTTTTTCAACCGTGGGCTCGTGGAGCCAGAGGACGACATGCGTGAATCCAATCCACCCTCAAACCCAGAGCTCTTAAACGCGCTCGCGCGGCACTTCACCGAGAGCGGGTACGATCTGAAAGCGCTTGTTTTTGCGATCACCCGCTCCAACACCTACCGCCTCAGCTCGGCAAGCAACGATCAAAACACTGCCGACCGGCAAAACTTTTCTCACTACTATCCGCGTCGCCTCAACGCCGAAGTCTTACTCGACAGCATCGACCGTGTCGCCGATACGACCACGGATTTTTCGGATCTGCCTCCGGGTACACGGGCCATCGCGCTTCCTGACAACAGCTACAACAAGGCATCGTACTTTCTCACCGTTTTCGGGCGCCCTGAGGGTGACAGCGTCTGCGAGTGCGAACGCGTGCAGGCTCCAAATTTATCGCAGAGTCTGCACCTCATGAATGCAGCCGACATCAAGACGAAGCTCAACAAGTCGAGCGGCCGCGCCGATCAGCTCTCGAAATCCAAAAAGACGGACGAAGACAATCTGCGAGATCTTTATCTGCTGACATTCTGCCGGGAGCCAAGGACTGCCGAGCTGTCTACAGCGCTGGCCCATCTTGCAGTCACGCGCACGAGTGCGGAGGGCGCTCCGCTTGATTCGCTGGCGAGTAAAAAGATCGGCTACGAAGACGTCATCTGGGCTTTGTGCAACACCAAGGAATTTCTCTACAACCACTGAGCCCCCCTCCATGAACACACGGATCATACCAACCGCCCTTTCGGCTCTTTCGCTGGTATTCGGCTGCATCACGCACAGCCACGCGCAGCTCGTCATTCTACCGGCTCCGCGCCTGCTCACCACCATGCCGATGGGCGCAAAAGCCGGAATGACTGTCGAAGTCACCATCACCGGAGAACACATCGAGGAAGCGGAGCTCCAGTTTTCTTCTTCGAAAGTATCCGCCGTGCCGAAAAGAAACGCTGAGGGCGTTGTGGTACAGAACAAATTTGTTGTTAGTATCGCGCCCGATGCCACGCCGCAAATCTGCGAGGCGCGAGTGATGACACGGCGCGGCATTTCTTCGTCACGCGCTTTCAGCATCCACACCCTGGACGAGGTTGTTCGTGAAAAGCCCAACACCACGCTGCAAACCGCTCTGCCGCTCCCGGCCAACTCTATCTGCAACGCAACGACCACCACCAAGGCAGTCGACTACTATTCGATCCAGACAACCAAGGGTCACCGCTACGCAATCGAATGCGCCACTTCCGGCATCGATTCCAAACTGACTCCCGTGCTGATTGTCGCAGATCCAACCGGACGCGACCTCTTGGTGAACAGACGTACAGGGTTTCTAGATTTCACCGCGCCGGCCGACGGCCCTTATGTGATCAAAGTGCACGGACTGACTTTCCAGGGGGGCGCGGAGAATTTTTACCGTCTCGTGATCCAAGAAATCGGGGCGGCCGATACAGTCACTTATCACCCCCGAACAAAGTCTGTTTCCGCAGCCTCACTCCCGGGCGAGCAACACACACCGTCCGTTCGCCTCAGCGAGACCGAACCGAACAACACCCATGCGCAGGCGCAGAAAATCTCACTTCCCTGCACCATTGAAGGAGCATTCGCGACCGCTGGCGATGTCGACACATACGAGTTTGAGGCGAAAAAGGGCGAGATCTGGTGGATCGAAGCCGTCTCGGAGCGACGCGGCTGCCAGACTGATCCATTTGTCCTCGTTCAACACGTCGGGAAGGACGGCACATCCGAGAAACTCAAAGATCTCGTCGAGTTGAACGACATCAGCAGTCCGGTGAAGCTTTCATCCAACGGCTATGCGTACGACGGCCCTCCGTACGACATGGGCTCTGCGGACGTCCTCGGCAAAATGGAAATCAAGGAGGACGGAATTCATCGCATCCAAATACGAGATTTATTTGGTGCCACACGTGCCGAGCCCCACAACACTTATGCCCTCATGATCCGCAAGGCGCTGCCCGACTTTGCGCTGGCAGCGTGGGCTCTGCACATGGAGTTGCGCAACGGCGATCGAAACGCCGTCTCAAAACCGATCGCACTACGGAGGGGCGTCACCATGGCGCTGGAAGTCGTGGCGGTTCGCAGAGACGGGTTCGATGGTGAAATCACACTCAGCATGGACGGACTGCCTCCGGGCGTTCGCGCGAGTGGCCTTCGAATTCCAGCCGGGAAAAATGTAGGGACGGTTCTCATCACCGCAGACGATGATGCGCCGCGCGGCATGGCGCTTAGCAAGATCTTCGGAAGCGCCACCGTGAACGGCGCGGAGTTGGTGCGCGACTGCCCCACAGCCTCGATGGTGTGGCCCGTCAAAGACGCAAGCCAGGAAACCCCCACCCCCCGGCTTTTCGCGGATACGCCCGTCTCCGTCGGCGGCGATGAATTCACTCCCCTGAGCATCCGGCCCGCTGAAGACCGTGTTTGGGAGGCGACGGAGGGCGAAAAGCTGACCATTCCGCTGAACCTTGTATGGCGTGGCGATTTCTCCGGAGGCTCAATCAAGCTCAAACCCCTGGGACTCGACTTTGCGGGCATCAAGCCTTTCGACGTCCCTGCAGGAACCGCCCAAACAGAGGTTGTGCTTGAACTCGCCACGCTCAAGACGCCTCCGGGCGAATACTCGTTTTCGGTTCACGGCGGTTACGTTTCGAAATATCCGTCCGTGCCCCCACCGCAAAAGCCCGCGGAACTTGCATCCGTTGCGCCCTCAAAGGAAGCAAGTACCGCCAAGGGCGAGGCCGGTGATACGCCGAAGGACGCAAAGGACAAAAAAACCGCTGCTGCAACACCTGCAACGGAGCCGCCAAAAGACATCGCTGACATCGTCTTCTCCGAGCCAATTCGCGTGCGCATCAAGCCGGCTGCGACGAAATAACTCCGAACTGATGCAAAAGTAATGTCGCCCAAACCCCAAGGCTCCAAAGAGCAGAGCACCCCAGCCGTGATGGCTTGGGTGTTTGCGTTTCTGTGGCCTGCGGGAATGGGGTGCGCGCAGGAGTTGGACTTCTACAAGGACGTCTTTCCCGCACTCGAATCGAACTGCGTTTCGTGTCACAATGAGACCAGTTCTAAATCAGGGCTGCATCTTGGGACACTCGACACGATTCGCAAAGGCGGCGACTCGGGTCCGGCGCTTGTTCCCTCGTCCGGAGAAGAATCCACCTCAGAACGCGTGAGCGCGGTGCGTTTCAGTCCCGATGGCAAAATGCTCGCCACCGGTAGCGGCGAGTTTTCGCGTAGCGGCGACGTGCACTTGTGGAAGGTTGACTCCGGAAAACTATCAGCGGTGTGGCGAGACAAGCACAGGGATTCGGTACTGGCGCTGGACTTTTCTTCCAATGGCAAGTGGATTGCGAGCGGCAGCGCAGACCGGCTTGCAAAGGTGACGGAGATTGCGACAGGCAGACAGGTTTACGCACTTGAAGCGCACACACACCACGTCCTGAGCGTCTCCTTCCGTGCGGATGACAAGGCGCTTGCAACCTCCGGCGGAGACGGCGTCGTCAACATATGGAACATGGGATCGGGTGAACGCAAAAAGAAGATCCTCGGCTGGAGCAACGAGGTCACCGCCCTCCAGTACATGGGCGCCACCAGCCAGATCGTCGCATCTTCCGGCGACAACCAGGTCCGGATCGTCTCGGACGATGGCACCGAAGTTCGGGCAATGACAAAGCTTCCCGATTTTATGCAATCGGCCACAAGCGCACTCACGGCAAATGTGATTGTCGCCGGCGGCGAAAACAGCGCCCTACGCGTTTGGGATTCTGCCGCGGGCAAGGAACTCGCCACCTTCGGCAATCGATAAATACCTGCGGACTATTTCATCTTCGGTAACTACCATCCACAAGAACTCCAAGCACCCCCTAAAGCCTATGTCGGAGCATTCACATATTTTTTCCAACTGCCGAGGCCCTCTTGATCGTCGAGGATTCATGCGCATCGGATTGACGGGCTTCGCCTCACTCGGACTTCCAGGGCTGTTGCGGATGCGCGCAGCGTCTCCATCGAAGACCAACGCAGAGCGCACCGCCGTGATCATGGTGTGGAAGCCGGGCGGCTGCTCGCACATCGATACGTACGATCCAAAACCCGATATCGGCTCCGAATACCGCGGCCCGTTTAAGACCATCCAGACGAAAGTGCCGGGGCTTCATTTTACCGAACTGCTGCCCTTGCAGGCTAAGATCGCGGACAAACTCACTGTGCTGCGCTCGATGAACCAGAAGGCCGCAGGACATCCCGCAGGCTCGATGCAGATGCTTTCCGGTGACCCGGACACCCGCGACAAGCCGAAGCCCCGGCTTCCGGACTGGATGTCCGTTGCGTCTTACTTGCGCTCAAAGGAAGGCCCGCGCACAAATCCGCTCCCAAATTATGTGGGGGTGTCTCCGGTGACCGAGTACAACGGCCCGACGTATGTGGGCGCAGCCTACGCGCCTTTTGCGGTCACGGGAGATCCGAACCGCCCGGAGTTTGAAGTGCCAAACATCGGTCTAAGCAACCCCGCGGAAGCGAGCCGGCTGAGCGACCGCATCGCGCTGCGCAAATCGCTCGACACGCTGGAGCGCAACTTCGACACGGTCGGGGAACTCGGCGCACTCGACCAATTTGAGGCGCAGGCAATGACGCTTCTAACAAATCCAGCGACTCGCGACGCATTTGATCTCTCCAAGGAAGACCCGAAAACCCGCGACCGTTACGGGCGCAACCGCTGGGGCCAGCAGCTGCTTCTTGCCCGCCGTTTGGTCGAGGCGGGCGTCGAGATCATCACCAGTAGTTTGAGCGGACCTTTATGCGGACGTGTTGGCAACTGGGACGACCACGCTGTGAACCACCATGTTTTCGACGCGATGCGCTTCCGCTCCGGGGCATATGATCAGGCGGTTTCAGCGTTGATCGAGGATATCTACGCGAGGGGCCTGGACAAGCGGGTGCTTGTGGTGGTGACCGGAGAATTCGGGCGCACCCCGAAGATCGAATACAGCCCGAGCACGGGCGTGGGCGATGCAAGTGCCGCGGCTGGCACGCTGCAGCCGGGCCGCGACCATTGGCCGCGCGCGTTCAGCAACATTTGGGCGGGCGGCAACATTCAGACCGGCGGCGTGATCGGCGCAACGGACCGGCGCGGCGAAGACGTGATTGAGCGGCCATGCGGCCCGCACGACTTCCTAGCGACCATCTACCACCACCTCGGCATCGACGGATCGAAGGTTGTGATCCCGGATTTCAACGGACGTCCAACTCCGATCATAGACGACGGCCACCCGATTCCGGAGCTAATGGGACGGAGCGCCACGGCGTGACCCAGCCGGGGGGCGCGTTGAGAAATAGCGCTCCTTCGCAAACACAGCGCACCGATCATTCTTTCCCAGCCGTTTAGTTTGCTCGTTCCGGACTGAGAACGTTACTCCTCGGCGTAACCTTTGTGCACGCCTGAAAGATTACGAGCGGATAATATGCCGGACTGCTTCAGGGGCTGCTTTTACGTGGCCGCAGACAACACTGCAGTAGTATTTGTGAATGGCAAACAGATCCACAAATACAAGCTGCGATCTCCGAGCAGTGAGTCGAATTGCTGGCATCTCTTGAGTGCTGCATCCATAGACTCACTGGCACAATCACAGTGATCTATCAACGACCGGCTTGCGCAGCAGCGGGCGGGCGGCGACGCCGGCCTTTGCCTCCGCTTGGAATTTGCTCCAGCGGAAGGGCTCGATGAGCTGGCCGAAAAATGTTTTGGGCATTGCATCACGGATCCCAATTTGAGCCGGAGGACGACGTGCGGGGTCGTTGTAGAAGGTTCCAAACACGAGATCCCAAATCATCAGATTCTCGCCGTAGTTTTTGTTTCCCTCACGCAAATCCATGGAGTGGTGCCAGCGGTGGAGCGCAGGCGTGTTGAAAACGTAGTTCAACCAACCAAAGCGCATCTGGACATTACAATGGGTCAAAAAGCCGATGTAGGCGGTCAAAGACCCAAACCAGAGAATGACATCCTTCGGAGCACCTGCCAGCGCGAGGATTGTTCCAGAAAAAACAATGCTTTTAAGCGTGTCGATGAGGTGAAACCTGCCCGTGTTGAAAAACCAGAGCTTCTCTGAACTGTGATGAACGGCGTGAAACCACCAGAGAGGCATCCACTCATGGGCGATACGGTGCGCCCAATAGAGGCCGAACTCTGCCAAGACCATGCCGAGGACCACCTGGCATGCCATCGGCCAATGACTGGGCCAAAGTGCCGAGCCTTTTCCTGCCATATCAAGCTCGTCCAGCCCTAGCCAAGTAATTGAAACGATCAGAATTTGGACGAATACCTTCGTGAACGTGGTGTGCGCCAGATCAGGCATTTCCTGCCCGTCAGAACCCAGCCACTTTTTTTCAAACGGATAAACCCGCTCGAGGATGAAGAGCACACCTGCAAGGCAAAAGTAGGTGATATTGAAAGCCAGCGGGCCATGACCATTCGCAATCCCGATCCCGGTTGGGATCGCGGCGCAAACCAAGATGAGCGGCCAGAGCAGAGATTCGAAGAACGTCCGGATCATGACTAGCATCCGAGTGTGCCGAATCATCTCAATTTTGGGTAGCACGATATTAGGCAACGCAGGCGAATCTGCTTTGCCTCATGATTTCTTAAACCAAGCTGATTCCATATTTATCACCTGCAAATAATGCATTTAGCACGCGGACCCACCCTATCTAGCTTATCCGGAGACCCGATACTGTGCCAATTAACCATTTAACTACGCAGCGCGATTATTTTCGCCGGATTTCAACCCATGTTTCAAATCCGGCGCCATCGGACGCATCGGCGAGATAGAACCGGTGGATCCCCGGCTCGCCCACCGCAAAGACCCCTCCGTTTCGCTCTTCAATTTTAAGAGACTCGCAACTCCACTGCGCCTCCTTCCCTCCATCCGCCTTTAATGGGATGTACCGCGAACTCGGCAAGTCTGGGTCCAGCAGGAACACGGTGCCCGGACGCGGACCGATCAAACGAAGCACTTCCGTCTTTTGACAGGCGTACCGGGTCGGCCCGGGAAACGACTGTAACCAATCCGCATACTCCGGCCCAAGCAAAGCGCGCCCCGCTCCGTCAAAATCGTCCGGCCGACTTGCCCCGGGAATTCTGTCCGCAGGAAACCATTCATTAAACGACTCTGCATTTTGGGTGGCCCTACCCAATACGGGATCAATACGGACACGCACCAAATTCACGGGCGGCGCGTACCACGCGGTGCCGTAAAACTTGTGCAAATACTCCATGACTTCGTGAGCGGCCGGAGCCGCCCCGGTGACGCCAGACACCTCGCGCATCGGCTGCCCGTCGAAGTTTCCAGCCCATACGCCGACCGTGAATTCGGGCGTGTAAGCAAAACACCAGTTGTCACGAAAGCTGGTGCTGGTTCCCGTCTTGCATGCCACTGGAAAATCAAACCTGAGCGTAGAATAAAATCCGAATGCGGTTGAGCGCGCTCCGTTGTCGGAAAGCATATCTGCAATCAGCCATGCCGCAGCCGAGTCTCCAGTCGGAATCGGTGTGTCATGACGCACCATGGAAAACGGAGCGTACGTGCCCAACCTGGCGAGCGCGGCGTAGGCATTCGCAAGTTCCAACAACCTGACCTCGGCATTTCCAATGGTGAGACCCAGACCATAAAAACCAGCCGGCTTGGTCAATGTCGATAGCCCCCAAGCCTGAAGCCGCTCAACCAGCGGCCGGGAGCCGCCAAGCTCGTCCAAGAGGCGCACAGCCGGAATGTTCAGCGAATTCCCCAACGCCATCCGCATGGGCACAGGGCCCGAGCAAACCTTGCTGTAATTCTCGGGCTGATAAGGACCGTCAGGAGTCTCAAAAGAGCACGGCACGTCCGCCAGAATGCACCCTGGACTCACCCCAGACTCCAGCGCGAGCAGGTAGGTGAAGGGCTTTAACGCCGAACCCGGTGAACGGGGGGCCCATGCGCCATTTACCTGCCCCGCGCGCGCTGCGAAATAATTTGCAGAACCCACGAGCCCCCGCACTTCGCCGGTCTGATTCGAAATCACCACCACAGCCGCGTCGCTCACCTGCTTTTCGGCCAGCGCCCGCACGTGCCGAACCACAATCTGCTCAAGCTCCGCCTGCAGCGGCAAATCCAGCGACGTCACAACGCGCCCAGCCAGAGGAAGGGAAGAGTTTTGCCGGAGCAGGTCCACAAAGTGCGGCGCATGAAAAGGACGGCTTCCCTCAAACTGCAAGGGCTGCGCAACGGCGCGCTCGTATCGGTCTTTTTCGAGCCATCCAAACTCGTGCATCCGGCGAAGCACGGTCAACTGGCGGTTGCGCGCTGACTTGAAACGGCGGAGCGGATCCAGCCGCGAAGGCGCCTGAGCGATACCCGCGAGCATCGCAGCCTCCGCCTCGCTGAGCGCCGAAGCTCCCTTGCCAAAATAATAGGCACTCGCCGCGCCAATCCCACGGTTCATGTGCCCGAGATCGATCCGGTTCAGGTATTCGCGCAGAATCCGCTGCTTCGACCAACGCCTCTCCAACTGGCGCGCTGCGGCAGCCTCGTAAATCTTCACAATCCATCCGCGTCTCCCCGAGTCACCGCTGCGTGGCGTTGCAACCTTCACCAACTGCTGCGTGATCGTTGACGCACCGGACACGATCCTTCCACAGCGTACATTATCGCATGCAGCGCGAATCACACGAAACAAGTCCACGCCAGAATGTGAAAGAAAACGCCGGTCCTCGGCAGCCAGCACTGCTGCGTGCACAACAGCAGGAATCTCCTCCAGCAGTAAATTCCCCCCCTCCGCAGACGGCACGAGCCTCAGTGGCTTTCCAGCACGATCCAAAAACTCGATCGCATCAGGAGGCGGATTTTCGAGCGAGTTCGGCAACTGCACGAGCCGGCTCGCCACTTCGAGGAATCCAAAAAACGTGACAATCAACCCAAGCGGTATCACACCGCAAATCAGCAGCAGCCATCTGATCACTCGCTGAAATCGACGCTTCATCATCTGTGAACTCCTGCAGCTCAGAATCAGCTCTCAGCGCACGATCAACTTTTCCGAGGCTGTCTGCGCAAAACGTTCCGGACGGTACATCTCCTCCGCACGCGCCGCCGGCGCCACAGCTTCTCCAGCAGCACGCACCCGCGTCATTTGAGTGATACGATAAGAACCAGCACGCACGTCGTCCTTGAAAAAAAGCACCCGGTCCGACCGAATTTCGGTGTGATCGCCAAAGTGTTCATCGGCATTCGCTGGAGCACCCTTGTTTTTCTGGAACTGCTGTATCGGCTCGAGCAGAGCGGGCAGCGGACAGTCAACTGCGAGATACTTTCCACTCTGCAGCGCACTCAATTCGATGGTCACCCGCACACGGTCTCCAATGCGCAGATCAGTGGCCGGCGACGCCGTCTGGTTGGCATCCATCTTTTCGAACTTGCGGCTCAAGATGTAGCCGCTTTGTTGAGGAGGCTGCTCACGGTCCGGATACGAAGTCACGGACGTCACCGCATAGAGGGCGGCTTCCGAGGGATTATCGATTTGAAAATCGGCCCTGCCGCCCGCGCCGTTCAAAGTGAGCGCCGCCTCTTCAAACGGATGATTTTCGCTCAGGCTAAACTCGTGTTTCTTTGCTGCCTGCGACCAACTCGCGTCAACCTGAGCCTGCAGCGGAGGCAGGCTTTTTACGTACCTGCTCGCAGCGTACAGCGACCAAGCGTTGTCCTGCGTGGTGCGCCACGCGCCCTGCGTTCCCTGAACCTTGCTCTCGGCAAAAAGAGTATCAACCTGCGACGCGGCTGCACCGGTTTGAACCGCTGCGAGCAAAGTCATCGCAGTGTCACGGGCCGGGCTTGAAAAATAATCAAGCCCCGAAACACGTGCAGAAGAATCGAGCAAAGTACGCACGCTTTTTTCCAATCCGCCGCTGAGGTGAATCGCCATTGCCAACAAGGCGCGATCATCGACCCCTAGCAGCTGGGCTGAATCAAACAGCCGCTCGTGCGCTGCCGTCTCTGGTTTTCCAGCGAGCGCT
>JBILUQ010000461.1:0-2987 GCA_044370935.1 Chthoniobacteraceae bacterium
GGGAATTCAGACACCATCTTGAACGGCAGCGTACGCTCCTCCTCGGCGACCCACTTGGACGGTCTCACCAAATCCGGCCGCGGGGTATTGATCGCTACCGGCACAGGGTCGAATTACAAGGGGCTCACCCAGATCCAGCAGGGGGTGCTGCAGATCGGCACCTTCGGGATGATCAACGGGAGCACCCTGTATAATAGCCCGATCGAGATCGGCAACGCGGGGGACGCCGGCGTGTTGAACTACGTCGGGGCTGTAGGGGAAACCTCTGCCAAACTGCTTAGCCTCGATGGCACCACAGGCGCGGCGGTGCTGCTCGCCAACCAGGGCGGATCCACCGCGCTTGAATTTACTTCGCCGTTGGCGGCCACCGGTTCAGGGGCGAAATCGTTGGTGCTCGGTGGGACCAGCACAGCAATGAACAAGATCTCGGGGCTTCTCACGGAAGCTGGCGGATCCACCGGCATATTGAAGGTGGACAACGGCACGTGGGTGTATGCGCCCAAGCTTCCCGCGGGCGGGACTTTAGTTGCGGGGACAGTCACTGGTTTGGCAGCATTGACCACGTCGGCAGCGACTGCAACGGGGGTTGGAACGCTCACGTTGACTTCTGCGGCCGGCGTCATGCCCGGGATGAGCGTCACAGGAGCCAACATTCCAGCGGGTCTTGTGGTGACGGCAGTCAGCGGCAACCTGGTATATCTTTCCGGGACCGTGCAAGCCACGGTCGCGTCTGGAACAGCCATCACGGTCGGGACGCTGACCAGTTACAAGGGCAACCTGACAGTCACTGCGGGTACGCTGCGTTTGCAGCAGACCGACGGCACGACTGCGGTGGGAACGGATGTGCTGGGCGGCACCAGCAGGGTAATCTTTGCGGCGGACAGTGCGGCGCCCGGCTTAGGTCAGCAGACGGCCGGGGGGCGATTCCAGTATCAGGCTTTCAGCGCTGGTACCCTTGAGGCGGGCGGCTCGCTGAATGCGATAGCAGGTGCCGGGGTGGTTGAACTCACCAACGGCGGTACCCTGCGCTTTGGCGGCGCGGTATCGGCGGTACGTTCGGCCGGCGCGATTGTGGATTTCCAACCCGGCACGGGCCGGATCGAGTTGGGCACACTCACGCTGGCCAACTCGCTAATCGGCGGCTGGGCATTGCTGAACGGCACGAGCTTCGCCGGTACGCTCACCGGCGGGACGGTGGCTGCGGCGACGATGACCCCGCTTGACGTGACCACGGGCGGCGTGTCCACGACCAATTACTCGCTCACGGGCGGCTCGACCTCCACGGGCGCGCTGGCCATGAACGCCCTTCAGCTCACCAGCGTGTCGGGCGGCACGACCTTCACGCTGGGCGGCGGGTTAACGCTCACCTCGGGCGGACTGCTCTTCAACAATTCTGCGGGTGCGCTCACCATCGCCGGAAGTCATGTGGGAAGCGGCGCGGCGGAATTGATCTTCATCATCAATGGAACCACTCCGGCCAATGCCCTGACGGTGAGTTCCTCGATCGCCGCGGGCAGCCTGACCATTGGGGGCACAGGGCTGCTGGTGTTGAGCGGCACCAGTTTGTTCACCGGTTCGGTGACGGTGAACAGCGGCACCCTGCGTTTGAGCGGAGCCGGTGCGCGCCTGGGCGTGCCTGCCGCCGCCACCGGGACGGTGATCCGGCAGGGGGGCTTATTGGACGTGAACGCCGCCGGCGCAAGTTCCTTGCTGTACAACGGTGGTCCGACCCAGCCGCTGATCGTGCTCGGGCCGCTGACTGGTTCGGGTATCCTGGACAACAGCAGCGCGACGGCTGCCGCGGTATCGATCGGGACCACGGCTTCGACGGCTGCGGGCGTGTTTACGGGGATCATTTCCAACAGCGGCGGCGGGTCGCTTTCGGTGGTGCGCAACGGAGCTTCTGGCATTGTGTATCTCACCGGATCGAACACCTACACCGGCCCGACGATCTTGAGCGGCGGGGCGGTGCTGGGGGTGACCAATCTTGCCAACGGCGGACTAGCCAGCGGTATCGGCGCCTCCTCGAACAGTTCGGCGAACCTCGTTTTCAACGGCGGAACGCTGCTTTACACGGGGGGGAACGCGAACTTCACACAGCTCACGCAGACGCCGTCCGTTTCGACCGACCGTCTCTTCACCCTGGCTGGAAATGGCTTCATAGATTCCTCGGGCAACTACGGGAACGCCGCTTCTTTTGTGGCTACCCAGAACAACGCGGCGTTGGTGTTTAGCAACACGGGCTCGGTGGCCTATGCGGGGACCGGGGCGCGCACGTTGACGCTCACGGGGAACTCGACCGGGGACAACGAGATCAAACTGGCGCTGGGGGACAACGGTGCGTCCCCGCTTTCGCTGACCAAGTCCGGCGGTGGATTGTGGTTGCTGAGCGGTTCCAATACTTACACGGGGGTCACCACGATCAGTGCTGGGGTATTGCAGGCGCAGGACGGGGTGGGATTGCCGACCAGCAGCAATCTCTGGATCACCGGCGTCGGCGTGTTCCAATCCAGCGGCACGTTCACGCGCACACTTGGGACGGGCGCTGGGCAAGTCCAGATCCCGAACAGTGGCGGTTTTGCGGCGTCGAGTTCAAAGCTGACTGTGAATCTGCTGGGCGCTGCCACGTTGGGCACCGCGCCGATGGGGACTAGTACGCTGGTGTTGAACTCGACCACGGCGCTCGCCGATGTGGAGTTCGCCAGTCCGCTGAGTTTGGGAATGATGGGGCGCACCATTCTGGTGGATGACAACACCAATACGGCCTTTGACTTTGCGACGGTGAGCGGCGTCTTGAGCGGAACGGCCGCTTCCTCGGTTACTGCGTTAAGTAAAACCGGCGCAGGGAACCTGATTCTGAGTGGCGCAAACACCTACACCGGCTCCACGCAGGTGAGTCAGGGAGCATTGATCGTGCGTTCGATTGGAACGCTCAACGCGACTTCGAGCAACCTTGGGAGTAACAGCACCAATGCGGGTTCACTGCT
>JBILUQ010000403.1:0-2986 GCA_044370935.1 Chthoniobacteraceae bacterium
GCGCACCTGAGAAGTTGATTAGCAGATTTCGGATTGATCATGGCATGCTGCTAAATGTTCTGAGTCGGGAACGGGGGGGAGTACAGGCGATGCGGGATTTGATCAGGAACTGCCATGAGGGAGCACGAGGAAAGAAAGCATTAATGCGCAGGGGTTGGCAGTTGTTTCGTGCGCTCTTGGATCAAGGGGTGGTTAGTTTGGTGAGCGAAGGTAGAAAGCAGGGAGTGCCGGTCGCTGTGAACGTCGGTTTGCAGACCGATTTTTCGATGAACCAAGCGCTTTCATTGTACTTGGTGAATACGGTTTCTTTGATCGACTCAGGTGCAGTTGACTACGCATGGGTGGTATTGAGTCTTGTTGAGTCGATCTTAGAGGATCCCCAGCTTATTTTGCGAAGGCAGTTGGATAAGGTGAAGGCGGCGGCAATTTCGCAAATGAAGGCGGAGGGAGTCCCGTTCGAGAAGCGTATGGAAGAGTTGGAGCTTTTGGAATACCCCAAACCCAACCGTGACTTTATTTATTCAACGTTCAATGAATTCTCAAGCAGGCACCCCTGGGTGGGACTGGAAACAATCAAGCCGAAGTCCATCGTGCGAGAGATGCTTGAGGAGTCGCGGTCCTTTTCCGATTACGTCAAAGTGTATCAACTGGAGCGCTCGGAGGGACTGCTTTTGCGGCACATCTCCACGGTGCACAAGGCGCTAAGTCAAACCGTTCCAGATTCCGTTAAAAATAGTGAGCTATTCGAGATGGAGACCTACCTGGGCGCGCTTGTACGGCAGGTCGACTCAAGTCTTTTGGAGCGGTGGGCGGAAATGAAAAGCGGCCGAGTAGAAACTGGCGCGGCCGATACGGGGAGGCAGGAAGCGTTTCGCCCGCGTGACATTTCTGACATTACAGCCGATAAAGATCGGTTTGAATCAAAGGTGCACGCGGTTGCAATGGCCTTTATTCGTGCATTTTCTTGCGGTGACTACAGTGTTGCGTTGGGACTCACTGCGCCTGCAAGTGGTGATCAGTTGCAATGGACGGATTCGGACTTGGAGTTGGCGCACGCACATTATCTGAGGAACCACCAGCGCGTGCGTCTCGATGCGGAGGGGCGGAACCGAAAGCACTTATACTTTTTAAAAGACCAAAGGGATGAATGGCGCGTTCAACAAATGATTGTAGATCCGGAGGACAAAAACGATTGGGTGATCGAGTTTATGGTCGACTTGAAGCAGTCTAGGGAGCGTAGCGTCCCAAATATTGTGCTAAGCGGATGCGGTCCTCTTGGCGAGTTGATCAATGTAACTCGGTGGAGAGTGTAATCAGAGTGAGTCCTTCGTTGGATGACTGGTGGCGACTGCGGCTTCTGGAACCGCGGTCTGCCCCTCTAAGAATAGCGCCGTTTCGCTGTTTTCCAGTCGTTGATTGCCGAAAGAAAAGTCGGAGCGAAGTCGCGCAGCTTTCGTTCGCCAACGCCGGGAAGTTCGGCGAATTCATCTTCGCTTTTGGGTTGCCGCGCGGCGAGGTGACGCAGTGTGACATCGGTGAATATGATGTAGGGCGGCACATTGCGCTCGTCGGCGACTTCCCTGCGAAGTGTTCGCAGCACCTGGAACAAATCTTCGTCGCAGACGATGTCGCCTTCGATGCGTGGGCGGGTTGTTCGGGTTTTTGAAGCGATCGGGCGGGTGAGACTCAGCTGGGTCTTGGATTTAAGCCAGGCCGCCCCTTCACTCGAGAGTTCAACTGTGCTGAGCCGCTCGGCGGACTGAGTGCAGAGGCCGAGGCGAATGAGCTCGCGGCCAATAGACTGCCATTCGGTACGAGAGTGCTCTTTTCCGATGCCATACGTGGAAATTTTGTCGTGCCCCCATCGGCGGATTTTTTCGGACGCGCTCCCTGTGAGTACTTCGATCACATGGTTCAATCCCACGGAAAATCTTGATGCTTGGCGCAGTCGGTAAAGGCACGAAAGAAATTTCTGGGCGGCCACGGTGCCATCAAATTGTTCGCGTGGTTCCATGCAGTTGTCGCAGCCGCCACACGGGATTTCAGAGAATGTTTCCCCAAAGTAGGCGAGCAGCGTCGAGCGTCTGCACGCGCTGGATTCCGCGTAATGGATCATCTGTTGCAATTGATCGCGGGCGATCCTTTGCTCTTCTTCATCGGTCTTTTCCTCGATAAACGTGCGCTGCTTGATGGCATCCGCTGAGCTGTAAAGAAGAACGCATTCTCCCGGGATCCCATCCCTTCCTGCGCGCCCAGTTTCCTGGTAGTAGCCCTCGATGTTTTTTGGGAGATCAAAGTGGATGACAAAGCGCACGTTTGGCTTGTGAACCCCCATTCCGAACGCAACCGTGGCGCAGATCACTCGGACTTTGTCGCGGAGGAACTTTTCCTGCGTTTTATCCCGAATTCCCGAGTCGAGTCCTGCGTGGTAGGGCAGGGCGGGAATCCCTGCAGCCTTGAGTTTTTCAGCCACAGCCTCCGTGCTCTTTCGGCTGGCGCAGTAAACGATTCCGGAGTCCTCTGGATGTTGCTGGATCCAGTCAACGACCTGTTGGGAGGGTTTGTTTTTTGCAACAATCCGGTATGTAAGGTTAGGGCGGTTGAAGCTCGCGGTGTAACACTTTGGTTCTCGGAGTTGAAGAAGGCGGACAATGTCCTCTCGAACACGCAGAGTGGCAGTGGCCGTCAATGCAAGGAACGGCACCCCGGGGAGGTGTTCCCTAAGGCCCGCGAGTTGGCGATATTCGGGTCGGAAGTCATGACCCCATTCGCTGATACAGTGGGCTTCGTCTACCGCGATTTGTTGGATGTTGAGTTCAGGCAGGCGCTCGAGAAACCCCGGCATCATGAGTCGCTCCGGTGCGATGTAGAGTAAGCGGTACTCGCCTCTGTACAGTCCTCGGAAACGTTCCTTTGACTCGGCGGCCGACAGTGTGGAGTTTAGAAACGTCGCCGGCACGCCACTTGCCAGCAGGCCGTCGACCTG
>JBILUQ010000493.1:0-2982 GCA_044370935.1 Chthoniobacteraceae bacterium
GGAATCCCGCATTCAAAATTCAAAGAATCACTCAACAGCCTTTGCGTGACCCTGGACAGCATGATTGCCCCAATGGCCGAATAGATGCTTGCTCAGCAGAGAACTCTGAACTCGGGCAACGCTCTCAGAGTCATCATTCAACAAATTCCAACTCCACAGGAGCTGGAATCAGTCCAGCTTGATGAGCGCGGGACAGGAATTCTCTAATAGCCCGCTTCCCGATCTCGCCATAGTCGAGGGTGAAATCATTGACGTACATGCCGATAAACTTATCAGCCAGCGGAGTGTCCATTCCCCGCCCCAAGGGCAAAGCATGCGCTACGCCGGCAGCCCGATTCTGCAATCCGTACAAAATGCTATCGTGCAGAACCTGGTTGATGCTGCTGCGCTCAGACGGGGTGAAATCTTTACGAATGACGTTGCCACCCAAGGGAAGCGGAAGCCCCGTCATGCTCTTCCACCACTCCCCGAGATCTAGCACCTTATCGAACCCCTCGGCCTCATAGGTCAGCTGCCCCTCGTGGATAATCAAACCCACGTCCGCCGCACCCGATGCGACCGCCGAAAAAATCTCATCGAAAGGGACAACCACATGCCGCGCCTCAGGCAAAAACAAACGCAGGCTTAGGAATGCGCTCGTCATCAACCCCGGCACTGCGATCAGTTTCTCCGACAGCCATGATGCCACGGATGATAAATCTTTTGGAAATTCCACACCTTTTCTAACCACCAGCATCGGCCCATAACCATCTCCCATGCTGGCGCCACAGGGCAGAAGCGCGTACTTGTCCAACACATAGGCGTAGGCGTGAATCGATATCGCTGAAATCACCAATTCGCCGCGGGTGGCCCGCTCGTTTAATGTTTGTATATCTTGGAGAATGTGCTCAAAACGCCATCCCTGAGTATCAATTTTGTTTTCCGCCAATGCGAAAAACATGAATGCGTCATCAGGGTCCGGCGAATGACCAAGGGTGAGTGCGTCGTTTCGAGCCATCCCTTAAGACAGACTCTAAAACTAGCGCAGTAGAAAGCAAAAAAGCCCCCACGCCGACAAATGAGGCTGCATTGACCTTAAACTGGCTGTTGCTGGGTCAGGCAGTGAAACGCCCCCAGCCCCCAAATCAACTCAGTGCAATCAATCGGCACGACTAACCTCGAAGGGAATGCATTGCTCAAAATTCGCTCGGCCTCGCCATCGCGCGCATCTGCAAAAACCGGCAGCAAGACAACTTTGTTGGCGATGTAGAAATTCGCGTAACTCGCAGGCAACCTTAACCCGTCCCGCTCAATCCGAGAGGGCATCGGCAGCTCCGTGATGTTCACCGCGCTACCGTCCTCCAATCTCATCCCACGAAGCGAGTCCAAATTCGCTTTGAGCGGAATATGATTTGCATCGCCGGGATCCGTCTCCACGACGGTTAAGATTGATGTTTCATTCACAAAACGGGTGATGTCGTCAACATGCCCATCCGTATCGTCTCCTTCGATCCCGTCTCCAAGCCACACCACATTTGAAACGCCCAGATAGTCGCGAAGGTAGCCTTCAATCTGCACTTCATCGAGGTGGGGATTCCGATTCGGATTCAAAAGGCAGCTTCTAGTCGTCAGCAGCGTCCCCCTGCCGTTTACATCGACAGATCCCCCCTCCATCACAATCCCAGGTTCGTACACAGGCAGTCCGAGCGCCTCGGCGACCAGCGTCGGAACAGCGTCATCCAAGTCGTGAGGAGGATACTTTCCACCCCAGGCATTGTAAGCCCAATCAATCACCACACACTGCGGGGGTTGCTGTCTTTTTACAAAAATCGGCCCATGATCGCGACACCACGGCTCGTAGGCGGGATGTCGGTAAAACCGAACATGCCCATCGCGCGAGCCGCAGCGAGAAAGCTGCCTGCTCACTTCGCTCTGATGAGCAGCGTCCCAAACGTTTATGCACACTGGCTCGGAATCGGCGAGCGCGTCCACCATTTGAGCAAACGCAGGCATGACCAACTCGTATGCGTCAGGAAACGAAATGCCATCCGGCCTCGGCCATGATAGCCACGTCGCGGCGTGTGGCTCCCACTCTGCCGGCATTCTATAACCAAGTGAAGAGGGAACCACCTGGGATCGGTCGCGACGCTCAAACATTATCGGCCTCCAAAAATCGTTGGTTTATGCCGTCGTATGCGTCAATACGACGGTCGCGAAAAAACGGCCAGTGCGTGCGCTGGGTGTCCAGCGCATCTAAATCCAAATCTACCACTAAAATTTCCTCTGCCGCCGCCGATGCCTTTTGCATGATTTGCCCCGAGAAATCAGCGACAAAACTCTGCCCCCAGAACTCAATTCCCGGCCCACCATCCGGCGCCTCATGCCCGACCCGATTGGGTACCGCCACATAGCAACCATTGGCCACTGCGTGACTGCGCTGGATGGTTTCCCATGCTCCATGCTGACGGTCTCCATGCTGGGCCTTTTCGGAGGGATGCCAACCGATTGCAGTCGGGTAAAAGAGGATCTGTGCTCCCCTCAGCGCGGTAAGCCGCGCCGCCTCGGGGTACCACTGGTCCCAGCAAATGCACACACCGATGGTTGCGTAGCGAGTTTTCCACGCCTTAAAGCCGAGGTCACCCGGTGTGAAATAAAATTTCTCGTAGAAGAGCGGGTCATCGGGAATGTGCATTTTACGATACTTCCCGAGAAATTTTCCGTCAGCATCGATCACCGCCGCGGTATTGTGATACAAGCCGGCGGTGCGCCGCTCGAAAAGCGATGCGACGATCACCACTTCAAGCTCAGCAGCCAAACTGCACAACAGATCGGTTGTGGGCCCTGGGATCTCCTCCGCGAATGCAAAATACTTGTGGTCCTCAACCTGGCAGAAATACTGCGAGGTAAAGAGCTCTTGAAGGCAAACAATCTGAGCTCCCTTCGCCGCCGCCTCGCGGACTCGCTGCACTGCCTTTTTAAGGTTGTCTTGCAAATCAGCGGAGC
>JBILUQ010000121.1:0-10925 GCA_044370935.1 Chthoniobacteraceae bacterium
TTTTACCAACGAAGGCGGCGTAGACGGCACCTACAGGCTTTTAAAGAACATCATGGGCCTCTGGCTCGTGCAGCAACTTCGCAAAAGCTTCCTCAACAAAAACGGCAACGGCGACTACCAGCAGCTCGTGAATCTCGCCGCACAAGCCCCCGCACTGCGCTCCCTGATTGATCCCGATGATATCGAATTTTTGCGAGCCGCAGACATGGTGGCCGCAATCCAGACCACTTGTCGCAAGTCCAATCAACCTGTGCCCGAAACCGAGGGGCAACTGGTCCGGTGCGCCCTCGAAAGCCTCGCCCTCCGCTACCGTCAGGTCCTCGATTGCCTGGAGCTAATCAGCTGCAAACGCATCGAAGTGGTTCATATCGTCGGGGGTGGCAGCAGGAACGCACTCCTCAACCAACTCACTGCCGACGCCTGCAACCGCACGGTCGTCGCGGGCCCGGTTGAAACCACCGCCATCGGCAATTTACTCTGGCAAGCAACGGCTTCCGGCGAGATCGGCTCCCTTTCCGAGGTGCGTCAGATTGTCCGCCGCTCCTTCAGTGCTGAGATACAAGAATTTCATCCCCGCGCAGAGAATCTTGCAGAGTGGGACGTCGCTCATGCACGATGGATAGGAAAGGTTTCGTAGCGGGGTCTTCCCCAGCCGCCCGCACCGACCGATCCTCCGCATTTTGCAAAGAATCAACCAACACATAACCAACCACATATGCCTCAGTTCAGACACGTAAATTATCTTTGGGATGATGCCAAGGCCGCGTCCCTCTCGCCCTCCGACCGTCTTGTCTACCGTTCCAACCTGTTGGGGAGCGACCAGCGCGTCACGAACACGGGAGGCGGCAATACTTCCTCCAAGCTCAGCGAAATCGATCCGCTGACAGG
This sequence comes from Chthoniobacteraceae bacterium, assembly GCA_044370935.1. Classification (GTDB taxonomy): domain Bacteria; phylum Verrucomicrobiota; class Verrucomicrobiia; order Chthoniobacterales; family Chthoniobacteraceae; genus Chth-196. The sequence goes on from JBILUQ010000121.1 coordinate 889, forward strand.
AAAGAACGTTGAGGTGCTGTGGGTCAAAGGCTCGGGGGGCGATCTTCGCACCAGCACCCGTGAAAATTTCTCATCCCTCTACCAGCAGAAGCTGATCGAGCTGCAGTCCGTGTACGCAGCCCGCAAGGACAAGGGACTAAAGTCTCAGGCTGAAGACGACATGGTGGGCATGTACACCCACACCACCTTCAACCTGAATCCGCGCGCCTCCTCCATCGACACGCCGCTGCACAGCTTTTTGCCCGGCAAACACGTCGACCACATGCATCCGAATGCGATTATCGCCATCGCCGCTTCGAAAAATTGCCAGAAGCTTACCAAGGAGATTTTCGGCGACAGCATGGACTACGTCCCATGGATGCGCCCGGGCTTCGAACTCGGACTCGCGATGCAGGAAATCTCCCGCAAGAACCCCGCCGTCAAGGCCATCATGATGGGCCAGCACGGGTTTATTTCGTGGGATGATGATGAAAAGGTCTGCTACACCCGCACACTCGAATTCATCGAAAAAGCGGCTCTTTACATCGAGTCCAAATACGAGGCGAAGGGCGGACATGCAAAGGCGTTTGGCGGACAAAAATACCAGACGCTCCCGGAAGAAAAACGCCATGCAACCTTGGCGGGGATCCTTCCGTGGCTGCGCGGGCAAGTCAGCCAGCACCGCCGCTTCATCGGGACGGTGCAGGAGGACGAGGCCATCCTACGTTTCGTAAACTCTAACGATGCTGCCCGCCTCGCGGAGCTAGGCACGAGCTGCCCGGATCATTTCCTGAGAACAAAGATCAAGCCGCTTTACGTCGACTGGAATCCCGCATCGGGCGACGTTGCAAGCCTCAAGGCCATGCTCAAGGACGGCCTTGCCAAATACCGCGAGGACTACACGGCTTACTACAACCGCTGCAAACACGCCAATTCACCCGCAGTTCGGGACGCAAACCCGACAGTGATCCTCATCCCAGGCTTGGGAATGGTCGCTTGGGGCAAGGACAAGAGTGAATCGCGTGTCACTGCGGAGTTCTACAATTGCGCGGTGGAAGTCATGAGGGGCGCAGAGGCGATCGACGAATACATTGCATTGCCGCAGCAAGAGGCGTTCGATATCGAATACTGGCTGCTTGAGGAAGCGAAACTCAAGCGCATGCCGGCCGAAAAAGAACTCGCACGCCAGGTGGTCATCGTCATCGGAGCAGGCAGCGGAATCGGAAAAGAAACCGCCCACCGAATCATGCGTGAAGGCGCTCACGTGGTGTGCGTTGACCTCAAGGAAGAATCCGCCGCTGGAACCGCCAAGGAAATCACCGACAAGTACGGCATCGGGATCGGCGTTGCCGGGAGCGGAATCAGCGGCTGCGGACCTGCGGTCGGTTTGCCCGCGGACATCACAAACCGCGCCAGTATTCGGGCGATGCTCGACAAGGTCGCTCTCGCGTACGGAGGATTTGACTCGATCTGCGTCACCGCTGGAATCTTTGTTCCGAGCGACACCACCGGCCACATCCCGGACAATAGCTGGGATCTAACCTTCAAGATCAACGTGAGCGGAAGTTACTACGTCGGCGATGAGGCGGCAAAAACGTGGAAAGATCAAGGACTTCACGGCAACCTTGTGCTCACCACCAGCGCAAACGCAGCGGTCGCTAAGAAAGGAAGCCTCGCGTACGACACTTCCAAGGCCGCGGCAAATCACTTGGTACGCGAACTCGCAATCGAGCTGTCACCTCTGGTCAGGGTCAATGGCGTCGCGCCAGCGACCGTTGTGCAGGGCAGCGCGATGTTCCCGCGCGACCGGGTTATCGGATCGCTTGCGAAGTACAACATTCCTTTCAAAGAGGATGAAGCCACCGATTCGCTCGTTTCAAAACTTGCGCAATTCTACGCAGACCGCACGCTCACAAAGTCCCCGATCACACCTGCAGACCAAGCGGAGGCTTACTTCCTGTTGATCTCAAAGAGACTAAGCAAGACCACCGGGCAGATCATCACCGTCGACGGTGGTTTGCACGAGGCGTTCCTGCGCTAGACTCCCCCTGTTTAAAAAGAAAGCCGCGGGATTTTCGTCCTGCGGCTTTTTTTGTGCTACAAACAAAGCGTTGAACATAGCAATCCCAGCAGAGAAATGAAAGCCACCGCCAAGCGAGTTTTGATCGTGGGCGGCGGGCTTGCGGCTTTGTCTTGTGCCATACGCCTTCATCGAGACGGCGCACTACCATTGATTCTCGAAAGCAGCGATAAAGTCGGCGGGCGTGTGAACACTGACCTTGTGGATGGGTTCCGACTGGATCGTGGCTTCCAAGTGTTTCTGGACTCTTATCCCGAAGCTGGGTCACTCCTCGACCGCCACCAACTGAACCTGCGCCCGTTTCGGCCCGGGGCACTCGTTTTTGCGGACGGGAAAATGCACAGGGTGATGGATGTGTTTCGGGAACCGATGGAAATTCTCGCTAGCGCAATCGCGCCGGTCGGCTCCGTTCTGGATAAGCTTCGGATCGCACTTCTCCGGCTGCGAATGCTTCGCGCAAGCATACCGGCCATCGCCCAGCACGAGGACCTTTCCACCGAGGCGTATCTGCGGCGGGCGGGCTTCTCACCTCGGATCATTGATGTTTTTTTCCGCTCGTTCTACGGGGGCATTTTTCTTGAGCGAGACCTGTGCACCTCAAGCAGGATGTTCGAGTTTACTTTCAAGATGTTCTCCGAGGGGAACGCGACTCTGCCTGCGATGGGCATGGGCGAGATCCCGCGCAACCTGGCGTCAAAACTGCCGCCGACAGCATTACGATTAAAGGCGCGTGTCGCCAGCATCGAGCATGAGTCTGTCACTCTTGATTCGGGAGAAAGGCTCCGTGGCGACGCGGTCGTTGTTGCGACCGATGCAGCTTCGGCTGCAGCTTTAATCCCGCACTTGAGACCTGCGAACGTCGCTTGGAATTCCGTGACCTGCGTTTATTTCTCAGCGCCGCAATCTCCGTTAAATGAGGCGATCATCGTTTTAAACGGGACAGGCTCCGGCCTAGTAAACAACGTTTGCGTGCCCTCCGATGTTTCAGCGGACTACGCGCCACCCGGGCTCGCACTGATATCGGTTTCCGTTTTGGGGATGCCCGACACAGAGAATCTGGAGAGCAAAGTTTTGGAAGAGCTGGAAGCATGGTTTGGTCGCTGCGTGCATGAATGGAAACACCTGAGGACTGATCGCATTGCCCGAGCACTCCCAGCGATGCTACCAGGCGGCGAACCAAAGGTCGGACTCCTCGAACGCAACAGCGTTCTGGTGTGCGGCGATCACTGTTGGAGTTCCTCGATTGAAGGAGCGATCATCTCCGGACAAGCCGCTGCGGACGAACTTTTGAAGCGGTTTTGAGCAACCTCTATTTCCCCTAAAAAATGCCGTCTGTTTTCAGAGCCAGTACACGCCTTTCCGCAAGCGCGGAGACCATGTTCGCTTTTCACAGTGATCCCAACAATCTGCGCGAGGTAATGCCCCCAACCCTCCAGCTTGTCAGCATGAAAACTGACGGCCCTGCAAAAGAGGGCCGCCTCATCGAATTACACTGCCGTGACTGGTGGGTGATCCCGATGCACTGGACCTGCCGCTGGAAGACGGTGCAACCGCCCAGCCTGTTGGTGGACGAGATTGTGAGAGGGCCCTTCGCACTATTCGTCCATGAGCACCAGTTTGAAACACAGGGCTCCAATGGCTGCGTCATGCATGACACCGTGACTTACCAGTGGGGACGCTCTTGGTGGGGAAGACTCGTTTCTGAAACCGGGGTAAGGATCTACCTAACACTACTCTTTAAATACCGCCACTACCGCACCAGAAGCTGGGCGCTCAAAAATCAGTCTTCGATTTAGCGCCTCGGGCTACGCGGCCGAGATGCCTGTCGCCGCTGCATTGGACGGCCATTTCCCGCAATGAACCTCTCAGGAACTTAACGCGCCTCACTGTGCGCGCTGTCCGGCATCGCGAGTTTCGGAGCCAACCATCCGGTTTTGCAAAGCATCTCCCATGCGTTCGCGAGCCTCGTTCGCGCACCGATTCAACTTCTCCAAGAGCGCAGGATCCTTTGCTTGCACCAATGAAAACACGTTCCGCGTCTCCGAAATGTCCTTGGACAAATCGTACAATTCCGGCTCGAGAATTTTAACCGCCTCGTACTTTCCCGGCTTGCCTCCCTGCGCCTTCGGTTGGGTCCCCATCGAACGGCTTTGATGGGGAAACATCAGCTTCCACGGCCATGAAACCACCGCCTGCAACTGGTTCTGCAGATAGTAAAAATAGTAAGCTTCATGCGGATTCTTCACGTTCGGCTGCCCCTCTATCAGCGGCCAGACGTTTTTCCCGTCAATGGAATCAGGCGCCTTTGCACCGGTAAGTTTCGCGATGGTTGGCAGCACATCGATGGTCATCAAAAACTCATCGGACACGCGGTTGGGGGTGAGTTTTCCCGGCCATGAGAAGATGCAGGGCACACGCACCCCGCCCTCGTAAACAGTCCCCTTGCCCTCCCTCAAAACACCGGCCGAGCCCGCATGCTCCCCATACGAAAGCCAGGGCCCGTTGTCGGATGAAAATACGACAAGGGTGTCCTTCTCCAGACCGCAGTTCTTGATTTCCTTCATGATTTGCCCCACCGCCCAGTCGACCTCCTCAATGACATCTCCGTATAACCCCGCGCCGGATTTTCCTCGGTACTTGCTGCTCACAAACAAAGGCACGTGAGGCTGATTCGGGGCGACGTACAAAAAGAACGGCTGCGAGCGGTTCTCTCGGATGAACTTCACCGATTCCTGCGCGTACCGGGTGGTGAGAGTCTCCTGCGAAGCCGCGTCCAATCCCTTCTCAATCACCTTTCCATTCTCAACTAGTGGCAGCGGCGGGTATGTGCCCGGCCGCGCCTCAGGGTGGTAAGGCCACATATCTCCCGAGTATGGAATCCCAAGCGAAACATCGAATCCATGCGCGGGCGGCAGAAACTCCGGCGCGTCGCCAAGGTGCCATTTTCCGAAGTGGGCGGTCCGGTAACCATGGTCCTTCAACATCCGGGCAATGGTAACTTCGCTCGGATTCAACCCCACCTTCGCATTCGGACCGAGCGCGCCGTGGATGCCGATGCGGTTTGGATAGCACCCCGTGAGGAGTGCGGCCCGCGACGCGGAGCAAACCGGCTGAGCGACATGAAAGTTGGTCAGTCTGACGCCTGACTGGGCAAGTGCGTCGATGTTGGGCGTTTCGTAATCTTTGGCCCCCTGACAGCCCACGTCCCCGTATCCCTGGTCATCTGTGAAAATTACAACCACGTTTGGACGCCGACCTTCGGCGGCCCGCGCCGTGAAGGCGGCAACAAATAAAAAAAGCGGCCACAAAAAGAAGATTCCGGAAGGCATTTTCATAGATATTCAGTCCTGTACGTTGAGAAAACCTGACAAACCCTCATTTGCCACTCAGCAAAATGCAGGAGCTCGAGCCTTGAGTTGCGAGTACAGCCTCTGCCCTCAGGCGGAGCCTCCTTGTAAACACACGTCCCAACCATGCCTTCTGTTTTGTTTTTTGTTTTTAGCAACGCGGCCGGACTTGCCCTAGATTCGGTTCACTCCGCCAACTGCAGAGATATTGTTTTGAAATGCAACGGAGCGCGAAACAATCGCTGGCCCCTTGGCGATCGGCGTGATTTGCAAAGCCCCGCCCCTTTCGCGCGACAAGATAACGGTGAACTCTGGATCCTTCAAAAGAGATTCGCGCATCGCCTCACAGCGCCCCAGAGGACCGACGCAGAGAACAATCGGCTCATTCTGCCCGCCCCAAGAACCCCGCGACTGATAGTAGAGCACGTGACTGTTCATTCTCGGCTTGCTGTCAGTCCCCACACTCACAAGCCGCCGAACATGAGAATCTCAGCACCTTTGGCAAGCGGATTAAAAAGAGCCTTCAAAAAATGAATCAAGGTTTGGAAGCGAGCATCGGAGTAACAGCGATTTCGCCGAACGGCTTGCCACCATCCCCGATTCCATACGCCTGTACCTTACCAGTCCAATCGCCCGCGACCACGGTATCGCCAACCAGCACTGCACGCAGCGCGATTTCACCCATCGGTGCAGTGGTAAGTAGCGCCTTGCCCTCTTGATTCCATACCTTCGCAGTGCGATCACGCCCGCAGCTCACGATGCGGCCGTCGGGAGTGAAGTCCACGAACTCGGCGCCACCCGCATGCGCCGCCCACTTTTTAAGCTCCTTGCCATCGCTGATATCCCACAAAACAATGTTTCCATCGAGACTAGCCGAGGCCAGCAGGCCCGGCAGAAATGCGAGCGCGGTTACCGCAGACTTGTGTCCGGCGAGAGTGATCGCCTCCTCGCCCGATGCAGCCTCCCACACCGTGATTCCACCGGCCCTGTCAGCACTCGCCACATAGCCTCCGTCCGCAGAATACGCCACAGCGGTCACCCAGTCGGTGTGCTTCTTGATGGATTTTTTCAACGAACCGTCCTTTGTGTTGTAAAGCTTCAAGAGCCGGTTTGGTCCGCCGAGGGCGACCGTCGACTGGTCCGGGCTCAGATCTGCACTCAACACCTGGTCCACCTCGGTTCCGACCGTGGCAACACGCTCCCCGGTGGGGACGCTCCAGATCGCGACACGCCCCGATTTCGCTCCGATACCGCCGCCCGCCATCAACAACTGGCCGTTTCTTGAGAAGCGCAAAATTGTCGGCATTCCCTCTGGGAATGGCAGCACTCCAAGCAACTCCAACGTGTCAGAGTGGTAGAGTTGCACCTGCTTCTGACCGCCCACCGCCGTCAACGGAGACCACGGGCTTGCCGCAAGCGCCACCAGCGCGTTGGCGCGGGGTGTCGGCAGCACGGGCTCATTCACCTTCAAACTTACGGGCATCGGCGCAGGACCATCCGGACGCTTCAGGGTGACCGTCGCCACCCCCACCGAATTGGGCAGCGCCGCGGCCTTACTTGTCATTGATTCCAGCGCGCGGGTTGCAATCCACCGCTCCACGAGTGCGATCTGCTCCGCGGTCAGACGGTCGCCCTTAGGGGGCATTACAGGCTCTTCCGTTCCATTGATGCACTTCAGAAGCATGCTGCTCGCAGCGTCGCCAACCTTCACGACCTTGCCCCCATCGGACCCCTGCATCGTCGCCCCATACGTAGTCAAATCTAGACCCGCCTTCTTTTTGTCGGGGTTGTGGCAGTTGTTGCACGCGTTTTGAAACACGGGGAGGACGTGATCCTCGAAGGTCACTTTCTCCGGCAAGGCGCTCAATGCGGGCCCGGCTGCCAAACCTAGTCCAAGGAAGCCCAGTAATGTGCGGTTCATGAGATTTAATGGTTAAAGATAAACTCTTTCGAATTCAACAAAGCCCACTGCACGTCTTCCAGAGTCGCTTTGGTCTGCTCCGGATCGTTGAAGAGGGCCTCAAGTGATGCAGACTCCTCGGCGGTTGGAGGACGCCCCAGACAACGCAAGTAAAGCTCGATCATGATTTCATTAGGCTTCTTTCCCGCTGCAAGAAGCTTCGTAACAAGCGCCCCCGCCTTGATGTTCCCGTCAACGGAATCGCCCGTGAGAAGGTGCAACGCCTGGGACAAAGTCGGCCCGCACTCGTCGCGCGCACAAACATTCTCACGCGCCGAACGCCCGAAAGTCGTCAGGAAATAATTCGTCCTCTTTGCGTCCGCGACTTCCACCGAGCGCATCCCCTGGGGCAATCCCTGCTGCTTGCCCGTTGTGCCCGTTGCATCAGAGATCGCATCCAGCAAAACCTCGGCTCGCATCCTGCGAATGGTCGCTTTGGCAAAGTTTTTTTCATCAAGCTGATTTGTCTCGTTCGCATGAGTTGAGCGCTGATAGGTCGCCGACATGCAGATTTCTTTCGCAAGCTTCCGAATATCAAAATTGTACTCCACCAACCGCTTCGAAATGTACTCGAGCAGCGGGAGGTTCGAGGGGGGGTTCGAGATGCGAATGTCATCCACGGGATTGATCACCCCGACGCCGGTCAGGTGCGCCCAAACGAGATTGCTGATGTTCTGTGCAAACCAGGGGTTCTTCGGATCCGCAACCCATTCAGCAAGCACTTCGCGCCGATCGCGCCCCTTGACGTCAGGCTCGATTCCACCCAAAAAGCGCGGTGGAACGGCTTTTCCACCCACCGGATGAAGCGCCTCGCCGCTGGCCTGGTTGTAGATGATCTTCTCTCGCGGGTCCTCGCCGCGCTTCCGCCCCACCTGCATGAAGAACGCCATGAAGCCGCGGTAGTCGGCCATGGTCCACCGATCAAACGGATGATTGTGGCACTGCGCGCATTGAATGCGAATGCCAAAAAGCGCCTGCACCGCATCCTCTGTCACACGAATCGGGTCGTTCTGCATCGAATAAAAATTCGCTGGTGGATTCTCGAAATTTGAACCGCTGGCAGTGATAAGCTGTGCCGCCAGTTGATTCAGCGGGACGCCCGCGAGAATCTGGTCGCGCAGCCAGTCATGATACATCTGCACGTTCTTGTTGTACGTGGTGTTCAGAATGGTTCGAATTTGCAAAAGATCCGCCCACTTCAAGGTCCAGAGATCCACAAACTCCGGACGCTTCAGCAGCTCGTCTATGAGCGCCTCCCGCTTCGCCGGATTCTGATCCGCTGGAAAAGACTGCACACGCTCCAAAGGAGGCAATGATCCGGTGAGATCTATGTAAATTCTGCGTAGGAAAGTCAGGTCATCGCAGCCCTCGCTGGGAATCTCGCGCAAGTCTTTAAGCTTTGCATTCACCAACCGGTCGATCTCCGTGCGCTCCTCGATCTTCGGCCATTCGAACTTGAGGTTTTTTGGGAGCACCACCACCTGGCTACCCACAGTGTACGCGCCATAACGAGCCATCACAAATGCCTCGCCCCTCTGCCCGGCGAGGACATTTCCCTCTGCATCGAGCTTTGCAGTCCCCTCGTTGTTGCTCAAAAATAGTGCCGTCGTCGTGACGTCCCGGGTGGTTCCGTCCGAATATTTTGCGAGTACGTTCATTCGGAACTTTTGACCGGGCCCCTCAAGCACTAGCGAACGCGGGCTCAACTCCACTCCTGTGAGAGTCGGTGTCTCCGGTGGATCATTGAGTGCACCCGCCTTCAACCACGAGAGCATCGTATTGTAAAGAGGGCTGCCCTTCTCAAACTTCTTTCCCCCAGTGTGCGCAGCCTCGCCATCGGACTTGGTGAGCAACAGCGAGTCTTCCGGCACGGCTAGGTTGATGCGACGTCCCGGAATTTCGCGGGTGATTCGAAAATGGTCACCATCAGGATCGAATCCCCACAACGACAAACGGAATCCATCCTGGCCCCGAGCCGCGCCATGGCATCGATTGCACTCCGCCTTCATCAAAACAGGCATCACATCCAAACGGAAAGAAACGGCCGGGACATGTTCAATCTTTTCAACGGTCAAAGGGACCGTCGCTGACAGATTTTTCCACTGCACCTTGATGTTGGTTGCGCCCTCAGCTTTCGGGCGGAACGACCCCTTCTCTACCGAGGCTAGGGCTGGGTTCTCCAAGGCAATATTAGCCTCCGAAGTGACGTCCATGTGGATGCCATCCTCCCGAACCACCCGAACCACGAAAGACTGCTGATCCACCTTGCTCCTGAGATGGACCTCAGAAGGGAACACATCAAGCGTGGAAGCTGCCTGAACCGAGAAGCTCTTCCCCACTACAAAAACAACAAGAGCGAGGGTGGCTAAGTTAGGTTTGCGCGAATTCATTTTTCGGAAGTTTTGGGGGAGGCGGGAACAGCGGGGGCAGCGGGCGGGGTTGCCGACGCCACCGGCGCAACTGGAGCCGTGGGCGCGGCAGCGGCGGGGGCGCTCGCCGCGGGCGTCGCAGGCTTCGCCACGGGGGCGGGCGCTGCCGCAGCAGGTGCAGCGGGAGTCGTAGGCGCGGCGGCGGCGGGGGTGCTAGCCGCGGGCGTCGCAGGCTTCGCCACGGGGGCGGGCGCTGCCGCAGCAGGTGCAGCGGGAGTCGTAGGCGCGGCGGCGGCGGGGGT
>JBILUQ010000122.1:0-10915 GCA_044370935.1 Chthoniobacteraceae bacterium
ATACGTTTCCGAAGACGTAGGGCTGCCGACCTTGCAGGATATCATTTCGGAGTTAGCGAAGCCTGGACGCGATCCCCGCCAGCAATTCGAGGCGTTCTCATTCAAAGAGGGTGTCGATAAGGTCGAAGACCTCCAACCCGGAATGAAGCTCCCCGGAGTTGTCACCAACGTCACGGCCTTCGGCGTGTTTGTGGACATCGGAGTCCATCAGGATGGGCTGGTCCACATTTCCCAACTCTCGGACAACTTTGTAAAAAATCCCGCCGAGGTCGTCAAAGTCGGCCAGCGCGTACAAGCGACCGTTCTTGAGGTTGACCTTCCCCGCAAACGCATCTCGCTCTCCCTCAAAACCAATCCTGAAGTAGGGCCGAGAGCTCCCAGAGGAGCCAACAAAACCGAGGGCACACAGCGCGACGTCCAAAGATTCAACGAGCGGGACCGCAAGAACGCGGCCCCTGCAGTGGACTGGTTCACGGCGGCGACAAAGAAGCGCTAGGAATTTTCGAATTCCTAGCATTTATTCAAACGCCCTGACACACGCCGCGGGACGCTTTCCCGCGGCTTGGGCCTTGAGCTCCAAGGCCAGTCGGGAGACACTTGCCGCATGGAAGAGACCGCTCTGGAACAAGCCGCGCGCAAGGTGGTGAACCGCCTCCAAGAGGCCGGCTTCGAGGCTGTTTATGCAGGAGGATGCGTGCGTGACATGCTCCTCGGTGCAGAACCGCATGACTACGACGTGGCATCCTCGGCACGCCCCGAGCAGGTGCAGTCGATCTTCCGGCGCACTGTCGCCGTAGGCGCGCAGTTCGGCGTGGTCTGCGTTCTCGAGGGACCGCACGAAATCCAAGTCGCCACCTTCCGCTCCGACGGCGAATACACCGACGGGCGGCACCCCGAAAGCGTTTCATTCTCCGACGCACAGAACGACGCTTTGAGGCGCGACTTCACGATCAACGGCCTGTTTTATGATCCCGTAAAAAAAACGGTCAGCGATTTTGTTGGAGGAAGAGCCGACCTAGCTGCAAAGACAATCCGCGCCATCGGCGATCCTGAGCAGAGATTCGCGGAGGACAAACTGCGTCTACTACGCGCGGTCAGATTCGCATGCACCTTGGATTTCAAGATCGAGCCCGCGACATGGGCTGCGGTTTGCGCAAATGCGCCGAAGCTTCAGGAGGTGAGCGCCGAAAGGATCCGCGAAGAGTTTACGAAAATCATGCTCAGCCCCGGGCGAGTGCGCGGCTTTGATTTGCTCGATGAATGCGGATTGATGCAAGTAATTGTGCCTGAAATTGAAGCATTGAAGGGCTGCGAACAACCACCTCAGTTCCACCCCGAGGGAGACGTCTGGATCCACACGCGACTCATGCTCAGCATGCTCCCCAAAGAAGTCACGCTGCCACTGGTGCTCGCTGTTTTGTTCCACGACATCGCTAAGCCAGCGACGTTTTCTTACGATGAAGCCGCGAAGCGCATCCGCTTTTCCGGCCACGAAAAACTCGGGGCAGAAATGACCGAGACCATTCTTTTGCGACTGCGCTATTCCCGTAAAACAATTGACGAAACAGTGGAGGCCGTCGCGAATCACATGGCTTTCAAGGACGTTAAACAAATGAGAGTGGCGCGACTCAAGCGCTTTCTCGCCCGTCCCACCATTGCGGACGAACTTGCTCTCCATAAGGTCGACTGCCAATCTAGCAACGGCGACCTTTCGAACTACGAATTTCTAAAGCACAAAATCGAGGAGTTCTCCCACGAACCTCTGATTCCACCCCCGTTGCTGACTGGAAATGATCTGATGCGGCTCGGCTTTCAACCCGGCCCTCAATTCAAGACGATCTTGGAGGCGGTCCAGTCCGCGCAACTCGAAGGAGTGCTGACTACGCCGTCTGATGCAGAGTCTTGGGTGAAGGCAAACTTTCAACCATGACGCAGGCCGCAGCTACTGATCTTCACAGCAGCAAGAGCGCCGAAGCGATTCACTTTCGGCTTCCCGACTCGGCGCGCACACGCTCGCGAAAGCTCCCAACAGGAACGAGCGCACGCCTGTCATCACAGTAACTCACCGACAGTTCATCACCCCGAACATAGTAAATTGCGTCCTGAAGGAACTTCAGCCCAAGATCGCATGCGGCGTCTAGATCGAGCGCAGCCGCCCACCCGGGCTCGGAGTGCCCGGTATCCTCGAAGAACCCCGTGATCCGTTCCCGCCACACGCCGATCACAAAGATGGTCTCACCCAGAGCGCGGTCCGCGGCTGAATTTCTCTCCTCAGTCCACACCTCGCCCGTTGTGGCGTAACCGGACAATATGGCGAACTCCTCCGGCCAATCATTTACTGGCGCGGGAACACTGAACTGAACCTCAAAGTAAGAAGGATGCATCTGTAAAAATTAGATGATTTATTAAAACTGATTGCCTTTGCGTAAGAAAATGACGCCACCGTGATTCACCGACCGCGACGCTCATATTTACTCAAACTGCCGCCGGAACTGCTGAAATTCCTCACGCAACCGCGCGATCTCGTCACGCAAATCCTTGACCTCTGACTGGAGGACTTCAAGCCGGGAGGGAAGAATTGGCTCGTCCGGGCTGGTTGACTCGATGGCGGAGGATTCAACGCCGAAGGTGCATCGATAACGTCCCTCCTTTTGTCCAGGACGTGCAGGGATAGACTGGACCAATTCCAAGCCTTCCCGGGCAAGCACGCTCAAAGTTTCCTCCACCGCGCCGAGACTGCCGAAAGCGTGCATGCGCTCGGTTCGAATCCTCAGTTCCCCGGGCGTCTGCGCACCGCGGAGCAAAAGCACACACAAGACCGCGACCTCTTTTTCTTCGAGTTTGTAATGCTCTCCAAGCCGATGCTTGAACTTCTGCACGCGTGCACCCGCGCCAACCACCATGGTCACCAGTCTTCTTTCGCGCAGGGACTGGATAGCTTCATCGACTGTTTTCTCGTCGTAACTGGTCACCGGATCGCGGTTGGTAGACTGATTGCATGCGGCAGTCAGGCTGTTGAGCGAGAGCGGATAATTTTCAGGCGTCAGGCGCTCTTTCTCGAGCAGTGACCCCAGCACGCGGCACTCTACGGCACTCAGATCAATAAACGACATGCTGACACCCTCCTAAACAGTGGCGCGCGGCGCAAGAGCGCAGTTGGTGCAAAATATTTGAATCCGGACGAACACATTCAGCAACCGCTACGGCTTACTATTTTTGGACACAGTACATGTGCGTCTTGGTGCGCAAGTAGAGCGAATCCCCGACTGCTGCAGGGGACGCCATGAAACCAGCTTCAAACTGGCCCTCGCCCAGAACCTTGTATTGCCGCTCCGCGGCGAAAGCCGTCACCTTGCCCTCCTCGTTACAAACGTAGATTCGACCATCGGCGTAGATTGGCGAAGCTGAAAAGTTGCCTCCCACACGCTCGGTCCAAACTGCCTCGCCTGTTTTCACATCCAAGCATGTGGCAATCCCGGAATCGTCCACCATGAAGATCGTGTCCTGGATCAGCAGTAGACTCGGCTTTCCAGGCACCCCCTTTTTCACACGCCAAAGCACACGAGATTCATCAACCACGCCCTCTGATGCCAGCGGTATGCAAAGCAGGTGCCCCTTGATTCCGCTTTGAATCAAAACGTTTCCATTCCACACCAGAGGCCGCGAGCTGGCGCTATGATGCGCCCTCTCCTCGAAGCGCCACACCTCTTTTCCCGTCCTCGCATCGTAGGCGTAATGGCACTTTGCGCCGCTGCTAATGAGCATAGGAACACCATTCACGTCAACAACCTCAGGGGTTGCGAATGCCTTTCGAAAATCTCCATCGCCCGTAGGCTTGCCCTGCGCATCGAGATCCTTGAAGTCCACGCTACGATCGGTGCGCCAGACAGTCTTACCCGTCTTAGAATCAAGCGCTGTCACGAACTGAAAATCACTTCCGTCGAAATTCATGATCACCATGCCGCCCCACACAATCGGAGAGGAGCCAGACCCTCGAAAATGATTACACACAAAATCGGTGCGCTCCCAAATTTTTGCGCCCGTTTTCTCATCCAAACACGCGGTGCCCGGTGAGCCGAAACTCACGTACACCCTACCCTCGCTGATCACGGGTGTGGGCGAGGCATAGCTGTTAAACTTGTGGCAAAACTGCGGATTCTGCACCCTGAAAAGGACCTCGTCTTTCAGCACTTTTCCTGTCTTGCGATCAAGGACCACCACTGACAACTCAGTGCCATCCTCTGCCGCCGTCGAAAGCCAGACCTTGTCCCCCGAGATCAGTGGCGACGACCAACCCTTGCCGTGAATCTCAGTCTTCCATCTCACTCCCGCGCCTTCGCCGGGTGAGGCGGGAAGATTTGCCGCTTCTGCTGCGCCGTTATGCCTCGGGCCGCGGAACTGATCCCATTCCTGCACTGCGCTTGCCTGCCATGCTCCTAAACAGGCTACGGCAAGCGTTGTGAAAACGACGGACTTCTTTTTGCGGAACACGGGGGAGGACAACATGTGACAAGGCTTGCGAAAAGGCCGCTTCATCGGAAGCATGAAAACCGCCCATTGGAAAAAAACCGCCGCGCTCAACTCCATCACCCTCCCGCACCATGGTTGAACTCCCACACCCCACCCTTTGCTGGCTCTGGAACGGCACAGAGTTTGAACCTTGTAACAGCATACCAATGAGCGACAGAGGATTCCGTTATGGAATGAGCGTGTTTGAGAGCATCCGCGTGCTAGACGGACGGGCCGACTTTTTGCCCGAACACCTCGGATCGGTCATTCACGCTGCGTCCAGCAAACAGTTTCAGTTTCCAAAGGAAAGTCTGGAGCACGTTGGTCCATTACTACGGTCAATCAAAGGTTCGACCTTTGCGCGGCTATACATAACCGCCGGCGACGGCCCCCCTCAGGCGCCGGCCACCAAATGCAGGGTGGCGATTATCTGCGAACGCCGCGAACGGGTCCTGCCTGACGCCTACAGCATTGTATTTCACTCGGGAACGCTTCGCAACGAGCTTGAAAATCTTAAAACAGGGAATTACTGGCCAAACATCACTGCGTTTAGTGGCGCCCTCGCTCAAGGCGCCAACGAGGCTCTGCTCCTCAATTCCCATTCCCACGTGATTGGATGCGCCATGGCGAACGTTTTCGTTAAAGTAAGGGGACGATGGCGCACGCCTCCGCCTGCGGATGGCGCGCGCCGAGGAGTCGTTCGCGAATGGATCAAGGCAACCATCAATGCTCAATCACAGAGTATTTCGAGGGATGAAATCGGTGCCGCTTCAGAATTGTTTATCACGAGCAGCTGGATCGGGGTCATGCCAGTGACCTCCCTGGAGGGTCGCCCCCTGCAGAGGAGCGAAGAAATAGAGGAACTGAGATGGCGGCTGGAAGCGTTCTGTACAGCCCGGCATGAGGCACCGGCCGCATCTATCCGTTCTTCGCCTTAGAAGTGGGGCAGATCTGGGTTGATCTTGCGACACGTTACGCTCGATCATCCAACACCCAGAAATGAGACCCCGGACCATTCAACTTTTCCTGCCTTTCATCTCCTGCGCTCTCGTCGCAGCCGCACCCGTTGTTTCCGCAGAAACGACCGCCTCCTCGAATCCCCAGCAAGCCATTGCACCTGCGCAGCAGAGCCCCTCTCCAATAAAAAAACGTCAAGGGGGCGGCCCAGAAAACCCCGAGCGTCCATTCCGTCCACAGGCCTCACCTGTGGTTTCAGGCAAGGAATCTCTCAAAAACTTCAAGCTCCCAGCGGGATTCAAGATCGAGGTGGTCGCATGCGAACCGATGATTGAGACGCCGGTTGCCGTGAGTTGGGATCACAAAGGCCGCATGTATGTGGTGGAGATGAACAGCTACATGCACGACATGGATGGCAACGGTGAAGACCAAGCCGTGGGCCGCATCAAGCTCCTGGAAGACTTCGATGGTGACGGAATCTATGACAAGGCCTCGGTCTTCGTCGATAAGCAGATCATGCCGCGCGCGGTGATGGCTTTGGGCGATGGCGCGTTGGTAGTGACTCCACCCACCCTGACGTTTTACCGCGACACCGATGGAGACGGGGTCGCGGACAGCGCCGAGATCGTCGATGACGAGGTCGGCAAGCTCGGCGGACAACCCGAGTACCTGCCCAATAGCCCGCTTTGGGGACTCGACAACTGGATTACTTTTTCACTGCACACCGTGCGCTACCGTTACCAGCAGGGTGCATTCATTAGCGGTCCCGGCGGTAAATCCGGACAATGGGGGCGCACTCAAGACGATTGGGGGCGTCATTACTTCAATTACAACAGCGACCTGCTGCGTTGTGACCTGATTCCACCACTTTGGTATGGACGAAACCCGCGCATCGCCGAGCGCTCAGCGATCAACGTACAGACAATCAAGGATCAGACCGTGTGGCCTGGGCATCCTAATCCGGGAATCAACCGGGGCTACAATGTCGACGCACTTCGTCCGGATGGATCACAAAAACTCGCCACAGCTACGTGCGGGGCCGGAATTTATCGCGGTAACCTCTTCCCAAAGGAATATCGGGGCAATGCTTTTGTGCCTGAACCCGCTGGCAACTTGGTGAAACGTCTCATCCTCGAAGACGGGAACACCACAATAAACGCGAAAAACGCATATAAAGATTCAGAATTCCTGACTTCATCTGACGAGCGCTTCCGCCCCGTCAACGCCGTCACCGGTCCCGACGGAGCACTGTACGTAGTGGACATGGCCCGTGGCATCATACAGCACAAAGTCTTTCTTTCATACTACCTCGCAGCAAACATCGAAGAGCGCAACTTGGAGAGTCCGATCAATCTGGGCCGCATCTACCGCATCGTTCCTGACAAATCCAAGCCCAAGACGGAGAAGTTTCCCGAGCAAACCGAGGGACTAGTCGCACTTTTGTCCCATGAAAACGGCTGGGTTCGAGACACAGCGCAGCGAATGATCGTGGAGACGAATGATCAGCGCGTTGCAGCCTCTTTGAAAAAACTCCTGGTGACCGGGAAGACTGCGCAGTCACGTCTGCATGCATTGTGGACGCTTGAAGGCATTCACGCGCTTGACCAAAAAACGCTGGAGACCGCAGGCAAAGACGCGAGCGCGAAGGTGCGGGCAGCCGTGGTGAATCTCGCAACTGAGGCCACTTGGCAACACGCCTTCCTTCCCGAAAACGCAGGCAAAACAAAAGAAGGGCCCCTAGCTAGCCTCATTGGAGACAAAAGCCCCGAGGTACAGCTGGCTCTCGCGTTTCAACTGGGCGCTAAGCCGAAAACAGAGGCGAGGCCTCTGCTTAACCAACTACTGCGGACCAATCCGACCCCAGCGATTGCGCAGGGAGTGCTCAGCGGAATGCAGGGGCAGGAGCTCGATTATCTGGAAGAGCTCGTGAAGCTGCCGATCTCCGATTCCAAATGGATACAGAGTTCAGGCATCGTGAAGACGCTCGCGGGAATGATTCAGTCCGAGCGCAAGCCAGCATCAATGAACAAGGCTTTAGATCTGGCAGCGTCTCTCACAGCCAATTCCCCTGTTCAAATCGCGTTACTCGAGGGGCTCTCTGGCAAATCATCAGACCCCAAAAAAAACAAGAGCACAACGCAGGCTAAGCCAATCCAACTTGCAGCTGAGCCAGCGGCACTGACTCAGCTTGCATCGAAGGCGAATCAAAACTTGAACCCGATACTGGCACTTATTACGCAGCAAGTCAGCTGGCCAGGAAAACCATCAACAGCTCCCGTTCGCGAACCGGTGAAGCCGCTGACTGAATCGGAGAAGGCACTTTTCGAGAAGGGGCGTGTCGTCTACAACACCATCTGCTTCGCGTGCCACCAACCAAGCGGCCTGGGCTTGCCTGGACTGGCTCCCACCCTTGTTGGATCCGACTGGGTCACGGGACCGGCCGACAAACTCGTCCGCATTGTAACACAAGGACTCACTGGGCCGATCGAGGTGAATGGAACAAAGTGGCAACTTGAAATGCCCGCGGTCACTCATCTCTCAGACGAAGAGTTGGCAGCTGTACTCACATACGTCCGACGGGAATGGGAGAATGAAGGAACCCCGGTAACCCCGGCGGATATCACCGCTACCCGCGCAAAAATCAACGGACGCACCACGGCATGGACAGCAGTAGAACTGCAAAAACCGTTAAGATAAAAAACTCACCACCAACTCCCTCGCACATTCAAGCGCAGTCACACAACAAACCCAGAATGAAATTACAATCCATCACCAAGCCCCTCGCTCTAGCCTCGCTAATTCTCACGAGCCCATTCAGCAATGCCGGCGAACATTCTCTCACCTTTGAAGGCAAGGCGGGTCCTGGAAAAGGCAAACACGTCGTACTAATCGCCGGAGACGAGGAATACCGCTCCGAAGAATCCCTTCCGATGCTTGCAAAAATCCTGAGCGAACGGCATGGCTTCAAATGTTCAGTGCTTTTCTCGGTTGATTCAGAGGGCGTTATCACACCGAATGATGGCACCTCACTATCCAATCCCGACCTGCTTGAAACTGCGGATGCACTCGTACTCGGATTGCGATTCCGCAACTGGCCAGAGGAAGCGCTCAGCCGATTTGAGAAGGCCGTGGACAGCGGAAAACCCATCATTGGCCTTCGCACCAGCACGCATGCATTCAATAAAAACCGACTAACCGATTTCGGAAAGCAGGTCCTTGGCGAAAAGTGGGTGTCACATTGGGGAAATCACAAAGTAGAGGGCACTCGAGGCATCATTGAGCCCGGCGCCGAAGGCAACTCGCTCCTGCATGGCGTCTCCGACGTCTTTGGTGCAACAGACGTGTACGAGGCCTACCCGCCCGCTGATGCGACCATTCTTTTACGAGGACAAGTTGTGTCGGGGCTGACGCCTGCCTCGACGCCCGTTCAACGAGTCAAGCCTCGGAGCACCGACAAGGTCGAGCAGGACGTGAACACCCCGATGATGCCAGTCGCATGGATACGCGAGCATTCCACCGCATCTGGAAATACAAACCGCGTCCTCTGCACAACGATGGGGTCCGCGGATGATTTGGTAAACGAGGGCCTCAGGCGCCTCGTCGTCAACGGAGTCTACTGGGGCTTGAAAATGGATGTCCCAATGAAAGCCGATGTGCGCTTCGTCGATGAATACCAGCCAAGCTTCTACGGCTTCAACGGCTATCGCAAAAGCATGAAGGTATCCGACTTGGAGCTCGGAAAGAAAATGCCGGGCGACCCACTGCCTCCTCCAGCGCCGAAAAACTAACCTGCCATCCCACCCTTGAAACGTGGCGTGCAGTTTATTTTCCAACGAAGCTTTTACCGAGACCAGTATGCGTTCCTCCCCCTACTTCCTTTGGCCCGTCCTCGCAGTTCAAGTCCTTGCGCTGACACAACCCGTCCAATGCCTAGCCGACGTCGGGCTTAATGCAAAACCCATCGCTGGCGCAGAGGTGCTCATCGACGGAACCAGGGCAACATTGGATGACAAGTGGACTTATTGGGAGGGACCGCGGTTTGGTTCGTCGCTGCCCATCAAATGGAAATTGGTCAATGATCCGTTGGATCCGGGAATGGCACTGCAGAGCGACGACCCTGCGGTGACTCTAGGAAAATTCGGAGTCGCGGATATCATCACAAAAAAGGAGTACCGAGACTTCCGGCTGCACATTGAGTTCTTGGTGATGAACGAAGCGGGAAACAGCGGCGTTTACCTGCAGAACCGCTACGAAATCCAAATTCAAGACGGCGATGCAACCTCGCACGGAATGGGTGCTGTGATTAACGAGACCCCTTCCCCCTACTATTTGTACAAGGGGCTACGCCACTGGAATTCGTACGACATCGTGTTCCGCGCCGCACGCTTCAAGGAAGGCGTCCGGGTCGAAAAGGCATTGGTGACCATGTATTTCAACGGAGTAAAAATTCACGCCAACCAAGAGATCAATCAGGTTTGGGGCGGAGCAAACTCCGGAATGGACGGAGGTAACGACGGTGGAAAAGGCATCACGGACCGTCCGGGCGGATTGAAACTCCAATGCGAGGGGCACGACGTAAGGTTCCGAAACGCCTGGATCAAGGAACTGTCGTTGGAGAAGCCACAGACAAACTTCGGCCGCGACAACTGACCGGATACACCTGCGCGCTTACGCGCCACATCTGCGTCATTCCTTGGAGCGCCTCGGCCGGGTTGCGAAAAACAGCACGACGCCGAAAATTGCCACAACCGCTGCAGCTCCCGTCAAAACGACGAGGATCCAGTCTCTTGCAGTTTTGTCTGAAATGAATGAGAGCTTGTGGAAGTTGCTGAAGAAATTCGCTTCAAACTGCCGCCGGTTGTCAGTGTGCCGAGTCACGCTTCCCGTCGTGGTGCTCACGTAAACACGGGTGCCTTTGCCATCGTCCGAATCGAATCGGTACACTGGGAGAATGCGAAAAATATTGATGTACTCGCTGTTGAACGAAGTAAGAAAGTCGGTCTTCCGCACCTCGGCGCCTCCCAGAAAAGCCGAGGCGATTTCCTTCGCGTACAATTCATCTTGCGAGAGGTCCTCATGTCCGTCTTTGGCGCTAAGGTACAGCGGCGCTCCCTTGCTGGTATAGATCTGATACCAGGGATTCCCTCCAATACCCCGCACGTTTACCGCCTTCACAGGACCGGTATCAGCGCTTAACCTAGAGAGAGCTTCGGAAACCGAGCAGGTGATCGCATCCGGCTGCAGGCCGCCTCCACTGGGCCTCGCCGACGGTGGAGGCTCTTGGGTTCGGGTCATCACGGTGTGAAGGACTCCGCTGATGGTCGACATCAGAATACTCAGGCTGAAGACAAGTCCAAGCCATCGATGGATACGGCGTAGTGTGGGGGATTTCATATGAAAAAGGAGTAGAATTTAAAAACTCAGGAGACTGGAGGTATTCGAGCAGGTT
>JBILUQ010000404.1:0-2946 GCA_044370935.1 Chthoniobacteraceae bacterium
CGTTGTAGGTTGGCGTAACCTCGTCTCCCACCTGAAAACTTGTTCCGATCGCGGTTAGTTTGGTGCTTTTTGGGCTTGGTCCGATGAGTTGCCTGAAGGTGGCCGTGGTTCCGCCTTGAACCAAATTCAGCTTCACTTCCTGCGTGGAATCCGCCACGAGCAGAAGCAGGTCCACCGCCGCTTTGAGTAGCGATGCGGTAGCTTTTACGGATCCAGCGGCTACCGCGCTGGTGCCCGTGGTGAGGCTCCCCGAGCTCAGCGTCTGGTACTCCCATCGAGAATCCGATGCCGCCGCGTTGAGGTAGCTGTAGATATCCTTCAGCGCCTTGTCAGAATTCGGTATGATCTTGGGCTCGCCCTTTGAAACGATCCCGAACTTCAAGCTCGTCGTTGACGCAATGGCCGACGTGAGCGACCCGGAAAGAGTGACAGTGCCTGTCCCCACAAAGCCGGTGATCACCGTGCCGGCTGGAATGCCATTTCCCTCGACCGCCATTCCGATGAACAAGTTTGAGGTGGAGGTTAAAGTCAGTCTGTTTGAGCCCAAAGCGCCCGTAGCAGTCCGCGTTTCGAGCGATGTGAAAGATTCCGCCCAATAAATGCCGGGAGCATTCGTGGTGAGGGAGCCCCCGGCTGAATTTGAATGAAACGTTCCGTTCCTCAACCACCGGTAAGAGGTCAAGGAACCAGCGCCAAGATTCACCGGAGCTTCCGCAAACGTCAGAGATCCCGAACTGATGGGACGAATCATCGAGGTCACATCCTCGGTGGCGGACCAATTGTTTTGGGCGACGCGGCCAACCCGCTGTCCCTCGACTTTCAACGAATAGACATCTTTGGCGAAACTTGCCGTGGGGTTGCTGTAAGCCACAGGGATGCCGAGCACCGGCGATAGAAGATTCCAAAGCGGGGAAACTCCGACTTGGGCGCGATCTTGGGTGTAGCCTCCCGCGGAGCCCGACAGCGCGAAGTTCCCCAGCTGGCCACTCGAGTTGTCGCCCCAGGCCCAGAGGGTGTTGTCCCGGCCAAGAGCAAGGCCGGATTCTGCCACCGGAGTCCCTAATCCGGAATTCGTAGAAGAGGGCGGCGTATTCTCCGTGACATAGAGGGCCAGTACCTCCGCCTCACTCAGAGCGCGGTTGTAAACGCGGACCTCGTCAACCATAGAATTCTCATTGGCCACTAGAAAGTCGCGCCATATATCGGCCTTGCCGAGGGTTATAGGACCATCGCCGGTCAAGAGGGTATCGTGCTCCATATACGGAGCTGGTTGTGTTCCAACCTTCACTCCGTCAAAAAAGACTTGAGTGTTTCCAACGCTCCCGGGGTAGACCACAGTGATGTGGTGCCATGATTTAAAAAAATCGACGGCAAACGGGCCCGCATTCATATCAGCCCATCCACCCCACAAGCACAGGAATTCTTCTCTATAAAGTAGTGAATACCCACTCCGATTATCTCCAGTCGACGGAGGGCCAAGACTGAGGATGTTGTCGAAGGTTCCTCCCGGACTAATCGGGGCCTTGAACCACAAAGAAATTGTCCTCGCGGCATTGCCGGCCAAACCCAACGCGTTTTGGGATTTCGCCTGGCTGGAAGTTGAACTAAATAAGAGTGCACCGTTCGGGCTACCGAATCGGTCAGACGTGAGCTCAACGTTGTTAAGCAGCTGAAGATGATTTCCGTTGTTTGACTCGTCGTTGTAGTTTCCGGAGAAAGAATAGTGCGCGAGAAGGCTTGGATCATTGCCTGAACCGGTGCCTGAACCGGTGCCTGAGCTGGACATTTTAGGAGCGAACACCTTTGCGCAAGCCACCTCTGGACCGTCCACTGCACGCGTGGCGTACTCGCTTACCCAGAACGCTTTGCCTGATGCATCCACGGCGAGTGGTGCAACCCCTGCCACAGCACTCACCCACGCGTTGGAAGCGCCTAACTGGAGAAGCGAATCCTTTGCCGCATGCCCGTCGAAATTCGAACTAAAAACGGGGTGATAAATCCATCCCTGCGTTGCTAAAGGCGCGGCCCAAAGCGTTCCGTCCTCCCTCAATGCAACGCAGTACCCATCGCCGATATCTACCGACTTCCAGCGTTGGTTACCGCCGACTTTCTGAAGCCCAACGCCGCCTGAGAGTTGAACTCGCCAAAGCGACCGGTCGCGTTTGATCGCAAATACATCATCACCCCGAACGGCTACCGCCGCCCATGCTGCATCCCCGCCAATGGATTGAAATGACGGGGTTGAGATCGATGCTAAATCCAGACTGAAAAGCTCTCCGGTTCGGGAAATTACCGTGGCAATCGTCCCATTCATCGCCCCGAATTCCCAAAATGGGTCACTCGTGACTTGCACAGGGTCTGAGCCGATGTCCTTCCCCCACAACCAAAGGGAACCATCGCTTTTGATGCCTCCGCTCTTGGAATCAAAGGCAAACACCTGCGCCCACTGAACTGGAGTTTGCGAGTTCACCGCGGAGATCAACACCGGACTCGTGCGAAAAGATCCCCCCTGCAGAGCGATTCCCAATTGACCCGAAGAATTGTCCCCCCACCCCCAGAGCGATCCATCCGATTTGATTGCAAGAACATGACCGCCCCCCGCGGCGGCCGTCTTCCAATCGTTGGTGGCTACGGCAATTCCGCTCTCAAGAGTCGAGTTTGTCCCCTCCCATTCATAGGCGATAGATCCAGCGCCTTTCAGGACCCCCGAAATCACGGTGGTGGGGACTTCACCCGCTGCCTGCCTGGAGATCTTCAAAGGCTCGGTCAATGCGGGCACCTGAGCCAACAAAAGGGCCGTGCTCGAAAGCATGGTCCAAAGGCTTAGCAGTCGGATCACTAGACGGGAGTTCGGGTATTTCATAAGGCGCATGGTTCCCGGGGAGCCGAGGTCAGGGTTTGGCTTACCTGCAGTAAGGCTAGGGCTCAAGATGCGTACTGGATTTA
>JBILUQ010000501.1:0-2938 GCA_044370935.1 Chthoniobacteraceae bacterium
TTAACAACGTCCGTTCTACGACACCTCCTTCCTCGCCGCTTGTGCATCCGCTGACGGATCCGCATCGGGTGCCGATTGGACCTTCCGCTTTTAATACGGCGACCGAGGAAGGTGTTTTTTATTTTCATGCGATCGTGTACTGGCTGGTGGAACGGTACACGAGGGAGGATGCAGAGTTTGGATGGTTGAGCGGTTTGGTTGTTGGGAACGAAATGCAAAGTCATTGGTCTTGGTATCACCTCGGCCATGCGAGCCGTGATGTTGTCATTAGTGAATACTCAGCCGCTCTACGAGTGGTGGATTTGGTGGCGCGTTCGTTGCATGCGGGGTTTCAGACTTATGTGTCGCTTGAGCATCACTGGGCGATGCCGGCATCCGAGGATCCTACGAAGGGGTTCTCGGGACTGGAGGCGCTGGAGGGGATTCAAAGGATTTCGTTGGAGGGCGGGAACTTTCCATGGAGTCTCGCCTTTCATCCATACCCCGAAAATTTATTCAAACCGGAGTTTTGGAAGGATCGTTCCGCGCCGATGCGCTTTGATGCGCCACGGATTACGTTCAAGAATCTGGAAGTGCTCCCCGCGTTTCTCAAACAACCCGACTATTTGTTCGAGGGAAATCCGCGGACGATCGCGCTGACCGAGCAGGGGTTTCATTGTCCGGACGGGGACCAGGGCGAACAGCTACAGGCCGCAGCCTATGCCTTCGCTTGGAAAAAAGTGCAGGCGATTCCGGAGATCGAATCGTTTTTATACCACAGGCACGTGGATCATCCGCATGAGCACGGATTGCGCTGCGGCATGCGCGCGCATGATGGCAGTGCTAACGTGAACGGCGTTGGCGGTGAGCGCGCGCTTTGGAAGGTTTTTCAAAGTGCGGGCACCGAACAGGAGGATGCCGCGTGTGCTTTTGCGCTGCCGATCATTGGCCGCGCGGATTGGAGCAACGTAGTTTCTTCGAGCGTTGAGCCGTCACGTAGAAAAACCTCGGAGAGCGGTACGGTGGTTTATGATTTTGTTTTAAACAGGGACTCCGCATCGCGAGAAAATGTACAGGACGTCGCCCGCAAGATGGTTGGTCCTGAGGATGAGGTGCGACGCCCTGCGCTTTTGGAGCATCCGATGGCGAAGGGGCGTGGGCGGCTAGCGTTTCGGGTGGAGCTCCCTCCCGGGGAAAAGGGGGAGTGCGTGCTTGCCTTCGAGGCGCTCCTCAACCATCCAAAAAGTACCGGAGCTGCTTTCAGGGTGGAGGTGGACGGGCGGGAAATCTTCGCGAGGACGCTTGGCGGTGGTGAACAGATTCCTGCCGAGATCTCGCTCAGCGAGTGGAGGGGACGGGCGGTGTTGATCTGCTTTGAAGTCGATGCGCTAAAGGATCCCGCCTACGATTGGACGACCTGGGTTGCGCCCCGGGTGTTGCTGCGCGTTGCGGCAAAGAAGTAGTCTTCGCTGTGGGCAGCCGCATCATCTGTGGGACGGCTCAACGGAGCGTCTTGATGTATAGTACGAGCGATTCGATCTGTTCTTTCGTGAGAACGCCCTTGTAGCTGGCCATCGAGGGCTCGAAGCCTTTCACGACTTTGCTCTGCGGATTGATCATCGAGTCGCGCAGATAAAATTCGTTGGCGGACTCGATGGAGCCGTCGGTAAACTGGCGGTCCTTTCCGAAGAGGCCCTTCCATGTGGGCCCCGTGCGGCCCTCTTGCGAACCGTCGGTTGAGTGGCAGGCGATGCAGCCCATCGAGACACTCAGCGTCTGACCTAAATCGGGCGAAGCCGGACCTTCGGTCCGATGCGTCAAAACGAACGATGTCTTGCTCAAGTCCACTTGAGTGAATCCGGCGGAATGCAAATCAAGCTCTCGAGGCTGGTGAACAGTGAAATAAGTCACGCCTTCGGCCGGTGCACCGTTTGCTAGTTTGAACGAATGCCGTATCTCCAGTTGCATGACTGCAGCAAATTCAGGCAAATGGATGAAAACAGATTTGCGGTCTTCCGAAAGTACCGCCTGCGAAACCCCGACCGGGTCCATCCCAGCTTCGCCGTTCTTGCGGTAGCGACCGCTTCCATACGCGCTCGAGCGTTTGTAGTTCCAAGCTTGTGCGATGATTTTATCAGCGCTCACCGACGCAGGATCGAGGGCGGATTCGAATTCAAGAATCACACCATCCGCACAGGAGCGCGCGTTGAGCGGTGTGGTGATTGGAGTGTTGTTACGGCGCATGCGTGCAAGCGCCCACTGGTTGGATGCGCGTGAATCGTAAATCTTGAAACCGGTGAGGTAAACCGAACCGCCGCTTGGATGCATGCGTCCCTGAAGCAGGGGAATACGGGTATCAACCCCAAGTGGAATCACAGCGCCCTGCGGGGTTTTAGCGTCGAGGTCCGGGCAAATGAGGAACAGGCCGCCATTACCGTAGGAAAGATGCAGGAGTTTGCCGGCGTATTGTCCGAACTGCTGACCCGTGATCCATACCTGCGACGCAGAGGAGTTATCCTCGGTGTGCGGGATCCAGACGAGTGGCGGCGCGAGTTTCGGCGGGGCTTGAATGCCGAATCCAAAATGTGCGCCTGGTTGAATCAAGTAACAGACAGAGGAAGGGATATAACTTCCCTGCTGGTCGGTGCCCGTAAGTATTCCAGTGGTGGGATGAACGGTGAGGTAAGGCTCGCGCGCACCCTGTGAGATGAGCTCAGCGGTTTTGCCGTCCGGGGCGATGCGGGCGATGCCCCCCGTGAAAGGCGTTCCATCGCCGCCGAGTTTGATTCCCCCAGCGGAAACATAGGTGTAGCCATCCGGGCCGATGTCCATATCCAGCGGGAACGAGCGGGTGCTCTGGCTTTGCCGCATCGCGTCACTAAAGTTTTGGTACCAGTCGCTCTCCCCATTTCCATCGGTGTCGTGCAGGCGAACGATGCCGTTCTTTGTCGCGACTTGT
>JBILUQ010000405.1:0-2933 GCA_044370935.1 Chthoniobacteraceae bacterium
GAAAAATCGGCCAACTCGTCGTGGAGGTCGACTGGCTCTCAAAAAAGTGCAAGGAGCTGGGGATCGATCCATGAGGAAGGCCATGGTGGAAAAGAACCATCCCCAGCTCAGTGTTCGCCGTCAGAGTGAGTTGTTGGCAGTGAATCGCAATCGGTTGAAGTCAGAACGATCCAGTGCACGGCCCGTGCTTTCAGAGCCCGATGCGGAAGTCGCGCGCAGAATGGATGAGATCTATTTGCGTTTTCCGGAGTTTGGAGCCCGGAGGATGAGTCTGAAGCTGACGCGTGAGGGGTATTCAGTGAGTCGACGCAGAGCGGGTAGACTCATGGAGCACATGGGATTGGAAGCGATCTATCGCAAGCCCCGCACGAGTATACCCCGGCCAGGAGCACAAAAATATCCGTACCTGTTGAAAGATCGTCAGGTTGCGATGGCTGATGAAGTGTGGTGTGCAGACATTACCTACATCCCGATGGGCAAAGGTTTTGCGTACTTGGTGGCGGTGATGGATTGGCGTACGCGAGCGGTGCTGTCGTGGAAGCTCTCGAACACACTGGAGGGGAGGTTCTGCCTGGAGGCCTTTGAGGAAGCCCTCAGAGTTGCAGGAAGGGCTCCGGAAATCTTCAACACGGATCAGGGCAGCCAGTTTACCAGCGAGGCTTGGATAGGAGCGCTGGAAGGCGCGGGGGTGAGAGTGAGCATGGATGGCAAAGGGCGGTGGATGGACAACGTGTTTATTGAACGGCTGTGGCGCGCCGTGAAGCACGAGGGTGTGTATCTGTGGGCACCTGAAACAGTCCATGAGCTTGAGCGGCTATTGAGAAGGTGGTTTGAGGACTACAACCGAATCAAACCACATCAAGCCTTGGGAGGCCGCACGCCTTGGGAATGTTATCGGCCTCAAGCAAGCAGGCCGTGGGAGGCGGCTGCATGAGGGGAGAAAATTGGAGCGGAGCTTTTTGGGCGCTTTTGCCCCTCCGCTACGCTCCGGGTCTGCAAGCGCCCAAAAAGCAACAGAGCTTGCGAAAGAAAGAGAACTAACCTAACCAACCAAAACCAACTTGGAACCACCTGGAAAGCTTACTTAAAAACCGGTCTGATTGGCTCCGCATACTGGGCCAGCTCTGACACCGGCAGTGGAATTTCAGAAGAACCATTTTTCAGTGCCTTGAGTTTTAGCGATGCAACGCCCAAACAACCTGGCCCAATTGTCGTCCCGTTTCACAAGCGGACGCATCAAACCGGAAATGTCCTGTGACTCAGACGCATCTCAGTAAATGGGGAGGGGGGCGCGGGGTTCCTGCTCGGATTCCAAGTCTCTGATTCTCGAATAAAAAAGAGCCCTCGGTGGTTTGGGCTGCTAGATTTGCGCCCAACGGACCGTCATTTTTCTAAAGCATATGAATCCCATTTCCGAAAACGTTTTGCTCGAAGCTTTGCAGTGGAGATACGCCACCAAGAAGTTTGATCCCGCCCGGCGCATTCCGGAGGCGCAGTGGAGGGTTCTGGAACAGTCGATGATTCTGACGCCCTCGTCTTTCGGGTTGCAGCCTTGGCGGTTTGTCTGGGTGAAGAGCCCGGCGGTATTGGCTACGCTGCCGGCGATGTCCTGGGGACAGACGCAACCGGTGGATTGTTCGCATTACGTGGTGTTCGCGCAGCGGAAAGATCTTTCGGTTCAGGATGTGGATCGGTTTGTAGATCGGATTATGGAGGTGAGAGGGGGGACTCGCGAGTCCTTGGAGGGCTATCGCGGGATGATGTTGCAAACTCAAAAGACGGGGACAGAGCGGGGTTCTATCAATGCTTGGAGTGCCCGGCAGGTGTACATCGCCTTGGGGCAGGCGATGGCCGCTGCGGCGCTTTTGGGAATAGATACCTGCGCGCTCGAGGGGATTGACGCGCGGCAATACGACGAGCTGCTCGGCTTGTCAGGGGAGGGATACACATCTCTTTGCGGCTTGGCGTTCGGGTATCGATCGGCCGAAGACAAGTACGCCAGTGTGCCCAAAGTACGGTTTGAAGCCGCCGACGTGTTGAAGGTGGTCTAGCCAATGGGCCGCATGTTTGGGTAATGGAAATGTTGCCGTCTGTGTGACGGCGGTGCTTTTCTTAACCAAGATTTTTACCTGGGGTCTCGAAGTTCCCTGAACACGAAGGACGGATTGCCATCCGCTTGAAAGTATTGGGCGGCTGCGAGTGAGCGCATTCTCCTCCCTGGTCGGGCCGGCGGGATTCGAACCCACGATTCGCCAACAGAGATCCAGTAAAGTCCAGCATTGACTGATTATCAGTTACTTGTGACACACGGGATGATGATGGACATGCGTGGATGGTCTTAGTATTGGTCTTACATCATGGCCTTTCTTTGGAAGCACCCGCAATCCCGATACTGGTACGTCCGCTTCACTGATCTACAAGGACGCAGACGCAACCGAAGCACCGGCACATCCAATCGAAGGGAGGCGCTCAAAATCGCCGATTCGTTTGAAGCCGCTGCAAAAAAAAATCTCACAGTGCGGCAAATTCGCAAGGCTATGACGGAGCTTTACCAGGAGGTCTCCGGAGATGCACTACTCTCACAATCGTTCCGCGCATTCTCAGTCAAATGGCTGGCTAAAAAGAACGGCGAAGTTGCAGCCGCAACTCTCAGTTTTTACAAAAAAACGGTGGATAAATTTCTGCAGTTTCTTGGATCGCGAGCTGACGAGGACATTAACCGGATCACGAACGCGGACATACTGAAGTTTCGGTCGGATCTATCGCAGAAAATTTCTACGAAAACTACTAACCACAATATCAAAGGGCTAATAGAGTAGGGAGACAAGGATGGTTTGCGGCCACAACCACTCCGTGTCCTCATCTCCCCCTCATCGAACCGGACAGGCGGATTTCCCGCATCCGGCTCTCGGAGGCTGTTCTTCGGTTTGCTT
>JBILUQ010000406.1:0-2925 GCA_044370935.1 Chthoniobacteraceae bacterium
GTCATAACGCTCGCGCGAGTTGCGGAAACGGATCGAAAAGCAATTTCCTGCCATCACTTTCAACGGCAGAAACGGCGATGCTTAAAAACCTGAGTTTGTGTGCGCCATAGCTGCATTGTCGATGATCCTCCACATGCGAAGATGAATCTGATGAGTGCCCCCGATTCAATCAAAACCGCGAGTGCTGCTGCTGCGGGATCTGAATGCCTTCGCGCGTCCCGTAACAGTGTGGTGGGCATAAGCTGGCTACATCTCACTGAATGGAAAGTGCTGCCATTTTTTCTGCTTATTCTGGCAATGCTGCTACATGTGTCGCGGGTCACGCTGAGTGCCGCGGAATTTAGTCCTACGGCCCGCAAGTTCCTCGATCAACACTGCTCGGATTGCCACGACGCAGATGTAAAGAAAGGCAACCTGCGCGTGGATCAGCTTTCCGTCGAAAAGCCGGACCGCGATCAATTGAACCAACTCGTGTTGTTGTTTGATCGAGTGCTGAAGGGCGAAATGCCGCCGAAGAAGGCGGACCAGCCTGAGACCGATGAGCGTACCGCTTTCTTGAAAGAACTGCGCACCGCGTTGATAGCGGCGGAGTCGAAGCAGCCGCTCGCAGGGGTGCGGCGCATGAACCGCGTCGAGTATGAGAACACCCTGCGCGACCTGCTTCATCTGCCCCTGTTGCACGTGAAGGAATTACTCCCCGAGGATGGACAGCAGTCTGGGTTCGACAAGGTGGGCGGCGCGCTCGACTTCTCGCCGGTGCTCGTTCGCAAATACATTGAGGCCGCGGATGTCGCGCTGAATTTGGCCCTGGCGAGGGACAGCAAAAAGGTGGAAAGCAAGGTCTGGCGCGAGCCCGCAGCGAAGCAGCGCACTGTCATCGACGCCATCCGGGTCCACTGCGCGGTGCCGCTGAAGGGCCTCGAACTTGCGTCTGGCCTTACGACATTCATCACGGCCAACCCCGAGACCGACATCCGCAACGTAGTCCGCTGGGCGCAATTCAACGGTGAGGCGGACTCCGTGGCGTTGCTCACCAGCGTCATCGGGAGGGTTCAGCCGCAGGGGCTCCAGCCAGATCGTTTCAAGCCGCCGGTGAGCGGCTGGTATCGCGTGAGATTTTCCGCGTGGAGCCTGCGCTGGATGCGCACGCATGCCGAGGCTTCGAAGCGCGGTCTGGTGCGCCAGTTCGACACCTTAGGACAGCCGTATTTCAAGAATGCCAGCGACCAATGGGAATACACGCGTCTCGCCGAGGAAAAGCCAGCGCGGGAGTGGATGGAGAATGTCGAGTTCTACGGAAGTTCGGAGATGGCCCAGGTCGTACGCGCTTCGCTCAACGGCGAGCCCATCGGGTACTTCGATGTGCCGTCTCTTGAGCCGAAGGTCTACGAGTTCAAAGTGTGGCTGAATCCGGACGAAAAGGTTTCCTTTCATGCCATGGCATTGCCTGCGGTTGGAGCGAGCAAGGGCGGCACAAGCGACGGTATCCGCGATTACGAGGGCCCCGGGGTTGCATTCGATTGGTTCGAAGTGGAAGGCCCGCTCGTGGATGAACGGCAACCGGCGGTCAGGCAGCAGTTGTTCGCTGACACCCCTGCGGGCACCAATCTTCGGAGTCTGCTTGCAAACTTTGCGACGCACGCCTTCCGACGCCCCGTCACCGTCGCGGACATTG
Source organism: Chthoniobacteraceae bacterium (assembly GCA_044370935.1). GTDB lineage: Bacteria > Verrucomicrobiota > Verrucomicrobiia > Chthoniobacterales > Chthoniobacteraceae > Chth-196. The sequence continues at coordinate 1,676 of JBILUQ010000406.1, forward strand.
AGAGTTATGCCGTGATCACCGAAAGCCAGTTGAAAGGCGGTGCCAGTTTCGAGGCGGCGATGCTTGCCGGTTATAAGTCGATTATTTGCTCCCCGGATTTCCTCATGCTGGGGCTCGAGCCTGGCGACTACGCGCTCGCCTCGCGTCTATCGTATTTTCTGTGGAATGCGCCGCCCGATGAGGAACTACTCAATCTCGCCGCGCAGGGTCAGCTCTCGAGCCAGGAGAACCGGAAAAAGCAGGTGCGACGCATGCTTGCCGATGCCCGCTCAAAGCGATTCATCGAGCATTTTCTAGATGAATGGATCGAACTGAAGAAGATCGACTTCACCACTCCCGACCCGGCGCTTTATCCCGAATACGATGCGTGGCTACATGATTCGATGCTTGCCGAGACGCGTGGCGATTTCCGCCGGATGCTTGACCGTGACCTCGGCGTGCGCGCCCTCATCCAAGGCGAGACGGTCCTTGTCAATCAACGCCTCGCGGAACTCTACGGCCTGCGCGGTGTTACTGGAAGCGAGTTTCGCGAGGTGAAGCTCCCCCTCGGCACCCCTCGCGGCGGCCTGCTCACCCAAGCTTCCGTCCTGAAGGTCACCGCCAATGGCACCGCCACTTCGCCCGTGCTACGCGGCGTGTGGTTATGGAGCGCATCCTCGGAATCCCGCGTCAGCCACCGCCGCCGAACATCCCCGCCATCGAGCCCGACGCCACCGGCGCAGTCACCATCCGCCAGATGATTGAGAAGCACCGTGCCGATTCCGCGTGTGCATCCTGCCACGCCAAGATGGATCCCCCGGGGCTCGCGCTGGAAAACTTCGACGCCATCGGCGGCTGGCGCGAGCACTATCGCCTCGCAGGGAAGCCCAAGAACATTCTTGTGGGTAAAGGAAAAGACGCCAAGACGGTCGAGGAACCGACCATTGAGGTCGTGAGCGACAGCGCATTCTTCAGGAATCGCGTGAAGATGCGCCTCGGCTCGCCGGTCGATGCCAGCGGTGAACTCGTGGATGGCAACACGTTCAAGGACATCAACGGACTGCGGGCTCTCCTACTGAAGGACGAAGACGCCCTCGCGCGAAACGTCGTCTCCCAATTTCTGACGTACGCCACCGGACATGCCCCGCGATTCGGCGATCGCGATGAAATCGAAGCGATTGTTTCCAAAACTAAACCCTCACAACACGGACTGCGCACAATCATCGAGCACATCGTCGCAAGCCCGCTCTTCGCCAAATAAATAATCCAAA
>JBILUQ010000407.1:0-2924 GCA_044370935.1 Chthoniobacteraceae bacterium
CGGATGTGGATGCGCTGCTGGGGGCGCAGGAGGCGTTGCTCGCGAAGAAGCGCGACCTCAAAGCGGCCGCCATGCAGCAGCTCCTCACCGGCGAAACGCGCCTCCCAGGATTCAGCGGGGAGTGGGAGGTGAAGCGATTCGGCGAGGTCCTGCGCTTCCAAGTTGGTTTCCCATTCAGTTCGACCTTCTTTAATGAAAAAGATCAAGGAATCCGGTTGGTCAAAAACCGCGACCTTAAGAGCGATGACCAAGTTTTCCACTATTGCGGCCCCTACGAGTCGGGTTTTTTGGTCAAAAATGGGGATATCCTTATTGGAATGGACGGAGACTTTTTGCCATGCCTTTGGGCAAAAGGACCTGCGCTTCTGAATCAACGAGTCGGTAGAATTGTCCCTCTTGAAGGACTTAATCTCCAATTTGCGTATTACTACCTGATGGCGCCGCTTAAGCAAATTGAGCTCATGACGGCAAGCACCACTGTCAAACATCTGTCGCATGGCGATATCGAAGGTATAAAAAAACGCCTCCCTCCTCTCACAGAACAAACCGCCATCGCGGCGGTGCTTTCGGACATGGACGCGGAGATCGCCGCTCTGGAAGCGCAGCGGGACAAGACCCGCGCCCTCAAGCAGGGCATGATGCAGGAGCTCCTCACAGGAAGGATCCGGTTGCTCTAATGCACCCCGAACCCTAAAATTACCCCATGGCTGATCAAGACATTCAACAACTCGAAAGCCAGTTCCCCACCCTCTCTGGGCAGGCCTTTGCCGACGCCCGACAGAGGGTGCTCGCCTCCGGGCAGAGTGTGTTGCAGTCAGAAGACGGATGCGTTGTCAGGGTCTACCCCGACGGTCGCAAAGAATGGGTCAAACGGATCGAACCTCCGACTTCCGTTACAGCCGGCGCGATCTACACCATCCGGTGACCGCAGAAACCCCGAGGTTGCGCATGTTTGCAGGGCCCAACGGGTCCGGGAAAAGCGTGCTGAAGTCCTCCCTCCCGGAGGTGCTGCTGGGCGTGTACTTGAATGCGGACGAGATCGAGGCGGGGGTCAATAATTGCGGCTTTATGGATCTGCGGAATTTTAACGTGGAGACAACGGAGGAGGAAGTGCTGGGGGCATTTTGCAGCTCGCCGTTGCTGGCCGAGCAGGGGCTTGCTGAAGCCTGCGGGAGCCTCCGCTTTGCCGATGGACTGCTGTATTTTCCTCCTGGGCTGATCAACAGCTACTTTGCCTCTGTGGCCGCCGATTTTCTGAGGCAGAAGCTGATGGCCATGCGCCGGTCTTTCACCACGGAGACGGTTATGTCCCATCCAAGCAAGGTCGCCCTGCTCAAAACCGCCCAAGAGGCGGGGTACAGGACCTATCTTTACTATGTGGCCACGGATGACCCGGCAATCAATGTGTCCCGCGTGGAAAACCGTGTGAAACTCAACGGCCACAACGTGCCTCCCGACCTCGTCACGAAACGCTACTACCGCTCCCTAGATCTCCTGATGTCGGCAATCCGTTTCACCCACCGGGCCTACATCTTCGATAACTCAACGGATAACGCCGACCGAACTCACACGTGGCTGGCCGAAATCACTGACGGGCGGACGCTCGAATTAAAGACCAACACGGTCCCGGCATGGTTCAAGCACTCTGTGCTGGATAAAATTGCCTCCCACTAATTCACCCCGATGCCTGAAAACCCCCGCTCCGAACGCAACACCCAGCAACGGGTGGTGTCCCTGTTCTCCGAAAAAAGCCGTCCCGACTGTCTCGGCTATGACAACCTTGGCGACTGGCAGGCGCGCCCGAACAACCGCTGCGTTGAGGCGGACCTGCTCCGTGCGAACCTGCGCAAACGGGGCTATTCCGACGCACACATTTCCGCCGCCCTGCAAAAGCTGCTGGCCGCAGCCGATGCCACCGGGATCACGCTGTATCAGGCCAACCTGCGCACCTACCAACTGCTGCGCTACGGCGTCTCGGTGCAAATCGCCGCAGGCAGGCCCAACGAGCAGGTCCATCTGGTGGATTGGGAACACTCGGAGAACAATCACTTTGCCCTCGCCGAGGAGGTGACGTTGCGCGGCGGCTATGAACGCCGGCCCGACCTTGTTCTCTACCTGAACGGCATCGCCATCGTCGTGCTGGAACTCAAGCGCAGCTCGGTGGAGATCGCCGACGGCGTGCGCCAGCTCATCACCAACCAGGAGGAGATCTTCAACAAAGGATTTTTCCCCACGGTGCAGCTGGTGCTGGCAGGCAGCGATTCCCAAGGATTGCGGTACGGGACTGTGACCACGAAGGAAGAGTTCTTTGTGGAATGGAAAGCAACCGGAGGCGAGGCACAGCAGTCCGGTGCGCTGCTGGACCGGCCGCTAGCTGAGCTGTGCGATAAGGCACGTCTGCTGGACCTGATTCGCAACTTCGTCATCTTCGACGGAGGCATTAAGAAGGTGCCGCGGCCGCATCAGTTCGCGGGTGTCAAGGCGGCGCAGGAACGCATCCGCAAGCGTGAGGGGGGCGTGATCTGGCACACGCAGGGCAGCGGCAAAAGCATCCTCATGGTGCTGCTGGCGAAGTGGCTTCTGGAGCACGACCCCGAGGCCCGCATTCTGGTGGTCACCGACCGCGACGAGCTCGACAAGCAGATCGAAGGCGTGATGCGGAGCGCCCGCGTGATTGGCGAAAGCTCGCCTTCGCCGCGCATCACCTCGCGGGCGGAGTTTGTTGCCAAGCTCGGCGCCACCTCGCCCCGGCTGCTCTGCGCTTTGCTGCACAAATTTGACGCCGCGGACCTCAAAGGCCCGCCGCCACCGGTGCACGGCCGTTTTTATGTGTTTGTGGACGAATGCCACCGGACCCAGGGCGGGGACATGAACAGGCAGATGAAGCGCTGGCTGGAGGGCGCGCTTTTCATCGGCTTCACGGG
>JBILUQ010000001.1:0-38282 GCA_044370935.1 Chthoniobacteraceae bacterium
GACCACCCCAAGCAGCCGAAAGAACTATCCCACATCTCCTCAACTCACAAAAAAAACACCCCGCAAGAGACAGAAAATGACTCCAAGCACTCCGGCACTCGTGGGGATGCATCGCTAAACTTACCGGCCACCGAAATCTCATGGTGGGACGCCTATGCCTTCGCGAATTGGGCAGGCAGATCGCTCCCAACCTCAGAGCAGTGGGAGGCCGCAGCGCGTGGTTCCAAGGGCCTAATCTACCCTTGGGGAGATGAACCGGAACAATTCCTAGCAAACGCGAAATCGACGGAAGCAAATGCCTCTAGAGTGCAAAACTCCACGCCAGCGGCAGATCAGAGAGACGTTGGCCCGTTCGGGCTTGTTGGAATGGCTGGAAATGTTTCGGAATGGACCGAGAGTGCCGGCAAAAATGAGAAACAAATCATTAAAGGTGGCAATTTTATGGCCCCCCTCACGCCTCTGGAGTCTTCCAGCGAGTCTGCGCCTGAGAAGAAAATAAACACCCTTGGATTTAGAACCGTTTCGAAAAAGCTACGTTGACCCCCCCCCTTGTTCCCTCACCTATGCGCGTCGCCCACAAGAGCGAAGCGAAATCCATGAAACCCAGGCTGTCTATCCTCCTTCTGCTCACTTGGCTCATTTTTACGTGCCATGGGTTCGGCCAGATCAATGTCTCGCTGAACCTGCCGCGAACATCGTTTCTTCTAAACGAACCCACGATTGCCACTCTCACGATCAGCAACCTTGCCGGACAAGATCTGCTGTTCGAGGACTCCCCGGATTTCGGACCTTGGTGCCGGCTTGAGCTAAAGGCTCTGCGCGGAGATTTTGTTTCTCCACGTAACGAAGAGATATCTTTTCCTCCCTTGATTGTTCCCTCGGGAAAAACAATCAGCCGCACGATTAACATCTCTGAACTTTTCTTTTTAGATCACCCGGGACAGTACAAAGTCCGAGTGGGTGTGTTCTTTGCACCCACCCGCTCTGAGTTCTACACCCAGTCAACCTTCAACGCAGACCCGGGCCGAATGGAGTGGGCGCAAACAGTTGGAATTCCCGAGGCCGGCAACAACGGCGGCAAATTCCGGACCTTTTCTCTCGTTACCCACCAGCGCCCTGAAGGAATTTTTTTATACGCCAAGCTGGAGGGTAAAGAGGAAGGCATACGATTTGCGCCATTCTTTTTGGGTCGGTTATTATCGGCAATGAAGCCGCAACCTCAATTCGATGCTTCGAACAACCTTTATGTTTTCCACGCTTCGAGCGACTCGACTTACGTTCTTTCGCAAATTGACGTGGATACGGGCAAGTTCGGACAGGCCTTATACCGTCCATCAACCCCACGAGCGGGCCGGCCAGCCATGTCCAAAGACGCGAAGGGCCATCTAGTGATCTCAGGCGGAATTCGCGTTCGCGAGGAAGAGCTAACGCCGAAGTCAACCAGCCGCTCTCTTTTGTCGGAAAGGCCAGAGGAATTTCAACCCAAGCCCGCTCGCTGACCAATGCAACACCTCTCTTTACCCCACCGCCCTCGCAGACTTCGTTCTTCTCAAGCATTGAGAGATCTGACCCGTGAAACTCATCTCCGCAAAGACGACCTAATCCTCCCCTTGTTCATCAGTGAGAAGATCTCCGAGCCTGCGGCGGTTGCGAGCATGCCCGGCGTCTTTCAACTCACCGAGGCAGCGCTAATCGAGGAGGCACTCGCTGCTCAGGCCGACGGCATCCCAGCGATTCTTTTATTTGGAATTCCCTCACACAAAGACGCCCAAGCATCCGAGGCGCACTCCCAAAACGGAGTCGTCCAGCGTGCGGTCCGCGCGCTCAAAAAAGCGTGCCCAGATTTACTCATCATTACAGACGTCTGCCTCTGTGAATTCATGAGCCACGGTCACTGCGGCATCACTCGTTTTGATGGAGACCGTCACCATATCGCCCACATCGACAACGATGCCTCAGTCGAACTGCTGTGCAAAACAGCACTCTCCCACGCTGAGGCAGGGGCCGATATCGTTGCCCCGTCAGACATGATGGACGGGAGGATCGGAGCGATCCGGAAGGCGCTCGATCAGCACGGATTTCAAAACACGCCCATACTCAGCTACGCAGCGAAATTTGCGTCCGCTTTTTACGGACCTTTCAGGGATGCAGCGGAAAGCGCCCCGCAGGCCGGGGACCGAAAAAGTTACCAGATGGACGCTGCAAACGGAGCGGAGGCGCTGCGCGAAGTGGCGCTGGACGTGGAGGAGGGAGCGGACATGGTAATGGTGAAGCCTGGGATGCCTTACCTTGACATCATCTGGCGCGTGAAACAGCGATTTCAAATGCCGACGGTGGCCTACCAAGTAAGCGGTGAATACTCAATGCTGAAGGCAGCTGCTCTCAACGGCTGGATTGACGAAAAGAGCTGCATGATGGAGGCGATGACTGCATTTCGGCGGGCCGGTGCGGACCTTATTGTCACATATGCGGCTCGACAGGTGGCAAGATGGCTCACGCAGCAGTAATCCTCCGGAGAATTCTTGCCTTTCCCGGGTAATCGCACCCTGCCGGCGCCGTAGGGATTGCTGGATCCGTCATTTTGGGATCCACTGGGGACGGTATTGATTTTTCCGTCTACAAAGATCCGTCCCTACCAGCCACCCTCTCTTGCGAAAAGCATGCAAAACTTTAAGTACAACTCCGACGGCCTGATTCCCGCAATTGTTCAAGATTCCACCTCAAGACGGGTCCTCATGATGGCATGGATGAATTCGCACTCCATCGAAACCACCATCAAAACCGGTCTGATGCACTACTGGAGCCGTTCACGTCAGAAGTATTGGCTCAAGGGAGAATCGAGCGGCCACACACAGCGAGTCATTCGGTGGCACGTTGACTGTGATCAGGACACCCTGCTTTTCGAAGTGGAACAAGTGGGCGGAGCATGTCACACCGGACACCAGTCGTGCTTTTTTCAAGAAGTCGACTTCTCTGGAAAGTTTCTTGCTGTAACGGAGACTCGCGTTTTCGACCCCGAACGGACATACTCGAACCCGTAGCTGTTTAACCAAAAGAATCCATCTTGGTTGAATCCTTTGCAATGGCTCCCCTATTGATCTCTCCATCCCCAGAGCAATTCCAGACCCTCGCCGCCCGGGGCCGACTGATACCCGTCTGGATCGATCTTCTGGCAGATGCGGAGACTCCCGTGTCAGCATTTCAAAAGCTCGACTCTGGCGGTTACAGTTTCCTTCTCGAGTCTGCGGAGAAAAGCCCGACAGCCGGCAGATATTCATTCGTCGGCACTGACCCTAAGTTCCTTCTGGAAAGTCGTGGACGAACCATGCGCATCACCGAAAACGGAGTGACACGAGAATTCGAGACACAAAGCGATCCGTTGTCCGAACTTGAAACTCTGATGCATTCATTCGGCTGGGTCAAACCTGAGGAACTCGACACTGCCGAGGGTCCGAGTTTCAGCGGCGGCGCAATCGGTTTCTTATCTTACAACGCGGTGCACTTTTTCGAACCGTCGGTTGAGCGTAACCAAGAGGACCCGCTTGATCTGCCTGAATCGCTATTTTTCCTAAGCGACACCGTTCTGATTTTTGATCATCACACCAAACGGATGCGGATCCTGGTCAACGCAACGGTCGACTCACCCGAGTCTGCCTCAGCCGCGTATCAAAAAGCAGCGCAGCGTATCCTCGACACTCTCTCTATTCTCGCCCGCCCGATATCTCTTCCTCAATTGCCGGTTCCAACGCGCACGATCGCGCCTGCAGACGCCCGATCAAACACGACTCGGGAGGAGTACCTTTCGATGGTAAGGAAAAGTCAGGAGTACATCCACGCGGGTGACATTTTCCAGATTGTCCCGTCACAGCGCTTTGAAACTGAGTACACTGGCGACGCTCTCACCTTGTACCGGACCTTGAGGGATGTGAATCCCTCGCCGTATATGTTTTGCCTCAAGCTCGCGGGACGATTTGCCCTCGTTGGATCATCGCCGGAGGTTCATGTACGAGCTACTGATGGCCATATTGAGATACGCCCAATTGCCGGCACTAAGCGCCGTGGATCTACAACGTCAGAGGATGACGCCAACGCGGCCGCGTTGCTGTCCGACCCAAAAGAGCGCGCGGAACACCTCATGCTTGTGGACCTCGCCAGAAACGACGTCGGCCGCATCGCTGAATTTGGCTCGGTGCGCGTTACTGACTTCATGACCATTGAGCGCTACAGCCACGTGATGCACATCGTATCGCATGTCACCGGCACCCTCAAAAAGGGCAAGAGCGCCTTCGATGTAATGCGCGCCACATTTCCAGCGGGCACCGTGTCCGGCTCACCGAAAGTCCGGGCCATGCAAGTGCTCGGTGAAATAGAAAAACACAAGCGCTGCGTGTATGCAGGCGCGGTGGGATACTTTGGATTCGATGGCAACACGGATTCCTGCATCGCTCTGAGAACCGTGGTCTTGAAAGACGACCATGCCTACGTGCAAACCGGAGCAGGTGTTGTTGCCGACTCAACTCCGGAGGGGGAACATCAGGAGTGCATCAACAAAGCCATGGGAATGATGGCTGCGATTGCGCGGGCCCGATCTGTTTCTCCTCTCAACACATAACCTGTCGGACCCACCTTTTGATCTATGCTGCTGGTTATCGATAACTACGATTCTTTCACCTATAACCTGGTCCAGTACTTTGGTGAACTCGGCGCGGAACTGTTGGTGAAGCGCAATGACGAAATTTCGATCGACGAAATCCGCACTCTCAATCCGGAGAAAATCTGCGTCTCTCCCGGACCATGTTCACCGAAAGAGGCCGGTATTTCCAACGAAGTGATACGCACCTTTGGGGCAAGAACCCCAATTTTCGGTGTATGCCTAGGACACCAGTGCATTGGTGATGTATTCGGCGGCAACGTTGTGCGGGCAGGCCGGCTGATGCACGGCAAAACCTCGCCGATCCTCCACGACGGAAAGGGCGTCTTTTCAGGCATTCCCTCGCCCTTCGAGGCAACCCGCTACCACTCCCTCTTGGTCGAACGCGCATCGCTCCCTGCCTGCCTTGAAATTACGGCAGAAACAGCCGAAAAGGAGATCATGGGCCTTCGCCACAGGGATTATCCGATCCATGGAGTGCAGTTCCACCCGGAGTCGATTCTAACGCTGGAAGGCAAACGGCTTCTTCAAAACTTTCTTCAGCTCTGAGACGGAGTTTAACCGATCATGCCATCCCGAAAACCGAGTACGGGTTGGAAACGCTGGTTCAACCCACAGTTCTATACGACCCAACCCAAGAACGGCGCCGCCCGGCTCGCGAAAAGGGTTTTTGTGTCACTGCTCGGCTTTTCGGTTGTCATTGTCGGCATTCTAATGATCGTTACACCGGGTCCTGCAGTTGTGGTCATCCCAGCGGGGCTCGCGATTCTGGCAGTTGAGTTCGCATGGGCTCGGCGCTGGCTGCGCCGCTTGAAGGCTTACCTCAAGCTTTGGAAAAATCGCCGGCTTCAAAAGCATTCAAACCGCCTCCCGAGGGCAAAGATCAAATGAGCATCAATTCAGGCATCAGCAGAAGGAACTTTCTCGCATCTCAAGCCACCGCGCTGATCTGCTCCGCGATTCCGTCGTTCGCTGATAAATCAAACGACTCGGTCGATGATCTTAAAATTATAGATTGCCACACTCACTTCTATGATCCCTCCCGCCCGCAGGGCGTACCGTGGCCGGCCAAATCAAGCAGTCTTTACCGCACCGTACTTCCCGCGGATCTCAAAGCCCTCCCAAAATTCAGACCGGTGCACGGAACCGTCATTGTCGAAGCGAGCCAGTGGATAGAAGACAACGACTGGCTATTGGCACTTGCTGAATCCGACCCTTTCATTGCGGGTATCGTCGGCCGGTTGCCAGTTGGGAATCCGGATTTCAAGAGTCTGATCCAGAGATATTCGAAGCACAGATTTTACAGGGGAATCCGTGCTTCAGCGGTGGGGTTAAAGGAGCCCATCTCTACCGGTAATTTCGCTGATTTTGAAACCCTGGCAGACCATGACCTCTCGTTGGATATCAACGGCGATCTCGAGTCCTTCAATGTGGCATCAGCAATCGCAAGCCGCGTTCCTTCTCTTAGAATCATCGTCAACCACATTGGGAATGTGTCTATTGATGAATCGGGCCCGCCACAGGAGTGGCGCGCTGCGGTGCTGCGCGCATCGGCGGCTCCGAACGTCTTCTGTAAAATATCAGGTCTCGTAGAGGGAGCATCCAGAAACGGAAGAAAGGCCCCGCATTCCCTTCCGATGTACGCACCCTACTTGGATGCTGTCTGGAGTGCGTTCGGAGATAATCGAGTCATCTACGGGAGCAACTGGCCGGTAAGTGAATCTGCAGCGAGCTACGAGACACTCCAACGCATTGCGATGGAGCATGCGTTTTCAAAGGGAAAAACAGCTGCACAACGTTTTTGCGCGCTAAACGCCAAGGATGCTTACAAGTGGATAGGCTAACCACGCGTTTAAGAAACCCGACGGCGCGCCGTTGTTTCCACTAATCTTCACTCACTGAAAACGACACATTCTCGATTTTTGCAGCGGCCAGCGCGTCGAGAACGGCGACTGTACGATGATACTTGGCCTGAGGCTCGCTGATCACCGTCACGACGGAGATCGTCTTCGCATTATCGGCGTTCTGTTTCAAGCGCATCAGCACATCCCTCAAATGCCGCAACTCCTGACTGGTGGGTGTATCAAACGGCTCATCGTTGAGGGCCACTTCACCGTTTTCCGCGATGGTTATTGTGATCTCGTCGACAAAATCCGTAGCCGTGGATGATTCCGTACTCCCCGGCAGAGTCGTGTTCAATTCGTTCTCCACCCTCACAGCGCCTGCCATCACCATGAAAAACAGCATGATCACAAAGACCACATCGATCATCGGTGCTATCTGAAAACCACCCACGGGGATTTCCTCTGGAACAAAGCTTTTCATGGATTACTCACGGTTCACCGTTGAAAAGGCAATATCGGCAATTCCTACCTCAGCGGCGGCACCCATCGCCTGAGAAACGTAAAGAGCAGGACACTCCCGATCGGCGCGAATCACGACGCGTACATGCGGATTTTCGGAAGCCGATATCTGCGTCTGCGCAGCCTCCTTGGCCATTCGCAACTCCGGCATGAAGTCGGCAGTTGCAGCGTAGGGTCTGTCTTGGAACGTAAAAACGGCACCTCGCTCGGCCGGTTCCCACCGGACGTTGATGATGATTTCACACCGACTGCTATCCTTGCGCACGGCGTTCTGGGCCACTGGAAGGCGGATATTTTTGTCCACGCGTAAAACCTGCGCTGAGGTGATCGTCATAAAGAAGATCAACATCACCAGCAGCACATCAATCATCGGTGCAATTTGGAAGTCGGGTTCGCCCGACTCCATATTTCCGCCACCACCAGCCATAAGATTTTTTCTAAGATTTTTTTCTGCGACTTAATGAGATACAACGGAGGGCGCTCACGGATGAGCGCCTAGACCCAATTCGGCGTGGCTGCGTAAAGCTCCTCACCGCTGATGTGCAAGCCGGACATGTGCTCGTATGGCATCTTCCGGAATAAATCTCTCGTCACATTCTGAATGTAATGCATTGCAGAGCTCGACCGGCTTCGCAGCAGATAAAACATGCCAAAAGCCGGGATGGCGATCAGCAGGCCGCTCGCAGTCGCGATGAGCACCTCTCCGATCGCAGCTGAGAGCCCCGAGGGATCGCCGATTCCAGATGTCCCAAGGTTTGCAAACGCCTTGATCATTCCAGTCACGGTTCCAAGAAGACCAATCATCGGGGTACAAACACCGATGACAGACAAGTAGCTGATGTAGGTGTTTAGCTTCGTGCTTTCCTGCTGCATGGCCCCCACCATTGCGTCTTCAACCGCAGACTTCCCCTCCCCAAGCATGCCAATCCCGGCCCTCAGCACATTCGCCAGCGGACTGCTGTTGCGTTTGCAATAGTTATAGGCCTCCACATAATCACCCTCGCGAAACAGACTCTTCACTTTCTGCTCACATGCAATCGGTGCCGTGATTTTGCGAGAGGTGCGCATCCAGCCGTCTCCGCACAGATACACGGTGAGCACCGAACAGGCTCCAATAGGAATCATCACCCAGCCACCCTCATAGATTTGCTCCCACAATGTCTTGTGGTGAATGACCCCGGCCGAATCCTCCGCGGCAGACGCGGTCTGCAGAAACGCAAAGAAAACGGCTGCTGCTACAGTCATGATTAAAGACTTTAAGTTATTTCGCATATGACATTACTCACTTTAAAAATGTCCAAAGACCCTCAGACTCATAGACGCTCCAGCAATGACTGATCAACCGGTTCTGGCTTGATTGCAGGATCGCAATTTGTCACGTGATACGCCTAAGTTTCGACTGTTGAAATAAAAAAGGATCGCCACCAGCCCGAGACATCATTTCACTCGCGGAACACTCACCGATATTCAGGAGGAATCCGCCAACGGCTAACCGCCGACGTCCGCACTCCAGGACGGGTCTCGCCGCTGATGGAGATCATATCATCTCCGAGCCGGACAAGAGGAGCGGTCACCAAAGGAGTTGGCCAACGACCGACCACAACCGTCGCCAAAGTCTCACCGTACATAAAAGTCACTTGGCTGGAATGCCCAGGATGGCCCTTGAGATCCGTGGTTGGGTGTAGCCCGTCATCACCGCCCACGAAGAGAAGCCCCCCCGCAACCTCAATGCCGGGCCCTGCACAAGCCGCCATCGGTGCAGCCAGCGCGGACCGAGCACCGTTGATCCCAAGATTGCCACGCAGGTCGTTCAAATAAACTCTCGCAGCTTTTCCGTCCTTTTCCTCGAGCCGACAACCACCGCCCCATACAAATCTTCCGGCGAATCCTCCGCACAAGGGAAGAATCCGTGCACACCGCTGACTTTCGACATCCACGCGCCATCCCTGATCAGGCGCATTAAGATCCAAAATTACGGCATTCGAGATGCAATCAACAGATTGAGTCGCACACGCGCCGCCAACGACTCGGAGACTTCCCGAAACCGCAACGCATCCCGCATAGGCGCGGGTGGCCGGCAGCTTAGCCCCGAAAGCGTCCACCTTACCATCGGCTCGGACCACCCACATTTCATCCAGATGACCCTGCGCATTTGCTCCGCCGGCGATAACCAGCCCTTTCCTGTCAGGCGTCGCACAGAAGGCGGCGTAGGCGTTTGGTTCCGGCAAATCACCCACTTTTTTCCACTGCCACGCCCCCTGAGTCTGCCGCAAAAGGAATACATCCCGGTAAAACTTTTTTGCTCCCCCTTCCCACGGCAACCCGTCGGAGAAATTAGCTCCACCCGCTGCCAGAACCGCTTCGTTCCCGTCTTCGTCGAGAACCACCGCTGCCATCATCCCGGCACGCCCAGTGGAATCAGGCAGATCAGGCAAAGATGGTGAGACTGCCACCGAGCTCGCATTAAAAAGCGCAAGCGCTCCCATTAAAGAACATAGCATTTTCATGACTGAGTAACGGCTACGAGGCTTTCAATCGGTTTATGGGGGCGATCAGATCAGCCGAAACGCCTCCCTATTCTTGTCAGATTTTGAGAGTGGGAAGCTGACTGCGGCTATCTTCCAAAGCAATAGAGGTGACTGTTGCCCCGTGCAAAAATGCGCCCGCCAGCCGGAACAAGCCCAGCAATCAGATGGTCATCAAGCTTGTTCTCGGACAACAACTCGAAGCCGCCTTCCACTCTCGCCACAAAGACGGCCCCGTCCTCGCGCGCGGCATACATCACTCCGTCCACAATCACGGGCGAGGCATAAAAGTTGGCGCTGGCCCGAGGGAGCTCGGCTTTCCACCGAGCATCTCCTTTTGAGGGGTCGATGCACGCCACCTGTCCCCTGTCGCTCAAGATATAAACCAGTCCTTTGTAGGCCACGGGCGAAGGGACAAAAGAACTCACCTCATCACGCCTCCAAAGATGCGCGCCCGAGGAACTCTCGCCGTCACCCCCCACCTTGATACCATGCAATCTTGGGGCGCCCTTGTCTGCACGACCAAAGCAGACTACCGCCGTGTCTTTTACCAAAACGGGTGAGGCGACAGCCGGCCAGAGCGGAGTCGCGTCAGGATTAAATCCCGTGCAACTCCAAAGCAGCTTACCGTCCGCTGCAGAATGAATGGTGAGATGGTCGGCCCCCCAACTCAAAACAGCTTCCATTCCATTGTGCTGAATCACCTGCGGAGTCGTATAGCCATTGTCAACTTCGCGAGGAACTTCATAATCGCGACCCGTCTTCCATCGCATCTCTCCGGTTTGTTTATCAAACGCAGCTAGCCACGACTCGCCGTTGTGCATTCGCGCAACCACAACGTCCTTCTGAGTCAACGCTGGTGACGAACCAAAGTCCCAAAACAAATTCACCGCTCCAAAGCGCTCGACTAAGTTCGTCTTCCAGCGCAACGAACCGTCAAGATTCACCGAGGCAAGCGTGCCACTTTTATACGCAACAAAGACTGCTTTGCCATCGCTCGCAGGCGAAGGGTTGCTGCCCGATCCATTCCGATGCTTGCCCGGATTTTCAGACCCGAAAACACTTTGCCAAAGCAGTTTTCCATTCCAGTCGTAAGACTGCAGAGCGTCATTTCCGTCAATCGGCACGGTGATATAAACCGCTTTGCCGACGACAATCGGCGTCGAGCAACCCTTGCCGGGCAGATCGACTTTCCACGCCATCGCGGACTCGTCCAAGCGAGGCAGAGCCGCGCCCATCATCGCACTTCCGTTGTCTGAAGAACCACGCCAGCGCGGCCATTCGGCGTTGTCCGCAAACGCGCCAGAGTTGAGGTTCAAAATCAGGCCGGCAATGAAGGCAAAACGCGGGGAGGACATCCACCAATCATGCTCAAACCAACCTAAATGCAAAGCGCTGAAACATTGCGAATCTTAAGCACGGAATTTTTATTCAGCTCAGGCGCGGACCAACAGAAAACTCACGCCTATCCCTTAATCGATTCCTCACTCATCGCTATCCGAACAGGCTTTCAGCTTGGAAACGCCGTCGCCTGAAGTGGAACTACTCGGAGCGGCAGCGGAGCGCCCCGCAACGACCGCGACAGTCACCATCGCGACGGCGATCCAAAAGGTGCGGCTCACAGCCTCACCCATCAAAAGGTAGGAGAAGGCCATGGTGCTCGCAGGAATCAGATTATTGAACAGAAAAACCTGGCTCACCGGCCAGAAGCGTAGCGCGTGGGCGTAGAAGGCAAACGCCACAACACCCCCGAAAACCGTACAGTATGCGTGCACGCCCATCAGCGGAAGAGTGAATCGGATCGGCACGGTTGCCAGCTCCCAGAGCGTTGCCGGGGCGAGCCATACAGCCGCACGCCACATCGTTGCGCATGTGATCTGGGCACCGCTGAAATCCTTTGAAAGCCCCCTGCACTCTCTACCGTAAAGCGTCCAGAGCATGCTTGCGATCTGCGCCAACAAATCTCCTTTCCACGCGAAATTGCCGGACTGGATTTTGGGCCAGAGCAGGACCACTACACCGCCCAACGCTAGGCATGCCGCCGCATACTTTCGAACCACCGTCCAACTCGCAGGAGGCCGCGCCTCGAACACCAAGCCCCAAACCGGGGATGTCGCCAGATGGAGCGCCATCTGCGGCGCGGAGATGAATTTCAATGAATAAGTGATGGCCGCAAAATATGAGGCAAGGCTGAGTCCGGCGCGCAACCATAGCACCTGCCCGATAGCAGGAGGGACGGTGGCCGCAACACCCAACCACCTTGTGTAGCGAAGCAGCAAAGCCAAGATCCCCCCAACCAGCCATATCCGGCTGCTGATGACCCAGAACGGAGGCCATTCCCTTACTAAAAACTTAAGACCCGTATTATTAGCCCCCCAGAACAGCACAGTGAGACAGAGCATGCCCGCAATGACGGTGTTGGATGGATTACGAATTTTTCCCATGAGTAGCCGCAGGAGTGTGATCCCTCCGCGCCCTGGGGGTCGAGGTGTGATTCAAGAAAGCAACACAAGAGCCCACTGGGGGACACCAGATAGACCTGACGTTGTAAACTTCACATTCGACTCGGGATTTGTCCTCGCCGCCAAGCTGACAGGAAAAACAAACAACCGAGGCGGATCGTGATCGGAAAACCTAGTTCAAGGACTGCGTCGGGATCTGGCGACCGCCCGCTGCGCAACCTCCTTCACTTTCGAGTTCGGGGCATCACCTGAAACCTTGATTAGCGCACTCACGGCTGACTCATTTTTCCCCGCGGCGACCAAGGCTTTAATCGCTTGGATTCGATCCGCCTCAGACCCATGAAGCGCTGTCTCTTAAAGCTCTGGGACCCACTGGCGGTTAAAGTTCGCAATCAGAGTATCTTGGAAGTTGCGCCCGATAAGACTCCTGGCCACCGCGCTTGCTGCCATAGTTCGCAGAAGTGGGTCGCGCTCCGAACAGGCAATCTGATTCAAAAGCACGGGATTGCCCGGATCCTTGACACTTAAGGCCTCGTGGAGATCCGCACGGGCCAGCTCTTCCTGCTCCCTTTGAAGAGCCAAAAGCAAACGGTACCCGAGTTGCGTTTTATTCAATTTTCCAACTCCCTGATACGCCCCACGGCGGACCTCAGGTTCGGGACTTTCCAGATAGCTGAGAAAAAAGCGTCTGGAGCCGAATCAAATTGTCCCGGCGCCTCAAGCACATCTTTCTTACGGGAGGACGATTCCGTGCCATTCCCTACGGCCAACATAGAAACTTTGCCGCCTCAGATAGTCCCAACAAGCAGAGGGTTCTCCCCCGCTGTCAGCGATCGCAAGACTTCTGAATGTGAAATTGCATTTTGAAGAAAATTCAAAAGGATCATAGGGAACCCAACCGTAATAATCAATTTGCGCGTCACCAATCCCGGAAGCCGTCGCCGCGATCTTCGCGCCCGCGAGTGAGATCAACGAGCCTCTCTTGATTGGCTTCGCAGAAAAAGTCACCGATCCCGACAGATCGGCAGACCCATAGATCCAAGGTCTTACAGCGGGATAGATTCCAGAGTAAGCCATCCGATTGATGTCGATGGCCCCCAAACCCGAAATCTGACCGGAGATAGGATTATGGTACATCTCGAAGTCAACATAACTGAAGCCAATCGTCTCTTGGACTGAGACTCCATTAAATACATAGATTGAAGACTTCGAAGATTCGTCGGCAACAACACCGGATGCCGGCAATTGAGCGATCGAGGCAAGCCCCATTAGGTTGAGACTTACCGCCAGTGAAAGGGTGAGCAAACGGGCCATTCGCATGTCCGAGGGTCTATGCACACGCTCCTTTTCAAGCTCAGAGTTGCCAGATAAAAATTTTTAATGTAAAGATATTGTAAACCGAGTCTTCCACACGCAGTCTTTGTTTCGTCACTTTGAGCGGCGACAAGAGAAGCTCTAGGAGCTGATCGCTAATATTTTTGTCCAAAAGTAACCTGACCTGACCTTTCCCTCAGCTATTCCGTTATTGACGGCCGACATAGTTACCGGTTGCGAAAACGCATATCCCTTGACCTTGCTGATCCGAATAGAAGCCCCCATACCAAAGATCAACGAAACCCGCACAATATGCATCGATTCAGAATATCGCTCAACGAGATCATTTCGCAGCAAGGCTGGACTCAGCAAAGCTTTGCGAATCGCCTCGGCACTGATCCTGCGAACGTTTCGCGCTGGCTCAGTGGCAAATCCACTCCTGACTCCTCGACAATCGGCAAAATTCTCGAATGCCTACCGGATGAGTATCAGAGTGACATGCTCACAGCCTACCTTAAGGACCAAATCCCACCCCGCTTCGAGCCTTGCGTCCATATTGAGACCATAAATGGCGGCAAGATGCGCACCACAGAGGATGCCCTTGAGCTCCCTGAGTCTCTCGGACCTGAGCTCCGCAGACAGGTGGTATTTTTCGCAAAACTCGCTCTCCGTTGGCAGGAAGTCCGGAAAATCCTAGATCTTTTCTACACGATGGCCCACAAGGGCAAGCCCTCGCGCCTCCGCAAACTGGCGGAATGATGTCCTGACCGAAATGACAGCTGGCCCAAGTCAAGGGGCCAGTGCACCGCCACAAGGAGACAGCGCTCGCTTCGCCGTCTTTTTTTGCTTCCCGTCAAAACGGCCCCTCACAGGCGTGGATTCTTCCCTAGGAAAGTCTCTATCCTCGGGCAGCAGTCGCTCGAGGGTAGGTCTGCAGATAAACAACAATCGAGAACCTTCAATCTTTCATCCCCTCTGAGGGCGCCTCCTTTCTTCCTCCGACGCTAGAACAGCCCCGTTATTTCTCAATCCATTCAAGGAGATCTGCCAGAAAACGCATTCTCAGGAGCGATTCTCAAAGCGCCGCTCCAATGTCTGGCTTTCGCTCTCCCAAAATGAACCCCAGCACCGCTCCTTAAGCGGGTGCACCTGAGAACTCAGGCGGAAATCCCGGAGCGGCAGCGGGCTTTTCAGAAGCCTGCCGAGGTTTGAGAGGCGGCGGAGTTGACGAGGGAGGTTCCGGGCTAATCGGGGGATTTTGGATGCTCCCAAATTGCAGGATCTCGCGGATATGACTCCCGTCCAATGTCTCGTACTCAAGAAGCGCCTTTGCAATGGCCTCCAGAGTCGAGCGGTTCTTAGAGAGAAGATCCTTCGCAACGTTGTGCGCGTTTTCGCAAAGTGCGTGCACTTCCTGATCAATCTCCTGTGCGGTCGCTTCTGAATAGTTCCGGTTGCGCGAGATGTCGCGCCCCAAAAAGACGTAATCCTCGTGCTCCCCGTACTCGACCATCCCCATCTTATCGCTCATACCCCATTCGCACACCATGCGCCGCGATATATCCGTCGCCTGCTTGATGTCACCCCTCGCCCCGTTGGTCACGTCGCCAAAAATCAACTCCTCCGCCACCCGCCCACCCATGATCATAATCAGCCGATCGAGCAGTTCGTTTTTGCGTTGGGTGTACTTATCTTCGGTGGGAAGATACATGGTGGACCCAAGGGACGGCCCACGAGGAATGATGGTCACCTTGTGGAGGGGATCCGTGTTCGGAAGTAGCAAACCCAAAAGCGCATGCCCCGCCTCATGGTATGCGGTGTTCTCTTTTTCCTTATCGCTCATCGCCAAAGAACGCCGCTCCTTACCCCAGCGCACCTTGTCGCGCGCTTCCTCGAGCTCCTGCTTGGTAATCGCCTTCAACCCACGCCGCGCCGCCATCAACGCGGCCTCGTTCATCACATTCGCTAGCTCCGCCCCAGAGTAACCAGGAGTGCCACGCGCAATCAATCCGAGGTCCACGCCCTCAGCGATCTTCACCTTCTTGGCGTGCACCTTCAGGATTTCTTCGCGCCCCTTCACATCCGGCAGCGCCACCGTGATCTGGCGATCAAATCGACCTGGGCGCAACAGGGCTGGATCGAGCACATCCGGGCGGTTTGTCGCGGCGATGATAATGACGCCTTCCTGAGTGTCGAATCCGTCCATTTCCACCAAGAGCGCATTCAGGGTCTGCTCGCGCTCATCATGCCCTCCGCCCAGACCGTGTCCACGATGGCGGCCGACTGCGTCAATTTCATCAATAAAAATTAAGCAGGGTGCGTTCTTTTTGCCCTGCTCGAACATGTCGCGAACACGGCTCGCACCGACTCCCACGAACATCTCCACAAAATCCGAGCCGGAAATGGAAAAGAACGGAACATCCGCCTCGCCCGCAATCGCCCGCGCCAGCAGCGTCTTGCCAGTCCCCGGAGACCCCACCATGAGGACACCCTTTGGAATGTGACCGCCCAGTTTCTGGAACCGCTTTGGATCCTTCAGAAACTCCACAATTTCCTGCACCTCTTCCTTGGCTTCCTCGACGCCTGCAACGTCCTTGAAGGTGACCCTGTTCTTCTCGCGGCTCATCATTCGCGCCTTGGACTTGCCGAAATTCAGTGCCCCGCGGCCCGCGCTACGGATCTGCTGCCGGAAAAGAAAATAGAGCACCAATAAGAACATGCCGATTGGAAGGAACCCAAGAAGCGTGGATGCCATCAGGTTGGTCTCGGTCCGAGGATTTGCCTCCAAGCCGTTCGCCTCTAAAAACTCCCTCAGATCGGTATTGAACTGAAGATTCACCTGCGTCGAGAAGTGCTCAACCGGCCCCGCCTCATTGAGCCGAGACCACCCCCTGAGGTAGTCGTTGAGATTTCCGGGTTCGCTTACCAGCTCCAAGGGCCGGGATGCATCCACCCAGTGCTTCTCCGCAGCCGCCCTGAACTGTGAAAATGGAATTTCACGCACATTGCCTCCCGGCGCGCGATAGACAAGAAAACCGGCGAGGAGTGCGCCTGATAGCGCCAAGAGCAGAAGAGCACGCCAGTTAAATTGAGGGTCGCCATTTTGGTTGGGACGCTGGCGGGGTGGGGTGCTGCGGTTTTCGGGCTCGGGCATAAGAATGCTTTTGGATTTAAAGTGGAGAAACGGTGACAAGAGCCCCGCCCCCTCAATGTAGCATCTTTGCACTGATCGGCAACACCCCAAGAGTTATTTGCGCGCCGAATCCACTTTCACTCGCTACCCATGCCAAAGACAAAGGCAGAACGCCGAGTCATCAAGCTGCCCGTCGACAATATTCAGCCTCTGGACTAACGTGCCGCACTCCCTCAAAGCTCCCGCCAAAGACCACCTTCCCCCGTAGCCGTCCCCATCCGCCCCTTTTCCGCCGCCAAACGCATGTCACGCATAGCAGAGAGCCTTCTTAGAGAGGTCCGTACGCAGGCCAAGCGCGCGTGGATGCGGGTTCCCCTGATCCACCGCGGGTGGCACAACCTGCGGTACGCGGCCCGACGGCTTGCACGCCGGCCGCGCACCGTCACCGAAAGCCCCAACCTGCTTCCCCTCCTCATCCAGGTGCTGGCAGCCTTCTCGCGGGGCGGCGCGCAGGTGCTGGAGGAAGAGATCGATTCATCACTTGGATTTTTGCGCCACGATTTTCCAGAAGCCGTCTATTCCGAACTCCGCCTTCTCTTCAGGCACGCACTCCAGGAACAGCACGACCTGGGTGAAATGGCGCAGAAGCTGGCGACCCAGCTCAACACTGACCAGAAGATCATGCTCGGGGTGCAACTCTACGACCTGATCGCGCGGGCCGGCATGGACCGACAGCAACTTGTGGAGTTTTACTCTTTCATGACGCAGCTGGGGATGGCGGCCCAGGCCATCGACATCGTCTATCAGCTCAGCTCCAGCGACACCCCCGATCCGACTTTGTACCAGAGCGGGAACTCACCGCTGGAATGCGTGAGCTTCGGCGCGTCCGGAGGTGACGCAGACGTTGGTTTGCGCAGCCTCCACGACAAGGAACGCATGCTGGCCTTCCGCTACCACGAGTTGCTTCTGTTAAAAAATCTTTCGGTTAGCAACATCGTCGTCAAAGGCCGGCCGCTGAAGGCGGGAGATTTCTGCCGCATTTACTCGGGCCAACGCATTCTGCTCGGCGAACAGGTTCTCAACTACCAGGAGCTCACTTATTATTTCAACGCGAAGAAGAATGTTTCGCTCACGCTGATTTTCCTCGCGCTCGACGACAACGATGAGGTGGAGCTGCAGAAGGAAAAATCCCGAGACAGCGCAATCGAAGTCCGCTTCGGACTCAAGGTGCAGGTGCGCGCGATCAAAAACACCACCGCTCGCATCAACGGCGTCAAGCTCGCGGCCAACACCCAGGTCGAGGCAACGCTCGATGACCGCATTGTTTTCGACAACGACTCCGAATTGCCGCTGAGCGATCTAAGGCGTCGTGCCCGCGCCCTCGGGGGCCGCTTCCAGCTGAAACCCTACAAGACGAGCTATCTTGTATCCAATAATCCGTCGCTGCTGGATGTGGATGACATCCTCTTGTCCCCGGGCACGGCCGGCGAAGTACTCCTGCGCATTCTCTGCGACTACGACCACCGCGTTGGGACCGCCGAAATTTTGCATTCGGACCGGCCGCTGCACATCGGCGAAACAGCGCTATCGGTAGGGGGAACTTGCGCCCTAGAGGACGGTGCGACGATCCGTCTGGATGCCGGGCAGGTGCTACGCTGCAATTTTTCCGAACGCATCATCGAGGAAGACCGCAACTTGATTTCGACGCTCGAGGTGCGCGATCTGCGGGTTTCATACCGCAAAAGGCTCACCGCGCTGGACGGTGTTTCGTTCAGCGTCAACCGCGGGGAACTCCTTTGCGTGATGGGCGCGAGCGGATCAGGGAAATCAACACTGCTCCGCGCGATTGCTGGCCAGTTGCATCCCTCGGAGGGACAGGTGCTGCTGAATTCGCAATCTCTCTACTCGACCTTGGACACGCTCAAGAGCTTCGTCGCTTACATCCCGCAGGACGACGCATTTGACGATCACCTGACCATCGAGGAAAATATGGAGTTTGCCGCGGCGATCCGTTCCCCTCACCTTTCGAAGCGAGACCGCGCACGGCGGGTGGAGAGCAAGCTCGCGGAACTCGGGCTGGCGGAGCGGCGCGACTCGCTTGTGGGAAGCGCGGTGAAAAAACTGCTCTCAGGCGGCGAGCGCAAGAGGCTCAACATCGGTTTGGACATGTTATCCTCAGCTGATGTGTTTCTGATCGACGAGCCCACAAGCGGGCTTTCCTCGAAAGACTCCGAACACGTGATGGAGATCCTACGTGCGATTTCGCACAACAAGATCGTTCTGGTGACGCTGCATCAGCCGACCTCCAAGCTCTTCAAGATGTTTTCAAAGGCTCTTCTGCTCGACAAAGGGGGCAGGCTCGCATTCTTCGGAACGCCGGAGGAAATGCTCACTTACTTTGCGGAGGCGGAGCACGAAAACCACTTCGGCACCGAACTCGGCGGTTGTCCTGCGTGCGGGACTACGCGGCCAGAGTTTATTTTCGATGTACTTGAGTCGCCGCTACGCGACCTAAGCGGAGACATCATCTACGAGGAGAACAATCGCGGTCAGCTCGTGCCGGCCCGGCGCTTTTCGCCCGATTACTGGCGCGACAAGTACGACCGCTTCCGTCTGCTTCAAGAAATGAAGCAGGTCAACGTGCGCGAGGTGCCGGTGCCTCCGACGCCCCCTCCGCTTCCAACCGCGCAGCAGCGCCGACTTCGAATACGCGAGGAGTGGACTCAACTGCGAACGCTCTGGAAGCGGGCATTTACTTCAAAACTGCGTAACGTCGGAAACCTTGCGCTAACACTCGTCGTCCCGCCGGGCCTGGCGGCGATCATCGGGTGGGCGCTATACTTCACCAAAGACGAGTCTGGCAGCTACGATTTCGCGAGCGCGTTTCACATTCCAACCTACATCTTCATCTCGCTGCTGGTGTCGATGTTTTTGGCGCTCGTGAGCAGCGTCGACGACATCATTCGCGACCGCGTTCTGCTGAGCCGAGAGAGAAACCTCGCAGTCCGCCTGCCGTTTTACATTATCGCAAAACTCGGCTCGCTGGCGCTGTTCTGCGCGATCCAGTGCGCCCTTTTTATCCTCGTGGGAAACTCGATTCTGGAAGTGAAAGGCATGTTCTTTCCCTACTGGTTTTTCATGTTCATCACAGCGATGAGCGGACTCTCACTTGGACTGTTGATTTCATCGCTTGCGACCTCCAGCAAAATGGCGGCGAACTTCGTACCGCTGGTCTTAATTCCCCAGCTTATCTTCGGAGGCGCCCTCGTGAAGTACGAGGAAATGAACCGCGACCCGGACCTGCTCTACACCTTGCAGCGCTGGTTTGCCCTCAACCCCGACCCCAAACAACCCGACCCCGAGGCGCGCGAGCAAGCGGACCGAAAGCTTCGCATCCCCGCAATATCGCGCCTCGTCGCGACGCACTACAGCTACGAGGCGCTCATTGCGGCCCAAGCCAAGCTCAACCCGCTCACCCGCCGGCAGGATGCGCTGCAGGCACAGATTGATCGTCTCGCAAAAAAGAAGGATCGCTCCGCGGCGGAGGAACGCCGTTTCGCAGACCTCAAGCAGGCGCTGGTGGACGTAAGCGTGCTTAAAACCGACTCTGGCCGCGATATGGACCGAAGGGTTGGTGCGGTGGACAAAATTCTAAACGGGATGAACCTCCACGACAGCGGACTCGCTACGACCGGCAAGCGCATCAGCGCACAGCACCGCTACACGAATCAGAAAGTAGGCGAGCTGGTCTACAAAGCCGAATCCGAACAGAACGACTACCGGCGAGACAAGCCGGTGAATGTGTTCTTCAGTCCGGAAAAATACATCGGAGGGTTCAGAGTCAGCGTCTACGTCTGGAACACCCTTGTGCTAGTGTGGTCAAGTTTCCTGATGCTACTCGCACTATGGGCGATTTTATACCGCCAACTCCGTCCACAGGGCAAGCCGCACGGGGGCCAAAGGGATTGATTGAGCGATTCAACGGCAGCAGCAAGTGAATCTCCAGACGCTGTTCACCGCTATTGGTTTGAGGATTTCTTGGTGATGTTCGAGTGCCGGATGTCTTCACCCTTGTAGAGGTAGAAAACCTCTTCGGCAATGTTGGTCGCGTGATCCCCTGCGCGCTCCAAAGCCTTTGCAACAGTCAACAGATGCAGGGCACGCGCAGTCGTTCTGGGATCCTTCACAATCCCGACCTCCACATCGTGTGCCGCTTCCTTGTATTCCGCATCCACCAACCGGTCCCGCCCGATCACCTCCAGCGCCAAATCCGTGTCGCGCTCCACAAACGACTTGATGCTTTGGCGGAGCATTGCCTGAACCTCCTCCGCCATCCGCGGGATTCCGGCAAGCGAGGGCATCTCAGGCACGCGACTCAGGTCCCGAGCCCGCCTTGCGATGGTCGTGGCCTGATCAGCAATCCGCTCCAATTCGCTCGCGATCTTAGATGCCGTGATCAGGAACCTGCAGTCCTTTGCCATCGGACCATGAGTGGAAATGTAGATAATGACTTTTTCGTCGATCCCTTTCTCCAACTGGTCGACCTCCGAATCCTCGGCCTCGACAAGGTTGGCCAGCTGGTCATCGCGGTTCAGCAGTGCCTGGGTCGCCTGACCCAAATTCCGTTCAGTGAGGCTGCTCATCACAAGCAATTGCTCACGAATATCGGCCAGATGTTGCTCCCAGTATACGCTCATGGATTTTTTAGTCGGTAGAAGGACAAGGGTAAGTTTTTAGCCGAAGCGTCCTGTGATGTAATCTTCGGTCTGCTGATTTGCAGGCTGGGTGAAAACTTTCTGCGTGGCGTCGATTTCAACCAGACGGCCGAGGTAGAAGAAAGCGGTCTGGTCTGAGCATCGGCCCGCCTGCTGCATGCTGTGGGTCACGATGACGATGGTGTAGTCCCGCTTCAAGTTTTGAATGAGTTCTTCAACTTTTCCCGTGGCGATAGGGTCCAGCGCAGAACAGGGTTCGTCCATGAGGATCACCTTGGGTTCGACTGCAATCGTCCGCGCGATGCAGAGTCTCTGCTGCTGCCCACCGGAGAGGCCGAGCGCGCTCGTGTGCAGCCGGTCCTTGACCTCCTCCCAAAGCGCGGCGCCCCGCAGGCTACGCTCCACTACTTCATCCAACCGCTTCTTGTCTTTCACCCCCTGCAGCTCCAGGCCGTAGGAGATATTTTGATAGATAGTTTTTGGAAAGGGATTGGACTTTTGAAAGACCATTCCCACCTGCCGCCGCAGGGAGATCACATCCACGCTGGGGTCGTGAATATCAATCCCCTGGATGCGGATATTGCCGGCTCCAATAGACGCCCCCTCGATGAGATCGTTCATCCGGTTGAAGCAGCGCAGCAGCGTCGACTTTCCGCATCCTGATGGGCCGATGAACGCGGTGACCTGCTTTTCGGGGATGGTCAGCGAAATATTGAACAGCGCCTTGGTTTGCCCGTAGAGGAAATCCAGATTCTGCACCTCAATGATCGGCTTTCCCGCAGCGGAGTGGGAACCGCCATTGGAAGACTGGGAGCCTCCGACGTGATCGCGGCGGTTTGGAGTTGGGACGACATATGGGATTACCAGCGGTACTTGGCTCTGATGCGGATTCGTAAAATCACCGAGGTAAGTGTGATCAAGAACACCACCGACAAAAATACAAATGCCGTGCCGAACTGGACTCGCTCGGTGTACTCGTTCTGGGGGATCTTGGAGGATACCACGTAAATGTGGTACGGCAGCGCCATCACCCCCTGCGAAAAGAAATCCATGAAACGTTCAACCTCCCAAGGCAAGCGGTCTCGAACCACATAGGCGGCGGTGAACATGATCGGTGCGGTTTCACCGGCCACGCGCGCAATTCCAAGGATGGAGGACGTCAGGATGCCCGGCATGGCGTACGGCAGCACATTTGTGCGAATCGCCTCCCATTGCGTGGCACCCAGTGCAAGAGAACCGTCTCGAAACCCCCTCGGAACCGCCTTCAGCGACTCCTCGCTCGCAGTGATCACCACTGGCACCACCATGAACGCGAGAGTCACCCACCCCGACATCAACGAAACCCCCCACCCCGAAAAGTTGAGGTATCCAATGCCAAGAGGCACCGACAGGACTGCGGGATCCGCCATTTTAGAGAAGACAGGTGCGAAGAGCACAAAAAGCCCGAAGCCGAAAAGCCCGAAAACAATTGAAGGCACCCCTGCAAGGTTCAGCACGGCGAGCCTCAGGAGATCAACCTTTGCTCCACCGCGGCTGTATTCGTTGAGAAAAATCGCGCTGCTGATTCCTATGAAAAGCGCGATGGCTATCGAGCCCACCACGAGGAGCATGGTTCCAACGATGCAGGGAAAAATTCCGCCCGCGCTGTAGACGTAATTTTCATCCGTCACGTTGGGATTGCCCTTTTCAGCCAGAAAAGCACGGTACTCCTTGTCCCCCATCTGAAGCGTACTCCCCTCCCACTGGAAAACGTGCAGCGTTTCCGGAGAGGCGGATAAAAACTTGGTATTCACAAAAGGGAAACGAGAGGAGAAAACCGTCGGCGCCCCCTTCACAAAAATCACCGCAAACATCAAGGTCGCGGCAGCCACAATCGCGTATGTCGCGAGTCGGAAAACGGCGAACGCCCACTTCTCGTTGCGGCGGGAAGCGGTAGCGGGCACTAAAAATGGATGCGTCTGCGGGGTCATCTGTGAGGGTCAGAATTTAGAAACCACCCATTTACGCAAGGAACAAATGCGCAACCGCACCCCCGAAACGGTGGAGACCGGCGGCAGGGCAAAGGCGCTCAATACGTGTTCTTGGGCACATTTTGACGGTTGGGATCGGTGGAAAATTTAGCTGCAAACTGCACTGGAATCAGAGCGGCAACGAAATAACCGTCCCGTTTCACTTCTTACGTTCGCCCCGCAGCGTGTCAAAGCAGTGTCAAACCGGAAACATTTCGGCAATCTCGCCATTCCAATCTCAGACTGAACCGCTCAGCTCACCGAACAGCGCGGCGCAGGAAGCGGACGCCCAATGTCCGCAAGTTTATACCCGAATCCCGGCCCGCCGATGGTTCCCAAGCCGACGTGTCCGTCGATCCTAGAGTAGATTCCCGGATGCACCCGAGCCTCGATCTCGGAGGCTTTTGGGTAAAACTGCATCCCGTTGGTTTCCACGCCCGCCAGCGTCGGGGCATGCGAGGCCAGAAGCAGATGAGGGATCTGAGCGAGCATTGGGTTTGATAAATCCTGCACCATGATCCCCATCCCATGGGCTTTGGCCCAGCAGAGGCTCAACAACGCGCCCGTCTGCGTCTTGCAGGTCTTCAACGCCACACCGTTCCAGCCCAACTCCCGCCCGAGGCGCACAAAACGCCAGTCGTGTGCGCTTTCATCCAGAAAAAGCGGTACCCGCCTGCTCACTGAATGCACGTCGATAGGGTGCTCCTCCAACTCGTACGGGAAGGGTTGCTCCACGTACCCGAGACGGGACCAAAGCTCGGGCACCTCGGTTTTGACCCGGTCCAGAATCCGGTTCACGTATTCCGGATCCGTCACCGTGCAGTTGAAGTCCGCCGTAAAAAGGCGGACGCCCTCCTTCAAACCAAGCTCGCTCACCCGCTTGAGCCTCTCGAAGTCCCATTCCTCGTCATTGCCCCGCAGCTTAACCTTCAACGCCTCGAGGCCGTCCTTGGCAATCCATTCCCCCAAGGTCAGCGGATACTCGTCCGGACGCGTTTCTGACCCGGGGTCACCCTCCACCAATGGGTCCAACCCGCCCACAAGATGCCAAGCCAGTAGACGCTTTTCGGGAACAGCCCTGAAATAATCCGCGGGATAACGCCCCTTGAAATCCACGTCCGCGGCATCCGCAGCCGGCGTCAAGTAATGCGAAAGATCCCGCTCCATCCACGGACTGCAGTAGGTGGAATAAACCGGCACACCGTTCGCAACCCCATAAGCGTCGTGTAGCGCGATATCGAAGGGCGACGCGCAAACAATCCCCGCTAGCGTTGGCAACCGAAGCGACTCGGGTTGAGCGGCGTTAAACTCCGCGCAAAGCCCAGGCAGCGCCTCCTCGAGAAAACGGTACCCGATCTCAAAAGCATGCCCCTTGGCTTCGAACCGCGCGTAAGCCTCGGTCAACTTGTTGCAAAAAGCCTCCACCACTCCCATGCGATGTTCGTACGACTCGGGCGAGGGCCAGACCCATTGGACGCTCAGAGGTGTCTCCCCCCATCCTTCCACCCGGCGACCGTCAGCCGTTTCGACCTCGAGGCAGACCCTTGCGCAAACCGCCTCGGTCACCACGCCCGTGCCGAACTTTAATGGCACGCGGGTGAACACGGGCAACCCGTACCAACGCGCCGAGACAATCCGAATATCCGTTCTTCTCATAAATAAAATCAATTCAGCGGCACGAAGCTACTACGCTTTGCGCACCCCGAGCCCTAGCTCCCCGCGACAAAAAGCGACGCTGCGTTCCACCTCGGCCTTTTGAAACGCGCGCTCCGCTTCCTTTTTGTCCATGCCTTCCGGCACTTTGAAGCTCTCCATCGGCCGACCGCGGGCCGCGAGCGCTTCAAACTTGGCGAGCTGCTCAGGCCGCTTGTCGTAATCCTTCCAGAACGCCTCGCTCTTGTAGGGAAATGAACGCGCAAAGCCCGAAATCGTTTCAATTTGAAAGGGCACGCGCGGACAGAAATGCCGCCAGCGCTCCACAAACTTTTTCCAGTCAACCAGGCCGTCGCCGATTGCCGTCCACTGGATGGATGCTCCCTCGGGGGTGCTCCAAATCATGTCATCCCGCAGGCTCGAACAGACCGTGTATTTACCAAGATTTTCGAGCACCTGCAGCGGGTCCTCGAGCGTCCAAGCAGCATTTCCAGAATCAATATTCACCCCGACAAAATCCGCTCCCGCCTCCTCCACCAGCCTCGCCAACTCCCAGGAATGCATGTCACCTGAGTGATTCTCCACCGCGATTTTGATGCCGGAATCCAGCACCCGCCCTCGCACTGCCTTCAAAACTTTCACGGTGTCAGCGATCCGCGCGTTGATTCCGCCCTCGGTTTTGCGATCATCCGACGCACCGAGGATCACGCGAAACACGGGTGATCCAAGCGCCTTGGCCACGCGGATTCCCGTGATCAAATGTTCTTCGGCGGACCCCCACTTCGGTTTAAATCGAACGGAGCTCGGGCAAATGCTCCAAGAACCCAGATACAACGCCAGTCCTGCAGCGGCGGCCTCCGCCTTCACCTCCTTGAGCGCCACCTCCTCGAGCGATGGCAAACACTCCAAGTCCGAAAGAAAAAGCGTATCCAGCTTCAAGCCCGCGGCGTACTGAATAAGCTCGGACGCCTTCCAGCCAAATGCGCGAACCGCAAAGTTGTCGATTCCAATTGCGATTGGAGCAGCGGCCGCAGGCGACGGGGCGGCGGCCGGCGCCATTCGGGGTAGCAGGGCGGCGGAGGCAGCTGCAGCAAGGAAGGACCGCCGAGTGAGCGTAGTCGTATTCATAGGGGGGATGGTAGCGGGAATGGGATTGATGCTGGGGGCCGAGGGTAAGCCTTACCAATCCCCCCCGTCCATGCTACAGTTACCGACATGCAAGCTGCTTCAAAATGGATTCTCTGCGCGATGGTCTGCGCAATCCCGCTTCTCTGGGCTGCGTGCGCGGCCACGCGTGCAGGGTACAAAACTCCCGCCTACACGGTGAAAGAGAAAGTGAAAGAGCCTGTCCGCTTCGAGATCCGAGACTATGCGGAGATGGTGCTCGTGGAGACGCCCACCAAGCCCGAACGCAACGGCCGAGATGGCAGCTTCGGCCGCCTCTTCAAATTCATCACGGGAACCAACGCCACCGGCGCCAAGATCCCGATGACGACACCTGTTTTTTTCCGCGGCACAAACGACACCGAACGCATGTCCTTTGTGATGCCTCCGGAAATGAGCGTCGGCGCGGTGCCCTCGCCCTCCGACAAAATGGTGCAGGTCAGTGAGAGGCCGCAGGGAACCTTTGCCGTCATGCCCATCGGAACCAAACGCGCTCGGCCCTACTTGGAGAGTATGGTGCAAAAGCTCGAGGGTGCCCTTGAACAGACCGAGTGGAAATCAGTCGGCTCAGCCGAATTCGCATACTACGACCCGCCTTGGATTCCAGCTTGGTTTTGCCGCAACGAATGCCTGATCCCAGTCGCTAAAAAGAAACACTAAGGTGGCAGGAGAGCTCGATTATCACGCCAGTGGTTTGAAGCATGGTTTCTAAAGTTGGCAAACAAACTTGCGACTGCCACAAAGTTGTCAGCGCCTCAAATGCAAATTGATCCACACAATCGAGCCAGATAGTTTGGTCCAGGATGAGTCTACAGACCCACAAATGCCCAAGGTGCAGGGGAGACAGTTTTCGGAAGTGGGCTCTCCCTCACCCGCTGATTTTACACTGGGTCTTAAATCCCGGGCTGGTTTTCAACGAGATTGTCTTGGGACAGCGCCTGCCAACAACGCTTCTGTTCTGCAAGGGATGCGAAGGTCCCTTAACCGATCGGCAGTATGTTCCGTGTCCGTCCTGCGGTGAAATGTGCCTCGGACGTATCGCAAAAGGATTCGGACTGTGGCGAGGAGCGAGTTGCCCACACTGCGAGCAACCAATGCCGCTTCTGCGGAATGTTTTTTCGATGCTCGTTCTCTTGGTCACCTTCCCGGTGTGGGCGCTTCCTTATTATCTGCATTTCCGCAAAAAGCCTTTACCGCCGCTGTACCGATTGACGGACGGCCCGCCGCCGATTCCAAAAGCCGCTTCGACTAAAAAATGGATATGGGCCGGGGCCGCTTGGGGTGTGCTAATGTGGCTGGTGACCAGTTTGCTGCCGGCCTTGACAAGCAAAGATGTCCAATCCCCGTGGACTTTCGCCCTTCAGAGGATACCCATATGGGCGCTTGGTGGTTTCTTGTTCGGGTTTTTCATGTGGCTTTTTTTGGGACTTCCGAGAGGGGCAATGCCAAAGGCCAATTTTAGCAATACAAGCAACGAGTGATCAGAGCCGAAGATCAACCTATGACCTCCAAATTACTTTACCTTGCTCTGACGCTCTGCACTTTCGCCCCGTGCTTTGGAAAAGAAGTTCGAATCGAAAAAGACATCAGTTACTTGGATGCAGAAAGCGCCGAAAAGGCGGACTTGTACTTGCCCCCTGAGTTCGAGCCGGGAAAGACGTATCCTGGGATCGTGATTATCCACGGAGGTGGGTGGACGGGCGGAGACAAAGGAGCTGCGCGTGAAATCAACATAGGCACGACTCTCGCCGACAACGGCTACGTGTGCATGTCGGTTAACTACCAACTCGCCAAGTCTGGATCGCCCACATTCCCCGCCAACATTCAGGAGGTTAAACGCGCGGTACGGTGGCTGCGCAAAAACGCGAACCAGTACCAGATTGATGTATCCCACATTGGCGCAATCGGAGGATCGGCCGGAGGACATCTCACGGCGCTTCTGGCGGTGAGCGGTCCGGAAGTCGGGATCGATCCGCCGCAGGATTCAGAATTTTCGTGCCGCATTCAAGCTGCGGTTCCCTTGTACCCGCACTGCGCATCGACTTGGGAAGGCAGTGTACCCGCCAAATCCTATTCAAGCCTACCGATGTTTGCCAAACCGCTCGCGGAAGCTCCGGAACTTTGGGACAGCGCGCTGCCGATCAAACATCTTTCAGCGGATGATCCCCCCATGTTGATCCTGCACGGCACCGCCGACACGACCACGCCGCTCGAACAATCCATCCAGCTGAATGCAGAGGCGAAAAAACGAGGAGTGTCCTCCGAACTCATCATCATCGAAGGCGCTCCGCACAGTTTTCACCTTCAACCCAAACAACGGGATTTGCGCGAGCCGGTGCTGAGTTTCTTCAAAAAGCATTTGAAACCCGAGTAATTTCTCGCACTGATGGCGCACCCGCAGCTGCGCTCACTTGTCGCCAAATCAGATGGATCGCAACGCTTTAGACGTTTAGCGAATACGCCACATGGTGTATGCGATCTGCGTGCACGCACGCCGGGGCTGCGCGGTCCCGGGGATTCTCGAAGGAGCGAGGCCTTGCGAGCGCCCTGGAAAACCTTTTGCGCCTCTCTTTTTTGTGATTCATCCGGGACGAACCCGCTGGAATTCCATAGTCCGTCAATCCATCTTCACACTACCCGCTCAGTACGCGGTTTCCGGCGGATGAAACACGACCTTCACCGTCCGAATGATCAGGCCCAAATCCATTCCAAGCGACCAGGACTCCACGTATTTTAGATCCCAGAAAACTCGACGCCGCAGATCTTCCTCGCATGACACCTCGCCCCTGCACCCGTTCACCTGGGCAAGACCGGTGATGCCTGGCTTCACGAAACTCCGATAATGGTAGCGCTGTTCGCCGAGTGCAAACTTGTGGTTATGCTCTATCAAATGAGGCCGTGGCCCGACCACGCTCATGTGTCCGAGCAGCACATTGATAAACTGTGGCAGCTCATCGATGCTGTGTTTGCGCATCCATCTTCCAAAGGGAAACACGCGCGCATCACCGCGGGTGGCCTGCACCGAGGCCGCTACATTGCCGCAGTGCATTGTTCGGAATTTCCAGATCGAAAACGGCGTGTTTTGAATTCCGTGCCGGGTCTGCCTGTAAAACACCGGGCCGGGCGACTGGATTCTTTGGATCACCCAAACAACGCACGCGAGTGGCAGCACCCCGAAGAGCAGTGCTGCGCTTGAAACCAATGCGTCCACGCACCTTTTTGCGAGCCGGTTAAACGGGCTTTGCAAGGGCTCATTTAGAAGAGCGCCGAAGCGCCAACGATCGGCTGCTTCCCAGTGCAGTCCATCGTCCAATCCGTCATCCAATCCGTCGTGGATGTCCTGCGCAAAAAACAGACGCACCCCGTGCCTTTCGCAAGTCCGCACGATCTCCCCGACCGCGGAGGCGCCCGCCATCGACGTTGACACGACCACTTGGTGTACATCGCCCACTTTCAAAATTGCCTCCAACTGATCCAGACTGCCCTTGAACGGAACGCTTGCCTGCGTGTTACCGGAATCATTTTGGCCGATCCAGCCCACAGGATGGATACCCAAAAGATTCTGCGCGCCCAGCACCGGCGCAAGACGATTGACCGCCGCTTGCGTACCCACCAAAAGGGCTCGGTGACGGTGCGGCCCATCAAAACAGAGACGCTGGAGAATGGCAGGCCCCATCCGGTGGGACAACCACAGCGCAGCGCACACCACGCACCAGATCGCGCCCCCATGCCACAGTGCCGACGACAACCGCCCGTCGAGCACCCATTGGGCCGCCGCCAGCAACGCGGGCATCGCCGAGCGCGCGGCGGCAGCGGTCCAAGAGCTTGCCCCGTTTCCAACGCGGGAGACGCCTCGCCAGACCGCATCCAACGCAATGCCCACCACCCAAGGAAACGCGAGGGATCCAAGCCCCAGCATGCCTCGGTCCATCATCAACGTCTCGGCGTGTTCCCGCAGCATCCAAAGCACCCAGAGAACCAGCACCATCTGCGCCGCTGCAAGCAGCACCACCATGCCTCTAACACGATAAGCCAACATACGCGCTCCCTTCCCTCTGGGCCGCACCCACCAATCGCCTCAATTAGAGAAACGCCGCCCCAACCCTGAATCGGCTCCCAACCCGCTTCGAGATGGAGAGCAGCGTCTTGTAACCACAATCAAATCGACGCTTACCGAAACCACAGGGAACTACACGCAATACCACGCCCTCCCTCCGCGTCCTCTCCCCGTGAGGACGAACATTTTTGACATCACATCACATATTTAAGACTGAACACGCTCACAGCCTGGGGCGGTACAGGCACCTTTCCCTCACACCCTCACACCCTCACACCCTCACACCCTCACACCCTCACGCCTCGTTCAGCACGCCGCGCCATTCTTCCGCGTAAGGAATGTCACCGTATCCGTCCATCTCAGGGGTGCCCCGTGTGAAATGAACCGCCTTCGGATTCATCGACGAATCCGAGTGGCCCTCCAGCCAATTCCACTCCGCAGGAAGACCGCCGATGAGGGAATCCTCAAGCCATTCAAACGCGTGCAGATTCCGCCCGGGACGCGTGTTGATCCAGCCCGCCAGCTGCGCATGAGCCGGATGTCCGCAATTCCAGAGCACCAAACTTGACCAGTTTTTACGCCGGTAATTCAGCTGCAACTGTCCGTCCATCTTTATTCCCTCCGGCGGCGCGTATTCATGCTGCACCACCTGCACCGCATACCGCGGATCCGCCAGCGCAATCAGTTCGCGAATATCCGCACGCCACAAAAAATCGCAGTCGCAAAAAACTGCCCATGGCGATGTGCTCAAGGTGGGCGTTAAAAACCGGGTGATTGCAAATTCCGTCGACATCGGGGCGTCTGAGATCACGTCCCAGAGACGCCCCTCACGGCGTTCATGCCGCCGGGTGTAAAGGCCCAGACCGCGTAAATGAGCCTCGAGGATGGGAGCGATTTTCGGCGGTTCCGCACAATATTTTCGAATCGACCTTGCGCAAACCTCGTAAGCGGCGCTTTCGCGAGAATCAAAACCGATAAAAACTTCAAATTTCATAACGCAAACACGAACGATTTTCTCACGGTTATTTGGCTCAGGACTCAATCCAGCTGGATCACTTTGAGCAGCGCCACAGCCTCCTTCAAAACCTGCGCCACCGAAATTTTATCCATTGCTTGCTCGCAGTGCCGGCAACGACTTTGTCGCCCGCATGGAGCTCCGCCTGGATAAAAGTTCACCTGATGGTCATACCCAGTCTGAGCAGGTGAAATATAGCCCCCAAAAATCACAACTGATGCCGTGCCGAATGCAGCGGCAGCGTGATGCAATCCCCCCTCAGGCAGGATGGCCAGCCGCGCAAGGGAGATAACCGCGCAGGCCTGGCGAAAGCTTTTGGTTTTGATCAACTCAGCGCCCGGCAGAGCAGGCCTGTGACGCGAGGCGAACTGCGAAATGAGATAACCGCGGGACGCAAGTTCACTGGAAAGCTGGCACCAACGCGCCCAGCCCCAATCCTTGTTCGGACTCGCCTCGGGCTTGATCGACGGCTCCAGCAAAATGCGGTTTGCGTGGCGCTCTCCAAATTTGCGCTCTTCCTCCGTGAGATGGATTTCCCCCAGCGGACAAATCCACTCGCGCCAAACCCATCCGTGCCGGTTCCTACCGGCAATATACGCGCGCTCCCCCGGACCGTTGACCAGCGTCTGCACCCTGCCCCCGTAATCCGCGGGGGCAAAGCGCGGGTTGTGATCCCAAATCGAACTCCAACGCGGACGACCACGTCGATCCAGCACACGTACAGGAAGCGGATTTCGCCTCTGCAAACGCCGGACCAGACCCGTGACCATGATTTCATCACCCCAGCCCATAAATTACACGGCCGCCTGTAGTGCCCTCCATGCAACGCCTTTTCGAAACTCGTCCAAACTCCATTGCTGACCGGCTAACGCAGCGGCCCATCGAGCGCGGCCCTCTGGATACACGGGGAATTCGATCCGCGAGAAATCCGAAAGCCCCATCCTGGAAGCAGCACATTCTCCAGCAACAAACACCGGCACCCCGGCGAGGATGGCCTCGTTTGCAGCCGCACTCGACCAAGTCACGAGCGCCCAGCAATCCACCAGCGACTCCCGCAGCGTTTTCGCAAGCGCCATCTTGTTGCTTCTCCAGCCCCGCAACACAATCGGCCGGTCTGTGTGCATCCGAATCTCGGCAAGCGCATTCTCCCACCAACCTGACCCTTTGCCCGCCACTACGCTCATGTATGTATTGGATTGAACCACCACCAAAATATGGCGGCCCGTTCTTTTCCACGGTTGGATCTCAAGCCCCAACCGCGCAAACCGCCGCCAATCGGGGCGCTCCAAACCTGTTGCCTGCACCCCACAACGAACAGCGCGAAATAAACGACCCCGCACCGTGTCAAAATACGCATTGTCGAGATAGTACCAGTCACGGTTTTCCCGCCGGGCCTGATGCCACAAGTGGCGAGTTGGCTCCGTGACTCCGAAAAAACAGGCGGCTCCAGGTCGCAACCTTTGAGGTGGCGGCTGGCAGACACCCTGCCCGCCCGCCCCGTGCACGAACGCCTCGCAAACCACCCGCGCCTTCGCCTTCCCCTTGGCCGCATACCCAAGAATCCGATTCGTCAATCGGCCGATTGAGCTAGTGTCGAAATTGTCGAAATTGTCGAAATTGTCGCAATGCTCGCGACGGTCGTGATCCTCCCAAAGCTGCCTCCGATCCACCAACGTCGCATCGTAACCTCCGCAATCCGGAGGCTGCTCCAGTGAATTGAACGCCCCCGTCGCAGTCACATCGCTATCCTCGAACGGATTCATCAGTGAAATGCATTTTCCCTAAACGAATGCGGACGGCCACTCCGCTCCAGACCAGCGATCCGGCTAGCAGCGGAAGAATCAGTGGGAACAAGCACTGCGCACGCACATTCAGATTTTACCAGAGCGAAGCTGATTTTCATTTGGATGGCTGATGCCGGAAACCCGTTGTTTCAGAACTTTTCAATTTTTTATCTAAAAACGTGTTATGGCAAGTCCAGACCATATTTCCAGGCTCGTTTTGATTGAAATCCAGACTTCTCACTCACGACATCCCGCTCAAGATCGTGCGGAAGAATCGCCTGATACTGTTGACTTTCGGCCCCCTTTTAAAACACCTCTCACTCTCGCCCCGTTGTTTGTCGTTTCATGGCACGAATTAACCTAACATTTACATTGCGAAGCTAGGTTCATTATGGCGAAGCGTGAGATCAAATCACTCAACGGACTCGTGTTCATTGAATCCAATCCCACAGATCGGTGTAAGCAAAGACACGGATGGATTCCCATGAAAAGTATTATCAGCCCTCTCCTAATTGCCATCACGCTGCTTGCGGATAAGTCCGAATGTTTAGAGGCAACCAGAGATCGACAGCAAATTGAATGGACTATCGAAGGCGAACGCCGAACAGCGGTGATCAAACCGGCTGAAAACACTGGTGTCGCCCCCGCACCTGTGGTTTTCGGCTGGCACGGACATGGCGGAACCTCTGCGGGATGCGAACGCTGGGGTCTGGAGACAATGTGGCCCGAGGCCATTTTCGTCTATGCTCAAGGGCTTCCAACTCCGGGAAGGCTGACGGATCCGGAGGGCAAAAAAAGCGGATGGCAGTTTCAAGCAGGGGCCATGAGGGATAGGGATCTCAAGCTTTTCGACACGATTCTTGCCGATCTGCGCGGAAAATTTTCGATCGATGAAACACGCATCTACAGCACTGGCCACTCCAACGGCGGCGGCATGACTTATTTAGTCGCAGAACAACGTCCCGGAGTGTTTGCTGCGATCGCACCCTGCGCCAGCGCAAAGCTGCGCCGTGGCGCCTCGGGAAATCCAATCCCCGTGCTTCACATCCTTGGCGAGAATGACCCTCTTGTAAAACCCGAGTGGCAATGGTCCACGATCGAAGCGCTCAAACAAATCAACCGATGCACCAGCGATCCGGTTTCATGGGGCAGCGCTGGAGTTTTGTCAGCGTTGATCTACCAATCCAGCAACGGCTCTCCAATGGTGGTGGCAACACACCGCGGCGGACATGAGTATCCAAAAGGCGCGGCTGAATTAATCGTGCGTTTTTTCAAAGAGCATGCATTGCACAAAAAATAGTCCGAAAGCTTTGATGGATTTGTTTGAGGGATTCAATTCAGCTGCAGCTCCTGAACCAGTCTGCTTGTGCGACAGGTCTTGCTTCATCGAAGCAGCGTTCACAAAAAGCAGCCCTCACGACCTGGCTTGACTGCGCTGGACTCGGGTAAATGCCCGGATTGATCCGGTTATCAGCCTGCCTGCAAGCTGGTGAGATTTACCCCCTTAGGAGGCTTGAAAACCGCTGCAAATGCGCCAACCTCGACAGCTGCCCCCCATGCGCCCCCCCGCCCGCCTCAGCCTAATGCTGGTTTCGTTCGTCGTCACGGTCCATGCGCAGACCGTGACGCAAGTGAACTTCTCCCGTGAGATCCTGCCGATTCTCTCGAGCAACTGTTTCCACTGCCACGGCCCGGACGCCGCAAAGCGCAAAGCGGAACTCCGACTGGACACACCGGAAGGTCTGCGCGGCGCGGGACGCAGCGGTGCGAGAGCCGTCGTGCCGGGCAAAAGTGCCGACAGTGAGCTCATCCTGCGCATCACTTCGCCGCATGCAGACGAGGCCATGCCACCCCCGGAGGCCCGCCAAAAGCTTAAGCCCGCCCAAATCGAACTGCTGCGCCGCTGGGTTGATCAGGGCGCACCTTGGGATCGGCACTGGTCGCTCGCTGCAGTTCGCAGACCGGAGGTCCCGAATGTAAGGGATGCCGAGTCGCATCCGATTGACTGCTTCATCCGGACTCGGCTCGAACATGAGGGCCTTCAGCCTTCCAAAGAGGCTGACCGGCGTACGTTGCTGCGACGTCTCAGCCTTGATCTTCTCGGGCTGCCGCCAGACCCGGCAATGCTACAGGCTTTCGAGCAGGATCGCCGGCCTGACGCCTACGAGCGGTTGGTGGATACACTGCTCGCTTCCCAGCATTTTGGTGAACGCTGGGGCCGCCACTGGCTTGATCTGGCCCGATACGCCGATAGCGCCGGATACCTCAACGATACTCTGCGGCCTTACGCGTATCTATACCGCGACTGGGTAATCGACTCCGTCAACCGCGACCAACCCTTCGACCAATTCACTATCGAGCAACTGGCCGGCGACCTCCTGCCGCAAGCCACGCTGGAGCAAAAGATCGCGACCGGCTTTCACCGAAACTCGCTCAAAAACGACGAGGCCGGCGCGGACTTGGAACTAGACCGCACAAAGGCGGCAGTTGATCGAACCGCCACCACAGGCGCCGTCTGGCTCGGGCTCACGATAGGCTGCGCCGAGTGCCACACTCATAAGTATGATCCGATCTCGCACCGCGAGTTTTATCAGCTCTACGCCTTCTTCAACAGCACCGCCGAGCGCGAAGTCCATGCGCCTCGACCCGACGAACTGGCAGCGTATGAGCGAAAGCTGGAAGCGTGGGAGCAGGAGCGCAGCCGTCTTGAGGATCCACTTGCCGCCTACATCGCCACCCTTGCCGAAACCCGCCTGCCCGCGTGGGAGGCAGGTCTGAGCTTGCCTGCCGAGCGCTGGAACGTTTTGCGCCCGGATCAGATCACCACCATCACCGAGGACGAAGAACGCTCCGCACAGCCCTCCGAGGACCTGTCTTTCAGCACGGGGGTCAGGGATCCGCTCCGCACTCGTTATTTGATTAAGACGCCAGTGAACCTCAGGGGCGTGACCGGCTTGCGCCTCGAAACCCTCGCTGAACTCGGCGAAAAAGCCGGCCGCAGTCGGGGAGGCGACTTTTCCTTGGGTGAATTTTCCGCCTCGCTCAGGACGGCGGACGGCCAGCAGCGGAAGCTTGAGCTCGCAACCGCCAGAGCGGATTTCGAATCGAAGTCCGGTCCGGCATCCCACGCGCTTGATGGCGACAACACCACGGGCTGGAGCGTTTCCGGCCAGACCGACCAGTCTCACGTGATCGTCTTCGAGTTCCGCACACCGGAGGACTTCCCCGAGGGCTCCACGCTGTTTATCGAACTCGAGCACCGCCTCGTCGGCGTGCTCTCGCGCTTCCGCCTCGCTGCCACCTCGGGAAAAACGCCGCTTACCCCCAGCCCGCTTCCAGATCCGCTGTTGGCAATCCTCGATCAACCGCCCGCTTCGCGCACGACAACGCAGAAAATGGCGCTTGCCCGCCACATGGCGAGGTTCGCTGATCCGGGCGGCCAGTCTCTCTTCGCAGCACTTGCGGCGCATCACGGCAAGAAACCAGAGCACCCGAAGACCGCTGCGCCCATTCTGGTCAACCACGAGCGGCAGACACGGGTCCACACGCGTGGTGATTACCAGCAGCCCGGCGAAGAAGTCAGCGCCGGGACACCCTCTGTGCTCCACCCGCTGCACTCCCGCGGCGCCCGGGCCGACCGACTCGACCTCGCGCGCTGGCTTGTCGATCCCGCCAACCCGCTAACACCCCGCGTCACGGTCAACCACGTCTGGAAGCATCTCTTCGGCCGCGGTCTCGTGGCGACGGTGGACAACTTTGGCGCCCTTGGTGAGCCGCCTTCGCATCCCGAATTGCTGGACTTCCTCGCAACAGAGTTTCTGCGCTTGGGTTGGAGCAGAAAGCAGCTGATCCGTTTCATTGTCACATCCGCCACATACCGCCAAGCCTCGGATGGACGTGAAGATCTGCTGGAGCGCGATCCACTCAACATTCTCCTCGCGCGCCAGGGCAGGCACCGCCTTGAGGCCGAGACTGTCCGCGACGTCTTTCTTGCAAGCAGCGGCTTGCTCAACATGCGCATCGGCGGACCCAGCATTTATCCGCCTCTGCCCGCATTCGTGATGGCCTTTGGTCGCAACCGATCCTGGCCGGAGACCACCGGACCGGAACGTTACCGGCGCGGTATGTACATTCATTTGCGACGCAATGTGCCCTATCCGATGCTGACCACCTTTGACGCGTCCGATGCGAGCGTCGCCTGCCTCCAGCGCGAACGTTCCAACTCGCCGCTCCAGGCTCTCACTCTCCTGAATGATCCGGTATTCTTTGAGTGCAGTGAAAAGCTTGCGGAACGACTGAGCTCCGTTCCCGGGGACCTCGATGCAAGACTGCGGCACGGCTTTGAACTCTGCCTGGGCCGCCTGCCCCAGCCAGCGGAGCTGCACTCAATGCGCTCACACCATGACGACCAACTACGATTGGCCGGCGGCGATTCCCGCCGTGCGATGGTCGCCGCCGCACGACTGATCCTTAACCTTGACGAATTTATCACCCGCGAATGAACCCCGATTTCCCCCCTTTAAGTCGGAAGAAATTCCTCATGCAATCCTGCGGCGGCATCGGTGGCGTGGCCTTGTCCAACCTCCTTGGCCTTGAGGGGCTGCTGGGCGCCTCTGATGAAGCGGGAACGCTTCGCACCCATCACAAGCCACGCGCAAAAAACTGCATCTACATTTACCTGGAGGGCGGCCCCAGCCAGATGGATCTTTACGATCCCAAACCGATGCTCAACCAACTTGACGGCCAGTCGCTGCCCGAGTCGATGCTCAAAAACATGCGCTTTGCTTTCCTCGCGAAGGAATCCGCCCGCATCATGGGTACGCCGCGCACCTTCCGTCGGCACGGGCAGTGCGGGATGGAGCTTTCCGATCTGCTGCCTCACATTGGCTCGATCGCTGACGACATCTGTTTGGTGCGCTCGATGCACACCGACCAGTTTAATCACGTGCCCGGCCAGTTGCTCATGAACACCGGCTCCGCGATCTCAGGCCGGCCCAGCGTGGGCTCTTGGCTTTCATACGGACTTGGCAGCGAAAATCGAAACCTCCCCGAGTTCGTAGTACTGATCTGTGTGGGCCGAGGCGTGCCTGGTGGCTCCGCCAGTTGGTCCAGCGGGTTTCTGCCCTCCAAGTATTCCGGCGTGATGTTCCGCAACGAAGGCTCTCCAGTTCTCAACCTCGACAACCCCGGGGCCGTCAGCCGCGAAATGCAGGAACTCAATATCCGCGGTGTCAACCAGCTAAACACTCTGCGACACGCTCGCGTTCGCGATCCCGAGATCGAGAGCCGCATTGCCGCATACGAACTCGCCTTCCGCATGCAGACCGCAGCACCGGAGCTGATGGACCTCTCCGGCGAATCCCAAGCCACCCTTGACTTGTACGGAATCAACCGTAACGAGCCCGCGATCGAGGGTGGCAACACTCTCGGTGGCACA
>JBILUQ010000450.1:0-2900 GCA_044370935.1 Chthoniobacteraceae bacterium
TTCTTCACGTCGATTCCCACCGCGATGTGGTGGTGCATTGTGACTCTCACTACCACGGGCTACGGCGACATGTACCCGGTGAGTTTGGCGGGCCGGGTGATTGCTGGTGTCACCATGCTGTTCGGATTGGTGCTTTTCGGCATTCTCATGAATATCGTTGGCAAGACCTTGATGGTGCTTTTGTTTGGAGAGCAAATCAGCGAGGAGGAAGCGACGAAGGAATCGCTCATCAGGACCATGCTTCAAATTGGTCTGATCAACGGCACGCAATATGACGAATTGTCTGCTCTCTCCGAAAAAGAGTTTCGTGACAGACTGACAAAAAAATAGGTGGGCACCACGGCATCTGCATTTCCCATTCGAAATTGATCGCCCGCGTTAAGGGCCTGCTTTTAACAGGCATCTTGCGTTTCCGCTCGATGCACGGAACACCGCTGGCTATCGGGACTGATCTGCCGCAGAATCTCTCCGCATTCCAGAACCGTGCACTTCATATATGAAATGGTCCCTGCCATTAGGCTACTGCACGAACGTGCACCCATGCAAAGCTGCGGCTGATATTCCACGTGTGCTGGAACAATACACGGCGCCGATACGTGCGAAATGCGGTTTTGAGATCGCTGCCGGACTTTGGCTGCCTGCGCATGCACTGGCAGAAGTGCTCGCCTCCTCCGATGGAATCCACGCAGTACGTCGCAGCCTTGAGCTGCACGGTCTGAGCTGCCACACGCTGAATGCCTTTCCTTACGGTGACTTTCACGGCACACGGGTAAAAGAGCAGGTCTACCTGCCCGATTGGGCGGATCCCCGCCGCTTGGAGTATACTTTTGACAGTACACGTCTCCTCGCAGGGCTCCTTCCTGAAAATACTGATGGCAGTATTTCAACGCTCCCACTGGGCGGGCGTCTTTTGGAGCAACCGGCCGGCTTCATGGACAACGCCATGCTACAGCTTTTGGAGCTCGCAGAGCGTCTGAAGCATTTGCACGAGACGTCCGGGAAAATGATCCGGCTGGCGATCGAACCTGAGCCGTTCTGTCTGCTCGAAACCACCCAGGAAACAATCGTATTTTTCGAGAGCCTCAGAAGCTTTGCCGCAAAGCGCGGTTGCACTGACGCAGTGTCCGAACACATAGGCTTGTGCTACGACGTATGCCATCAAGCCGTCGAATTCGAAGACGCTGCGGACGCTATCCAGCGTCTGCGTGAGGCGGAGATCCGCATCAACAAAGTCCAAATCAGCTGCGCGATTCAACTGGATGATCCGCAGAACGCCGATGCACGGGCAGAATTGGCAAAGTTCGCAGAGCCCCGCTATCTGCACCAATTCATGGCGCGGACACCCGCTGGCGATGTCCTTCGGAATCCAGACCTGACTATGGACGCGGTGTTATCTCCGCCGCAGGACTGGTTGCAGGCGCGGCCATGGCGCGTGCATTTCCACGTCCCCGTGGACGCGGATGCTCTCGGGCTGCTGGGCACGACCCGGGCCGAGTTGCGCAAGGCGCTTTTGGCGGTGGGAAAACTCGACTACCAGCCG
Organism: Chthoniobacteraceae bacterium; assembly: GCA_044370935.1. Lineage (GTDB taxonomy): Bacteria > Verrucomicrobiota > Verrucomicrobiia > Chthoniobacterales > Chthoniobacteraceae > Chth-196. The sequence continues at coordinate 1,541 of JBILUQ010000450.1, forward strand.
CATCTGGAAGTCGAAACGTACACCTGGCCGGTCATCCCGGGCTCCACTTCATCCGGCATGGTCGACGGACTCGCGCGCGAACTCATCGCAGTCCGCGAGATGCTCGCCTGCCAGTGACCAAAGACATCAAACGCTTGTCCGATGCTGAAAAAGGGAAATACCCGCAGATTTGCGAGGCAAGCCTTTGATCCCATGGACTGCTTCCGTGGAGGCGCTGCTCCTTGAACTCGCTCGGGCTTCAGGAGTGGTTGATCTTGTGCGTGGGCGCGATGGGAGTCGGCGTGTCCAAAAGCGGACTGTCCGGCGTGAGCATGGTGCATGTGCTCGTATTTGCGTTTGTCTTTGGGGCACGCGCCTCAACCGGTGTGCTGCTGCCGCTGCTTATTGTCGGCGACTTGTGCGCCGTCGGGCTGCTCGGAAAACAGGCGTTGTGGGCGTGCGTGCGTCGGCTGATGTGGCCCGCCCTGATCGGCGTTATCGTCGGATGGCTGCTCCTCGACCGGCTCAATGAAAACGCATTTCGGCCATTTATCGGAGTAGTCATCCTTACACTCAGCGGTGGACAGCTTGTCCGCATGTGGCGTCCCGACTGGCTCGGGCGGGTCCCACATGCGCAGTGGTTCGTCTGGACGATGGGCATTCTCACCGGCGTCACCACGATGCTCGCAAATGCGGCTGGCCCGATTGTCGCGCTCTACTTGCTCGCTATCGCTTTACCAAAGGACAAACTCATCGCCACAGGTGCATGGTTTTTCCTGCTGCTAAACTTATGCAAGGTGCCATTCAGCATGCAGCTTGGATTAATTGATCGCTCGACGCTTCTATTGAATCTCTCGCTCGCACCTTGCGTCCTGCTGGGACTGCTTATCGGCCGATGGATTGTACGGCGCATTCCGCAGCGCGCCTTTGAGAGTGTGCTGCTGCTCTTCTCGGCGGTGGCCGCCATCCGCCTGATCGCATTTTAGCAGGATCGGGCCTGAGCCACGCCGTGCATCGCAGCGCGCCAATACAATACGCTGTAGTAATTGTATTGAAGCGGACCCCGCATTCGCATTCCCTAGCGGCTTAGGTTCAGGCTGTTCAGTTTCAGCCTTATGTAGCTCCACGGATTCCTCAAAACTCCACGTTTATGAAACGAACTCTCCACTTAGTTTTGAGGAACTGCATCCGGTTTTTCGCTATGGTTTTGTCCACCGCTCCATGCGTCCTCCAGAGAGCCGGGGCAGCCGAACTTGGCTCAAAGAAAGAACAAAGCTCGCGCAGCGCATTCACACCGCATTTTTCTGGTTCATTCTCATGCCCTGTTTCAGCGGGCGGCAAGAACAGCGAAGGCACGTATCGAGACATGCTGCTCCAAGAA
>JBILUQ010000408.1:0-2900 GCA_044370935.1 Chthoniobacteraceae bacterium
AAGCGTGTAGCTCGGCGTGACGCAACGGCGCGGGTGCGGTACAATCTAGGCCATGTCCCGCCCCCAGCCGACGGAAACCGAACACCGGCCTTTTGTTAAAACCAAAGCGGCCTCCGGTCTAGCCGAATGCCGCCCCGCTTTTCCGATGTCTGACCGGCGCCCTTCAGGTCGCCGTTTCACAGGAACCTCGATGCTGTTGAGCTGCCTGTTTTGGATTGGCATAAACCTCAGCGTGTATTCAGACCTTGCCGCCCAAAAGGTCAGCCCTCTTGCAAAGGCTCCGAGCTGGGACTGGCTCGCTTCCTGCGCCCACACTTTCAAGCGATCGGAATTCCTGCGGATCCTGAACGAACACTACGCCCCCGGTGACGCCGGCGCCGGGCATATCCGCGTGACAGGTGATTCGGTGCAGGTTCGAACCGGCCCGGACCAGTGGGCGGAGGTGCCGTTTGCATCCGAGACGACCCCGCAAAACCCCGGCCCGGCGCGGTTCTGGCGAAAAGCATCCGAGCTTCCGCCGGCGCCACCATCGAGACCGTTAAAAGACCTGCATATCGCGATTGATCCGGGGCATCTGGGCGGGGAATGGGCGCAAATGGAGGCGCGCTATTTTCAAATCGGAAAAACCCAGCCGGTGATGGAGGGCGATCTGACCCTGCAGGTGGCGCGAAAACTCAAGCCGCTCTTGGAAGCCAAGGGCGCCCGGGTTTCGATGTTGCGCTCCAGCGACGATCCAGTGACCGCTGAGCGCCCCAAAAGCCTGAGAGCGGCGGCGGCAGCTGATCTTTCCGGCAATCTGAACGCGGACCGGGTCCGGCTGCAGAGCGAGCTGTTTTTCTACCGGATCAGCGAGATCCGTGCGCGTGCGGCGGCGGTCAACGAGCGGCTGAAACCGGACTTGGTGGTTTGTTTGCATTTTAATGCGGAGGAATGGGGTAATCCTTCAGATCCGCAGTTGATACCGCGCAACCATCTGCACGCGCTCGTGAACGGCTGCTACGGTGCCCGAGAACTTGAATGGGATGACGTTCGTGCTGAAATGCTGGAGCATTTGTTCGCCCGTACGGCCGAGGAATCGCTGCCGCTCAACGAAACCTTGGCGGAGGCCCTTGCGGAAATAAGCGGCTTGCCGCCGTTCACGTATTTCTCAAGCAACGCCAAGCGAATCGGCGAGGGGCCCTATGTGTATGCGCGGAACCTTCTCGCGAACCGGCTGTACAAGGCGCCCGTGGTATTTTTGGAGCCCTATGTGATGAACAGCAGCCCGGTGTGGAAGAGGGTGCAGATGGGCGACTACCGCGGACTCAAAAGCGTGGATGGCGTGAGCGTCCCGAGTATCATGTCCGAGTACGCGTTGGGTGTCGCTCAGGGGCTGGCGCGCTATTACAGCGAGAGAAGGGAAGTAACGCAGGCACGGTAGAAAAGAGAAACATGCGGTGCAAAACACCGGCTCTCCTATGAAAAGTCAAACAACAGCGCCTCAACCTCCCCGCAGGCCTGCGCCGAGAAGCTGCCCGCCTGCTCGCTGCTGAGAGCGTCTCCCGCATCCAAGCGCCCTGCGGACGTTTCCGCCGCACCCTTGACGAGCTGCACCCACATCCCGTGGCCCTCCGCCAGATCGTGAACCAGCGGCTCCCTATCCCCAAGACGCACCAGATACACACGCACGGCCTGCTCAATGAGCGCCGACCCTTCACGTCCATCCGGCGAAATCACCAACACCTTTCCGCTCCGCTGAGTTTCCGTTGATGGAACCCACTCAGTGTAGGCGGGAGTCAAGCCGATCTCTCGAGGCTGGATCCAAATCTGCAAAAGATGCACCTGCTCAGACGGCGACGGGTTGAACTCCGAGTGCGTGACGCCCTTGCCCGCCCGCATTAACTGGATTTGCCCGGGCAGGAGCTGGCGGCGATTCCCCATACTGTCGCGGTGCTCGAGCACCCCCGACACAAAGTAGCTGAAAATCTCCATGTCCCGGTGCGGGTGCGTTGGAAAGCCGGCCCCGGGCGCGATGTGATCCTCGTTGATCACGCGCAGGCTCCGAAAACCCATATGCGCCGGATCGTAGTAATCCGCGAAACTAAACGTATGCCGGCTCCGGAGCCATCCGTGGTCCGCACACCCGCGCTCATCCGATCTTCGAATATTCAGTTTCATCGCCATTCCACGTTTACAGTCCCAATTCCCTGCGCAAAACCGCCATGGTCGACTGCTGGTGTTTAAAAACCGCATCGCGACCGAGGGCCGCCTTCGCTCTTGCAGCGGCGGGATCCTTTGCAATCGCCAACACAGCGGGCGCAACACGCTGCAACTCCTCCTCGTTGTCCAAAGTAAAAAGCCATTCCTGCAACCCAATATCGCGCCACATGAATCCTTTGCTTGTCTGCTCCGCCCAACGGCAAACAACCGCTGGAATGCCGCTGCCGATACACATGATGGGCGAATGCATTTCTGCACCAAACAAGCCCGCGCTTCGCACGTACACACTCAACGCCTCGCTCGGCAACCAATAGGTTGAGCGCCACACCACCCGTGCCTTCACATCTTCGGGCAGCTTGTCGTAAAGATTCACCCGGTTGACCTCCATCTGACTCGAATCCTCGGGACACAGAAGCACTTTCATCGTTGTGTTGCGCACGACCTCCACAATCGCCGCCCGCAGTGGCGCAAGATCATGCTCCCGCATCGCCTCATTTCTCGCATGCTTCACTTCATCAAGAGCCACGCCCGGCTTCATCTTCCAGTACTCCGAAAAGCGCAGCCGCGCGATACAGCACAAAAACTGTCCCTCCTCGAGCTTGTGTTCCTTTAAAAACGCGACCGCCTTCGCTTCATCGCGTAAATCCGTCGCAAACGCCCCATCCGGCCCAAATCCCATCACTGGCGCTCTGCAGCCTTTG
>JBILUQ010000409.1:0-2899 GCA_044370935.1 Chthoniobacteraceae bacterium
CGAAGCCCGTTAATGTCACGGAATCCGCTCACAAATGTCCCGTAGCGCAGCCGATCCTCAAGCGGCAGCATTGCGCTGTAGTCGCCAGCGAAACGCTCTATTTGATTGAATACCTTCGAGCGTGCGTCGTGGCGTTGTTTCACATCTCCAGAGGCTATTCCGCCAAACAGCATCTGATACAGGTTGTTTGGATTCGAATGCATGAAGATTGGCTGCCCGGCACCCGCTGCCGAGAGTGTCGCAAGAGTAGGCCTTGCCTGCATGTTTTCGATGGAATCCATCCCGATGCACAGGTGTGGTAAAATCGTTTCCGGAAGTAACCCGCTAACCACGTGGTCAATCGTCGCCGCCGCCGGCGGCACGCCGATGCCGCCGCGATAACCCCCGAGAGCACCAAAAAACGCGCTGTGCGATGGGCTGGTATGCTTGCCATGCAGACCGTTGATGATGTGTATCCGGTCTTTGTAAGGCTCAAGCGGATTGATCGGCTCCGGCAGCGTCACGCCCGAGAGCGACGTGCTTTCCTTGAGGTCCTTCGGGATGGCAGTCGCAGGATCAAACCCTTGGTTCTGCAAAAAGAAGATCACGCGCTTTACTCCGCCTCGTTGCGACGGGGCCGCGGCAAAGCTCGGAGCAGCTGCAGGCAATAAACTCGCCGCCGCGGTCGCAGCCATTTGACGAAGGAGGTCTCTTCTGAAAATCATGGATACATTAAAGTTTGGATTGCAGTCGCTTTCAGCGTCAATGTTCGAAGTTCTGGAGCCGCGTTTCTGTGCAGACGCTGGTGAGAGGGCCGGTTTTGGGGGGCAATACCATGGGAGGGGAAAGCGCTCTTTTCTACAAGGTGGGTAGCGCGATACTCGTCTTTTCTATCCGGTTCAGAGCCAAATCTTAGATGCATCGCTCACCCTGCCACCACACCTCTGCCGCTCCACTCCCCTTTTGAACCAACCCGCCAGACTTGTTCCCCTCTCGATCATCGGTTAGGCGTTCTTCCCTGAAAACACTCCGTTCCATCCCGAAAACAAGGCAAGTCTGCCTCGCTTCCAAATTCCAGCGCATCCTCGTACCCACGATGGGCGCCCTGCATCGGGGGCACACCTCCCTCTTTGAAACAGCCCGCTCGCTCGTCGGAGCGAAGGGCACCATGATCGCCTCCATCTTCGTGAATCCCACCCAGTTCGGACCGAAGGAAGATTTCTCCCGCTACCCCCGCCCCTTTTCAAAAGACCAACGAATCTGCAGGACACACGGCGTCGATCTGCTGTTTGCCCCCGCTCCGGACGAAATGTACGCCCCTGATTTCTCCTGCTGGGCGGACGAAAGCCTAGTGAGCCTTGGACTCTGCGGAGGCTCGCGCCCCGGTCACTTCCGCGGCGTTTGCACCATCGTCCTAAAACTATTTCAAATCTGCCAGCCTCACATCGCTGTTTTTGGGCAGAAAGATTTCCAGCAATGCGCCGTCATTTCACGGATGGTGCGAGATCTCAACGTGCCGGTGAAACTTGTGTTCGCTCCCACTGTGCGCGAAGAGGACGGCCTCGCCCTCTCTTCACGCAACGCGTACCTGAACGCCGATCAACGCCAACAGGCTCCTACGTTGTATTCCGCGCTCTGCGAGGCCAAACAGCGCGTGCAATCAGGTGAAACACGCGCACGCGTAATCCGCCAGTTGATCACGCGGCGCCTCAAACAATGCCCAGACGCCAGAATCGATTATGTGTCTCTGGTGCATTCAGAGACTTTGCATCCTGTAAAAAATATCGAGTCTCCCATCACAGCCGCCATCGCAGTATTTTTTGGCAGAACGCGCCTGATTGATAACCTAAAATTGCTCTAAACAAAGCGCTCTCAGAAAGCCGCTCCCAAGGCGAAGGACGCAGTTTGTAGAAGGGTACAAGTTGATGGTCGCATTCCAAAAGTGTGGCTCGCGCCCGCTCATCCCCACCCCTCGGAATGTTTCAGGCCGGTTTGCACTGCGAACGCAACTGCTTGACAACCTGCGTTTCGCAAAGAGCTTGGTAGGCGAATCACCCCCCTCATGAACCGACGATCGTTTCTCCGTAATGCGACTAAGGCCACAGTGGCTTCTGCGATTTTAAAAGGAATAAACCCCGAGCCTGCAGCCGCTGACTCAGACGTTCCTCTGCTTGTGGACACCCATCAGCATCTTTGGGATTTGTCTTCGCAAAAACTGCCTTGGCTCGCTAATGCCCCGGAGATTTTGAATCGAAGCTACACCAATGCGGACTACCTCGCCGCCACGCGCGGATTCAACATGAAGGCCATCTACATGGAAGTGGATGTTGCACCCGAGCAGCACGTGCATGAGGCAGACCACGTTTTGGCTATCGCCGAATCCAAGAGCACGCCAACGATCGCCGCAGTCATCGGCGGAAGCGTTTCGTCGCCTGATTTCCCCGCCTACATCGCTCGGTACCACCGCAATCCGCTCATCAAAGGCGTGCGGCAGGTTCTTCATGGCGAGAAAACCCCGCGAGGCTACTGCTTGCAGGATGATTTTGTGCGCGGCGTTATGCTTCTCGGCGTCCATGGAATGAGCTTTGACTTGTGCATGCGCGCCGTTGATCTGATGGACGCCGCCAAACTCGCCGCAAAATGTCCTGAGACACGCTTCATTTTGGATCACTGCGGAAATCCAGATTTAAAATGTTTCCGCTCGCCCAGAAACGGCGAGGAAAAACCGAGGCACACTGCGGACGATTGGAAGCGCGCAATCGACGCCATCGCGCAGAACAAAAATGTCATCGGAAAAATCAGTGGCGTGGCGGCTAGCCTTCCGCCCGGCGGTGATGCATCGGACCTCGCTCCCGCAGTCAACCATTGTCTCGATGCCTTCGGTCCCGACCGAGTGGTATTCGGCGGCGACTGGCCGGTT
>JBILUQ010000124.1:0-10677 GCA_044370935.1 Chthoniobacteraceae bacterium
CCATACCACGCTGACCTCTTTCTCGGCTGCCGCCGCACTCGGCTCCGCAACGCGCGATGCCTCAGGCGTCTCGGGTATCTCGGGCATCTCAGCTTGCGGCACCTTTTCAACCGGGTCTGCAGCCTTGACCTCGGCCGCTTGCGTGATGGGTTGCTTCGCTTGGGCGGGCTGCTCCGCTTTGGGTGGTTCCTCCCGCTTTGCCGCCGCAGTTTCCTTGAGCGGCGCCACTGGCTGTTCCGCCGGTTTTGTCGCCGGTTTGAGCGCGGCTTGAGAGGATCGTGCCAATTGAGTCCCCGATTCAATCGTCGGGGGTTTGGATTTCGGCATCACAATGGGCGCCGGCGCTTGGGTCTTCCTAGGCGCGGACTCGCGTCCCTCGCGGATTGCCGACAGCGTATCGATGACTTCCGACAAGGTGACCTGGCTGACGGCGTGGATAGCGCGCAGCATTGCAACTTCGAGGTGCATCTGTTTGTTCGCAGCCCATTTCATCCGCTGTTCCGCCGAGGCGAAAATGTCGATGAGTTCAAGCAGTCGTTCCCTGTCGATGTTCGCGCACTGTATCCGCAGGGCCTCCACCAAGTCCGCCCCGAGCTCGGCGACAAGCCCTCCGGGATCCGCCTGGGCGAGCAGAAGATTTCTGAGATGCGAAATCACATCGCTCAGCAGCTGCGTCAAATCCCTGCCGGCCTCGGCCTGTTCGTGAATGAGCGTCAGGGCTTGCGGCGCATCCTGTGCGAGCAACGCCGTGCAGAGATCACTGATTTTCTGGCGCGAACTGAATCCGAATACCGACAAAACCTGCTCCTCACCGATGGCGCCGCCGCAGAATGCCACGAGTTGGTCCAGCATCGACTCCGCATCGCGCATCCCTCCATCTGCGCCCACGGCGATCGCGAGTGCTGCATCGGCGGATAGCTCGATTCCCTCGTTTGCTGCGATCTTGAGCAGATGACCCGCGATCACGGGTGCGCCGATCCGCTTTAGATCAAAGCGCTGGCATCGGGAAAGGATGGTTGCGGGCAGCTTTTGAACGTCGGTTGTGGCGAAGAGAAACTTCACATGCCTTGGCGGCTCCTCGAGCGTCTTCAAAAGCGCGTTGAACGAGCCTGTGGAAAGCATGTGAACTTCATCCACGAGGTAAACCTTGAACCTGCCCCGCGCGGGCATGAATTTTACGTTGTCGATGATGATATCCCGCACCTTCTCGACCTGGGTGTTGGATGCCGCGTCGAATTCGAGCACGTCAAGTGAGTTGCCCGCGGTGATTTCTTTGCAGGAGTGACACTCCCCGCAAGGATCGACGGTCGGGGAGTCGCTTTTGAGGCAATTCAACGCCTTTGCGAGAATTCGCGCCGACGAGGTCTTGCCCGTTCCCCGCGGCCCGACGAACAGATAGGCGTGAGCCAGGCGATTTTGAAGAATCGCGTTCTTCAGGGTCTGGGTGATATGATCCTGCCCGACGACGTCATCAAAGGTCTGCGGGCGGTATTTTCGGGCAAAAACCGTGTAGCTCACCTGCTGAGTATGGGGGGCTTTCTTACAAAATGCCAACGGCGGACTCGAGATATGTGAAGTTTTCGGAGTCGATGCTGCTTTTGGAGGCTGGGTCCCAAGGAAAGAGCGGATTTTATCCGAAAGCCTTGCCGCCGTTCCGGCTGATCATTATCCTTCGAGGCTCAATTCCGAACCCCATTCCCCTCTATGAAAAACACTTCACGCCCTCTGCAGGTTTCTTGTGCAATGTTCGCGGCGGCAACCATGGTTCCGTCTCTATTCGCTGCGGATTCGCAGCCGGCACCCGTGCAACCCGGCGGCAAGCTGCCAAAACCGGTCGATATTAAGCTCGTCAAGGTGGCGGACGGCCTCGTGGATCCTGGACATGTGTCGTCACCAAAAGACGGTTCCGGCCGGCTCTTCGTATGCGAGCGAAACGGGCTGGTGCGTGTGATCAAAGACGGCAAGCTGCTGCCAAAACCCTTTCTTGATCTTAAAGACAAGACGATCAGTTCGTTCCTTGAGGAGGGTTTGTATGCGATCGAGTTTCATCCGAAGTTCAAGGAAAACGGACTGTGCTATGTGAGCTACTCGGACCTCTGGTTCAACGGCGCGACGATGCTCGTGGAGTACAAGGTTTCAAAGAACAACCCGGACAAGGCTGACGTCGAGAGCGCGCGGGTGATCATGCAGATTGACTATCCCTACTGCAACCACCACGGCGGTAAGATGGCGTTCGGCCCGGACGGCTACCTCTACATCGGCGTCGGAGACGGCGGATGGGAAGGCGACGTGATCAGCGCGGGGCAGGATCTGCACACTTGGCTCGGGAAAATGTTGCGTATCGATGTCAACAGCAGTAGCTCCGACCGAGCCTACGCGATCCCGAAGGATAACCCCTTCATCACGCCCCTGCAGCAGATGACGCTCTTTGGGGTATCTGAGTTGCAGTTCTCGAAGATCCACCCGAAGGCGAAGCCAGAGATTTGGGCGTTCGGACTGCGCAATCCGTGGACCTTCTCGTTCGACCGTAAGACAGGCGAGCTATACATCGCGGACGTGGGGCAGAACCACTGGGAAGAAATCGATCTTCAACCCGCGAACAGCAAGGGTGGCGAGAACTACGGATGGAAGATGATGGGCGGAAGCCACCCTTTCCCGATTGAACTCGAAAAGGGCGCGCCGCGCATGGGTATCCTTCCGATCGCGGAATACAGCCATGTGGATCAGGGAATCTGCGTCGTCGGTGTTGGAGTGTACAGGGGTAAGGATTATCCAAGCCTCGACGGCACTTACTTCAGCTGCGACTGGGGGTCAGGGAAGGTTTGGGGTATGCAGTTGGATTCAGCCGGCAAGTGGCAGATGCAGGAACTGCTGGACCTTGATACTCCGATCCGCCCAACGAGCGGTGGCGAAGATGAGGCAGGCAACCTTTACATCACCCATGCATCCGCGAATTACGGAAGCCCGGTTGATCCCGCGGCAGGTGAACGCGGTGCGCTCTGGAAAATTGTCTCCGCCGACAAGGTGCCGACCGGCGCTGTGACGGCGCCTCTCCAGAAAAAATAGACTGCACTCGCGGCTCCTCTACCTTCGCCGCGCTTGCTTCAGATGGCTTCATGCTGTCGCGCCTTCAGGGCGTGGCAGCTCAGCCTAGCATTTTCCCCAGCCTTAAATCGATTAACCTCCGTGAAAAAATTCTCCGACCGATCTGCTGTTCTTTCTCCTTGGCTGTCAGCGAGGGTATGTGCGGTGCTCGTATTTGCGCTCCCCAATCTCTCCCTCGTGGCGGCCGATACAAAGCCTGCTGAATCCCCGAATCATTCGGGGGCTCACGAGGCCATGGGGTTGAAAAAAGAACTGATCGAGGGGCTTACTCCGGCGGACTTCCTGAGACTTTCCGATAAACCCAACACGGTGCATCTCACGGTGATTGCGGCTTATTCGACGAACAATTACGGAATGAACTTCAACGGGTTTGCCCATGGAAATGCGACCTACACGGTTCCAACCGGATGGACGGTGGAGGTGACCTTCATCAACCCGAGTCCGGTGCCGCACAGCGCCATCATCGTGGAGCGGGATCAGGTGAAAAAGCTGCAGGTGGCGGAGCCAGCGTTCAAGGGCGCCGCCGTTGCGAGCCACATCACGGGCATCAGCACCAGCAAATCCACGTTTCAGTTCGTGGCGGATGAAGCCGGGGAATATGCGATCGCATGCGGGTTTCCGTCGCATGCCTTGGCGGGGCATTGGATCGGTTTTGAAGTAAGCGCCTCGGCAAAAGCGCCAAGCTTGAAGCTTGGTGAAGCCGAGGCCGTTCAAGCTTCGCCAGCGAAAAAGTAGCAGGCCAGGGGTCGCTCTTTTCTTTGCGAAGGACCGCTTTCTGTCCGGTCCAAACTTGTTTACGCTTCAATGATGAAACTGCTTTCTTGGAATGTGAACGGGCTTCGCGCTGTCCTGAAAAAAAACTTCAACGAGTTTCTCGCCTCCGAATCACCGGACATTCTATCACTCCAAGAAACCAAGTGCGCGCCCTCGGACATTGAATGTGAATGGCCGGGTTATCATGTGTTTTGGAATAGCGCCGAGAAAAAGGGCTACTCGGGGACGGCGATCTTTTCGCGGGCCAAGCCCATTTCAGTGATGGAGGGGATCGGCATCGACGCGCACGACAAGGAGGGGAGGGTATTAACCGCAGAGTACGACGACTTTTTCCTGGTGAACGTCTATGTCCCGAATTCAAAGCGGGAGCTTGAGCGCTTGCCTTACCGGCAGGATTGGGATCGTGATTTTTTAAAGTATTTACAGACGCTCGACGCGAAAAAACCTGTGGTGTTTTGCGGGGACTTGAATGTCGCGCATCAAGAACGTGACCTTGCCCGTCCAAAGCAGAACACGCGAACTCACGGATTCACCATTGAAGAGCGCTCGGGGTTTCAGGGCTTTGTCGATGGCGGATTTGTCGACTCATTCCGCGAATTCGAGCAGGCAGGCGGCCACTACACCTGGTGGAGCCTCATGGCGGGGGCGAGGGCTAAAAACGTCGGGTGGCGGATTGATTATTTTCTGACAAGTAAAAATCTGGTTTCAAAAATGAAACGCGCTTGGATCATGCCGCAAGTCATGGGGTCGGATCACTGCCCGGTCGGTTTAGAGCTCTCGTTTTGACGCTGAGTTGAGTTGCCACCGAAACGCCACGATGAAATAACCGGCCTTGAGCAAATTCTTCCTACGAATGGGCTGCTTTCGTGGATCAACGTGGGGAAGAGTTTAACGTTTTCCCCACCCCCCAGATGAGCCACTTGCTGCCAACCATAAGCGCCTGTTGTCTGGTCCTTGTGGGAATCACTTCCGGGGCTTCTCCCGCTGCGAATAGGCCGAACATCATTTTGTTCGTGGCCGACGGAATCGGGTACTCCGATCTGGGTTGCTACGGCGGTGAAGCGCAGACGCCCTACTTGGACTATCTCGCCAGTAATGGCGCTAGGTGTTCTCAAGCCTACAGCACCGGCAATGGGCCGGCAACGCGCTCCGCCCTTTTGAGTGGATATTACCCGCAGCATATCGACGCCGGCATGTTGAATCCGGGACGAATGTTGCCTGCATGTTTAAAAACCGCCGGCTATCGCTGCTACCAAGCCGGACCATGGGATTTTGCATTGGACCCGCGCAACGCAGGGTTTGATCATTCCTACGCGAGGATGCTGCAGCAGCAGCACGGCGGAACAGAGATGTTCTGGACGCGAGATGGGCAAAAGGTCCCACCAAAGGCAAAAGACGCGGAAGCTTTCGATGATAGTTCCATGGGTCTTCTCGACTTCCTGCGGGAACATTCGGCACAGAACAATACGCAGCCTTTTTTTGTTTATGCGGCCATTGATGCTCCAGACTGCGCCCTGGTTTTAACGAAGGAGGAAAACGAGGCGTACGCGGACAAATTTGGCGAGGGCACCGAATCCCTAAGGCAGGGACGACTGGAGCGTTTGTGGGAAAGGGGACTGGCTGTGCACGCGGAGCTTTCCAGTCCGGCCAAGCCTGCGATCGAGTGGAGTGCCTTGAATGTCGATGAGCGCAGGCGTTTTCAACAGGCCATGGCGCTCAGGGCCGCGGCAATTGGCCGAATGGATCGGAGGATAGGCCGGGTGCTTGAGCAAGTGAAAGCAATGGGGGCGTGGAATCAGACGGTAGTGCTGTTCACGAGCAGTTCAGGGGCTGCCATAAATTTGGAGGCGCCTTCAAACGCAGGTGGAGCGGGTGAATCGCCGACTGACGCCCGGGGTATCCAGCTCGCAGCCGTTGCGAATACGCCGTTTCGGTTCGGGGGCGGGACAGTCTTTGAGGGTGGGATTGCCGGTCCGCTCATCGTGCACTGGCCCGCGGGGGTGAAGTCGAAGGACGGACTTCGGGAGCAGGTGATTCATTCCATTGATTTTGCAGCGACCATTTTGAAGCTCACGGGCGCGCAATGGCCCAAAAAAGTCGAGGGCAGGGAGGAGCCCGCAGCGGACGGGCTGGATGTGGGTCCCGCACTATTGGAGAACAAAGCAATCAGCAGCAGGGTCTTATGGTGGCAGACTGGCGGTGGCAGGGCCTTTCGCCTGGGCGACTGGAAGTGGCTCGAATCCAACGACAAAACTCAGGAACTATACTACCTCAGGGCGGACCGGTCCGAATCGCGTGACTTAGCTCCCGCTAACCACGAAAGATGTAAGGAAATGGAGCTGCAGTGGGGGAAAATGCTGGCGCGCTTTAAAAAAGACACGCCAGAACCCTCTGCAAATCAAGAAAAAGCGGGGAGTCAGTAGGCTGTGGCGTTTATTTTTCGAAAAAGGGATTGCGCCTTCCCACGTTCCATGTGATCTTAATTCCGTTCTGGGGGGAACAGCAGCCCTCCGAGTGCCCTACGGCCTCGGGGGGCTGCAATTTTTTTGCCCTGAAGTCTCGGACAGGGGACGCCGATTGTGAGCTCAATTTGCCTCGTAAGTCCTCCCCGGCGGCAAACTTCTGCCAAACGTCTGCTGCGCGCTCGGGATGCTCGCTCGGAAAGCTGATACCCGAGACTGCTGCCACGCCGGCGTATGTCGTTGAAATTCTAATTCTGGGACCAGCGTGTCCGAGTGAATCGAGGCTTCCATCCGCGGCCTGATGTTCCTCCAATAGCAGTCTATGCTTCTGTGGCGAGAACCCCTGCCGAATTGCTGGTTGCCAAAAGTACGCGCCAATCTGGCGGGCGTACTCGTGGATCACGCTCATCTTGAGCGGAAGGCGGCAACGACCGCGCTGAACTTGGAGAAGTACAAGGAACTTTACCACGAAGTGAGCGCGCTCAATGCAATCGCCATGGAAGAGCTTCAGCATTTCGAGCAGGTGCTTGGGCTTTTAAAAGAGCGCGACATTCCTTTCGGCCAGCCGATGCGCAGCCCGTGGATTAGCGCAATGATGGCCTCGCTTCGGAAAGGGCGCCGAGAGCAGGTCATTGACCATCTCGTGGTTTGCGCGCTCATCGAAGGACGCAGTTGTGAAAAGTTTCAGATTCTTGCCGAGGGCGTGCGTGACCTGGATCCAAAGCTTGCAGACTTTTACGCAGGCTTGGTCGAGAGCGAGGGGAATCACTACGCCGCGTATCTCATCATGGCGCGCTCAATCGATGAGCATGAAACGCGTCGTCGACTCGATGCGTTTTTGGATTTAGACGCACAACTGATCCGCAAGCCGCACACTTTGCCAATCCTTCACTGAGTGCCGCGCGGCAGATAGTCCGAAACCAGATAGTCCGAAGCCTGTCCCCGGTCTCCGGCAACAGCCGCAGTCTCCGGCGAGATTACCGGCCAGAATGATTGTGCGGGTTAGGAAATGCTGCTAGGCAGAGAGTTATGCGTTACCTCCACCCCCGCAGCCGCATCAGTAGCACGCATCGGATTTTTAACAAAAGAGTGTTCGATTGTACGTCCGTTTTCTTTGTTGGAATGGCGTTGTCGTGCTTTTTTCCTGAAAGACTATCCGCCGACAATTGGCCGCAGTGGCGAGGGCCACTTGGAACTGGAGTCACAAACGAAACACGCCTTCCAATCCGATGGGATTCGGAGAGTCATGTGAAGTGGAAGACTGCCTTGCCCGAGCGCGGGAACAGCACTCCGGCGATCTGGGGTAATCGGGTTTTTGTTACCCAAGCACGTGGACCGCAGAGACTGGTGATTTGCTTTGATCGAGCCGATGGGAAAGTTCTCTGGGAAAAAGGCACGACGTACAGCGGCCCTGAGACATTTCATCCTACAAACACACCTTGCGCTGCATCGCCCGCCACCGATGGAGATGTGGTGGTCGCAAACTTCGGATCAGCGGGCGTCTTCGCATTCGACCTCGAAGGCCGAATCCTGTGGCAGGTGGATCTGGGAACGGTGACTCATCAGTGGGGCTATGCGGCATCGCCCGTTTTGGATGGCGACCGATGTTTTGTGCATTTTGGTCCCGGGAAAAATAATCTGATTGCGGCATTTGATAAGCGGTCTGGCAAAAAGCTCTGGCAGGTGAATGTACCGATGGAGCATCCAAACGAACGCACAGACGGGTTCGCAGGAAAGCAAGGTGAGATCGGCTCCTGGAGCACTCCAATCCTCGTGCGAACAGAGAAGCGGACCGAGCTGATCGTGAGTCTGCCCGGGTGGCTCGCGGCGTTCGATCCTGAGGCGGGGACGGAACTTTGGCGATGCGATGGATTGAATCCCCTGCTCTACACGTCTGCAATGGCGGGAGACGGGGTTGTCGTGGGATCCGGCGGCTACGGTGGCAGCACGGTTGCTGTGCGTCCTGGCGGTTCTGGCGATGTGACGCAAAAGCGTCTATGGCACAAACTGCGCGACAAACAGCGCATTGGCAGCGGGGTGATCGCCAAAGGCCACCTTTACATCCTCAACACACCGGGCACCGCCCAATGCGTTGACCTTGCGACCGGAGAAACAGTGTGGGAAGAAAGGCTCAGCGGCGTGCAAGGCCGCTCTGAGAGTTGGTCTTCGATGATTCTTGCCGGTGATCTCATCTATGTAAACAACCAGGCTGGAGATGTTTTTATCCTGAAGGCGTCTCCAAAATTTGAGCTCGTTACGACAAATTCGATTTCCGATGGGATCATGAACGCCTCGATTGCAGTCTCTGATGGGGAGTTGTTTTTGCGAACTGAAAAGCACCTTTGGTGCATTCGTTAAAAAGCTATCAATTGCGTAGGAATACAGTTTTCACTTCTTCTGATTATGAGCATTTTTTTAGCACGCATTTTTGTTCTCGTGAGCGGTCTTTCCGTGTTCGCGGCTGCAGCCAGCAAGCAAGATTTGCCGAACATCATCCTCATCAATATCGACGATCTCGGCTATGCGGACATCGGCCCGTTTGGAGGAAAGACGCCGACTCCAAATCTGGAGCGCATGGCAAGCGAGGGCATGAAGCTAACAAGCCACTATGCGGCGCCGGTGTGCAGTCCGTCCCGCGCAGCAATGATGACGGGATGCTATCCAAAAAGAGTGCTGCCTATTCCAGGAGTCCTTTTTCCAGGGGCGGCCGTGGGGCTGAATCCGGCGGAGCACACAATCGCCGAGTTGCTCAAAAAGAAAGGTTATGCCACAGCCTGCATTGGAAAATGGCATCTGGGAGATCAACCGGAGTTTCTGCCGTTGGCCCAGGGGTTCGATCATTATTACGGCATCCCATATTCGAATGATATGGGCAGGAAGGCAGAGGGTTCGAAGAGCAACCCAGGAAGCCCGCTTCCAAAGGTCAATCCCCAAAAGGAGGGCGCGCCATCGGCTGAGGCTCTGGACGGAACGGGCCTCAGGGGCGAGGCGCAACCGCCGCTCCCTCTGCTTGACGACTCCGAGGTGGTCGAGCGCGTCAAAGTTGAGGAGCAGCACACCTTCACCCGCAGGTACACGGAGCGTGCGGTGAAATACATACATCAGCACAAGGCGTCCCCTTTCTTTCTCTACCTGCCCCACAACGCCGTTCACTTTCCTCACTACCCGCACCACGATTTTATGGGAAAATCCGGCGTGAGTTTGCAAAAAGATTGGGCGATGGAAGTGGATGATTCTGCAGGTCAGATCCTGAACGCACTGCGGGAACTCAATCTCGACCAAAAGACACTGGTCGTATTCACAAGCGACAACGGCGGGCCAACCAACCAGGGCGGAGACAACACGCCCTTGCGAGGCAGCAAGGGTAGCACTCTCGAAGGTGGAATCCGCGTTTGCACCATCGCCTGGTGGCCGGGAAAAATCGCGCCGGGCTCGCAAACCAAGGCTATCACCGCTCACATGGACTTGCTCCCTACTTTCGCTTCAATCTGCTCTGCAAAAATTCCGAGTGACCGGAAGCTTGATGGAAAGGACATCTCTCCGGTTCTTTTTGGCAAAGGCGATCAGAACGGACACGATGTCTTCCATTATTATCTCGGGTTTAATCTGCAGGCGGTGCGGAGCGGTCCGTGGAAACTTCACTTGAGCAAAGACGAGCTTTACAATCTGGAGTCCGATATCGGTGAAACGAAAAACGTGGCGAAGGATCACTCCGAAATCGTGTCCAAGCTGAAGCAGTATGCGGATGAGATGAGAGCCGATCTTGGGGACAAAACCGCAGAAGCTCCGGGAGTTCGCCCGCTTGGCCGCGTGAGTCATCCGCTTCCCCTCATCTCTTCTGATGGCGGGGTCCGGCCCGGCTTTGACAGGCTGTTTAAAACGCTCCCGTAGCGCCGTCCGCAGTCGATGCCCTCAGCGATCCGTTGGCTCCTCGCTCGGCTTTGATTCGCCGTTCTGCTTTGGGCGCGTCGGATCATCCGTGCTTCTTTTCGGGATCATCCGCGGCTTCCAGTCCGGTTTGGAAAGCCTGCCAACCGACGCGTACTCCAGAAGTCGGCTGACGGGAAGCAGCACAAGGCCCGGCACTCCTTTCGCGTTGATGTGCGCGAAAAACCGCATGTAGTCGTCCATGAAATGGAGGTCTCCGTTTCCCAGCAGGTTGAACCCGAGTCCTTCCACCTTTAGGTCGCTGGTGCGAAAGATTCCGTCCTTGACGGTGAACGAAGCTGCGGCCTTGTGTGCCATGCTGTACCCCGCCCCTGGCAGGACGGTGCTCAGGATTCCGGAAAGCGGTCCGAGGAAGGGAATCGCAAAGACATTGCCGTCGGTGATTTTC
>JBILUQ010000454.1:0-2892 GCA_044370935.1 Chthoniobacteraceae bacterium
ATGCCCGTAGTGCAGCTGCTGGGTGGCGAGGCCAAGCCGGTGCCTGCTTACGACAGCTATGGCATGGTCGATCCGAAGGAGGACGCAAAGGCAATCGAGAAGACGCTGGCGCAGGGATTCAAGGCGATCAAGATCAAGCTGGGTGACGGTGAGCGGCGCGATCTGCAGATTGTGTCGGAAGTGCGCAGCATTATTGGTCCGGACATCGCGCTGATGGTGGATTACAACCAGAGTCTGACGCCAGATGTGGCGATACGCCGGATACGAATGATCGAGCAGTACGACATTCACTGGGTGGAAGAGCCTGTGCCCGCAGAGGACCTGCAGGGTCATGCCAAGGTTCGGCAGGCGGTGAATACCAGCATACAGACTGGCGAGAACTGGTGGTTCCCGCGCGATGCCGAGCAAGCGCTGAGCGCGGGCGCGTGCGACATGATGATGCCGGATTTGATGAAAATCGGCGGTATTACCGGATGGATGAGCGTGGCAGGGATGGCCAGCGCAGCATCAGTGCCGGTGTCGAGCCATATTTTCATCGAGGGCAGCAGCCACGTGCTGCCGGTGACACCGACCAGTCACTGGCTGGAGTTTATGGATTTTGGCGCGAACATACTTGCCGAGCCCTACGCGGTTGTCGATGGCAGGGTGACGCCGAAAGGACCTGGCCTGGGCATCGGTTGGAATGAAGATGCTGTGGCCAGATATGCATTGAGGTAACGCGACCCGGGCGCTTGTGGCGACCAGAGTCGCGACAGGTTGTCGGAGGAAGCAATGAAACGCTGTGCCCTGGTTTGCCGCTTGATGTGTCGCTTCATCGCGCTGCTTTCGATGGGGTTGATGCTGCCCTTGATTGCGCGCGCAGAGACGCTGGAAACCAACGATCCGAATATCGTGGTGAAAAGTGTCTACTGCGTCGCGTTCGATCTCTCAGGTGTGCTGGTCAATCGTGGTCAGGATGAGTTTCATGGCGTGCTGAATGTGGCAGTACGCGATGAGGATGGTGATATCGTTGGTCGTGGACGACTAAAGCTGCGTGCCGGTGCAGAAAATGGCCGGCGCTTCTCGTTTTACTATATCAACACCATGAATTGTCGCCGGCACAAGTTTGAGTTCAATGTCGTGCCTGAGGTTGCAGCGAAGTGAACCACCTTTGAAGGTTTTCCCCAATACTCAGTGATCGAATGCGCGTCATGATCGACTAGCTGAAATACGACAGTCTGTGCTCATCAGGCTGCGATTGAACCCCTGAGTGCTATTGCGCTCTCCATCACTAACGAAGCAATCCCTGTATTCCTTCATCCTCCGCGCATCTGCAACAGATGGAGCGCGCCGTGCCGGACGACTACGACAGTCCCTGGAAAGAAGCGATCGAGCGGTATTTCCCCGACTTCATGCATTTCTACTTTCCTGCGGCTTATGCGCGCATCGACTGGCAGCAGCCCTACCTGTTTCTTGATCAAGAGTTGCGGGCCGTGGTGCATGACGGAGAACTCGGCAAACGCTTCGTCGACAAGCTGGTCCGGGTAGCCTGCCTGAGTGGTCAGGCCGAATGGGTCTACATCCACATCGAGGTGCAGGGCGATCCGCAAGACGAATTTGCCGAACGGATGTTCGTCTATCACTACCGGCTCTATGATCGCTACCGCCAACCGATCGCCAGCCTGGCGGTTTTAGCCGATGAGCGGGCGAACTGGCGACCGGAGGTATTTCGTTATGAGAGCTGTGGCTGCGAGCTGGCGCTGCGTTTTCCGGTGGCCAAGCTGCTGGACTGGTCAGGCGAGCAGAGCAGGCTTGGGGACAGCAGTAATCCGTTTGCGGTGGTGACGCTTGCGCACTTGGCAACGAGAGAGACGAAGGATGATGCGCGGGCACGTCATGCGGCCAAGTGGCAGCTGGTGCAGGGCTTGTACCGGCGGGGATTTGAGCGGCAGCAGGTGGTGGATCTGTTCCGGGTGATTGACTGGATGATGCGACTGCCCAAGGATTTGCAGACTCAGCTGAGGCAGGATCTGAACACACTGGAGGAGGAATCGAAGATGGTTTACATCACGTCGATAGAGCAACTGGCGATTGAGGAGGGCATGCAGAAGGGCATGCAGAAGGGCATGCAGCAAGGCCTGCAGCAAGGCCTGCAGCAAGGCCTGCAGCAAGGCATGCAGCAAGGCCTGCAGCTTGGGCTGTCGGCAGGCAAGGGGCAAGCACTCGCAAGACTGTTGGCGCTGCGATTTGGCGAACTGCCTGACTGGGTGCATGCACGCCTCGAGCGTGCGGATGACAATGCGCTGGACGGCTGGATTGAAGCCGTGCTCTCGGCTGACTCGATGGAGTCGGTATTTGCTGCGGATCTGCACTGATACCCCGAGTACTTGAGTCGTACCGTTCAATTTGACAGCATCAAGCTGTAGGCGCGGGCAATGACCCAGCAGGAGAGTGTAGTGACGCGCACCCGCAAGTCTACAAAAGCGGTCAGTGTCAGCTGGCGTCATGCATTCAGCGAAAAGTTTGCATTGCGCACCGGTTTGGAGTGGAGCAGTGAAACGGTCGAGCAAAGTCTCGAGACCAGCGAGAATACGCAAGCCTTCGCCCAGCTCTCGGCCAACCTGCCTCCCAACGGGCGGCTGGTGCTGGGCGGCTCTTTGTACCAGGGGGGCAGTCACTCGCGCGCCAGTGCAGAAGATGCATCCCGGGATCGCTCGCAAACGCTGTCAGTGTTCGCCAATCACTCGCTGATCAACGGATGGAACCTGTCCGGCTCCTTATCCGTTCCGCAGTCACAATATGGGCACGAGAGCGCCCCTTTTTATAGCCGCTTCGGTCATTTGAGACTGTCCCGGGATTTCTAGGTTTTTTGATGTGACGGCCTTTTCCTGGGTGTGGCCCTGTGATAAGTTC
>JBILUQ010000449.1:0-2889 GCA_044370935.1 Chthoniobacteraceae bacterium
TACTGATGACGCTGGCAACCACCGTCGCCTTATCCGAACCCATCCTGAAAGACGACTGGGACGCCAAGCAGTCCGGTGATGAGGTGATGAAAGGCATGATCAAGGTCAGCGCAGCCCAAGTAAAAGGTGCGCACGATGCCGACCTCGCACTGGTAGGCGAACGCGCCTACGTGGTCGAACACGACAACGACGTCAAACCAGGCCATGGCGCCGGTAACGCGCAGTATTGCGTCCTGACTGTCGTCAACCTGAGGTCGATGACGGTCGAGCGAGTCATCCCGATGGCGAAGTCCGCTGAAGCCTTCGCCAATGTGAAGCTTCCAGCCGGCGCCTGCTTCGTACCCCGCGTCATCCGCCTCGACGAACATACCCTGCGTTGCTTCTTCGCGTGCGAAGACCAGAGCGGCAGGCGCGAGTCGCAGACTTGGTATCGGGATTTCGACCTGCGAACGCTGAACTTTTCGCCCGACATCCATCGCGTGAAGCTGAAGACCGCCGACGGGATCTTCGACCTCGAGCCCCGGTACTTTCATGCGGATGCCGCGAAGCAAGGCTTCAAGGAGCCGGCCAAGGCCTTCGGCCTCTACCTGCTGGACTCCTTCAAGCAGATCGACGAACGGACCACCCTCGCGATCAACAACTTTCCAGGCGCCCAGAACGCCTTGGCGACCCTGAACGAGGCCCGCGACACGATCGAGATCGTCGGGCATTACAACGAACCCGCCGAAGCCCGCCTCACGGAATCATCGGTCAACCGACTGCCCGACGGGACTTGGATGGCCATCTGTCGCAGCGATAGCGGCAACCGTAATTACCGTTTCGTCACCAGCGCCGACGGCAAGACCTGGACCCGCGGCGAGGAACGCCCCTTTGTCAGCAAAGGCAGCAACTCTAAGCCGACCTTTGATCACTTCAGCGGCATCTACTACCTAGGCTGGCAGGAGGCCTCCAAGATCGTGGAGGGACACGGCGCCGGCAGGTATATTTTCAACCTGGACGTATCCCGAGACGGCAAGACCTGGGAGCGCAAGTATCGGTTTGAATCCACCGACAGCTTTCAATACCCGACCTTCCGGCAGCACGACGGCTCGATCTGGTTCACCGTGACCCAAGGCAAGGGCGGCAGCACGGACCGCATCATGTTCGGAAAGCTCGAGTGACCCCTCTCACGAAATCATAGCGCACGCTGCGCCTGGCCTGCACTCTGTTACTCGCCACCCTCTTCGCAACGGCCATGCTTTTCGCCGCCGAGACCTTCAAGATTTCGGGATCATCAAAGAGACCCCGGGATTCCGGATCTTCAGCCTGCGCGGTCTCAAGAATGTGCGCACGGAAGGGACGCTGGTGACATTGGCAGACAACCTCAAGCGGCTTTTCCACATGGGAAGGGCACCGTTGGCCGCATAAGAGGCCCCGAACGAAGACCTCTGGAGTCGCTAAAGACAGTTTTCTGTGCGGTGTTTCGCGAGAGCTTTCGGCCAAAGTCCACCAAACACCTTACGCTCCCCCGAGAGCTGCAACCTTAACAGAATCCGCCTCCACATCTTTCCTTGAATCCCGTTTCCTAAACCCGACAGGCTGCTAGAGGCTGTTAGAACTATAGTTTAGGCAAGACAGACTGGGCTTTTTCTGAGCCCGTAGTCATTCTGCTTTGGGGCGAGCGTCGAAGACATGTCGAGCACTCGGCGGGCGATGCGCGAGTTCATGGGTGAGCCTCCGCCAAGAACATCGCGAGCAGCATTAACACGGGGCGCGTTAAAAAGCTACTGATCCAAATTTCGGGTCCACCTCACTCCAACTCAATGCGCTTGGCCGCTGAGAAAGATCGATCGTCTCAAAATTCAATGACCAGCTGCGCCATGGAAGTGTACTCCGGCACTGCGATTTTCCAGGAACTGCCGGTTGCCTCCGCCTGCAGCGCCCTGCCGGAAACCGTTTCCATGATAGTCTTCGGCTTCTTTCCCTCCGGATGGGTCACCTTCACGGTCATACCTTTTACCGAGGCGGGCGGCGTGTTCTGCGCCTTGAGCGCACCCGCACCCGCCGGACCCTTCTTTCTCTCATTGATGAACGGCCACCACATGAATTGATTCCAGGCATTCATCACCCAGGTCTCGCTCTCCCTCTTTTTATACGCGGCGATATGCGCTTTCTGTGTGCCTGCCTCTGCAACAATCGGCGCGTCCTTTTCGACAGGAAGAAGCGCCATCCGGAATGCCTCAGCGGTGCGCTTAAAATCAGCAGCATTTCTCTGCTCACCGGGGATATTCACCACCGTGCCTCCCCTTTGCTGAAACGCCTCGATGCTCTTTTTCATCTGCGGCGTCAGGTGATTTGTCTCGGGCAGACAGAGTACACGCGTGTCAGGCCAAACTCCTTCTTCCAACTCGCTGTCCGTGATGAATCCCGCAGGCAGGTGGTACTTCTGCAGCACGTGGAAGTAGCTGCGCATGCCAGAGCCAACGCACGCCTCTACCTGCTTCACGTCACCGTCAAAGAGGTAGGCGTCGCGCGAGCGGTCCGAAAGATGAATCGCAGCCCACCGCATGGGCACTGTGTCAGCCATGGCGGGCGAGACCTTGTTTCCGAGCTGTATGGCCTTGTCATACATGCAGCCATGACCGCGATTCTCCCATATTTCCGTCCCTGAGAGACCGCTCAGGTCGGCGATATTTCCTGAGCCGATTACTGCGGCGGTGAGATATTCATACACCAGCTCCGTCTTAATCACATCCGCAAACCAGACATGCGCCGGCCTTCCCTGGGCTGCGTCACGCGCAATCAGGTAGCCCGCCAGGACGTTCATCTCCTTGTCCGCGTACGATGGAAAGGTGCTGTAAGGCTCCGGCCAATTCCTATTCCCGTGACTTAGTTCCGTCTTGGACGAAT
>JBILUQ010000410.1:0-2881 GCA_044370935.1 Chthoniobacteraceae bacterium
CCGAGACTGAGTTTTTTTGAGGTATACCCCGACTACATCCTCTGGATCATTTGGTTGCTGTCCTGAGGAATGCAACGATTCAAGAGAATCTACGTAATCAGCCAAAACAGCGCGCTTCTCTCGATCACTCAGATCGTTCATCAAGTAAGCATGCTGGCCTCGGATCCGCTCAAGAACCAAAGGATCCTCGCTGTATACTCGGGGTACCCTCCGAAATCCAAGAGAAGCAGCTGTCTTATACCAAGCAACTTCGTTGTGATGGACCTCTAAAAATTGTGGCTCAATCACTCTCTTCGTAACCCTGTCCCCTTCGATTGTAATTTCATTAAAAAAACGGCAATAGCCAGAGCGATCGTTACTTTCTTCGATCACCGAAAAATCCCCGACCTCCTCAATGTTCGGGCAATCTAACGTGCTGAATGCTGGGATTGCTGACTGAAACCATTTTACAAACTCCCCCGCGGGCGGCGGCACAGGCATCATCTTCGCCATCGGAAAATAAAATATCCCAGGAATACCATCGCTGCTGGTGGGCGATTCCCGAAGCTTGCCATCTTCTCCTATCCGCCAACGGCAGGTGAATGCAGAGGTTATCCCGACTACCGGATGAGGTGATTCGGGCAATTCAGGCAACTCGTTCAAAATGAGATCACTCCAAACAATTAGCACCGGTGATTCGGGCGGCACCATCGAGATTGCCTTGTCGATACCCGCAAGAGTGCCTGTCTGGTCGCTCTTGATGAGGCGAACATCACATGGCGGCGGTGAGACTTCAAGATACGAAGCCATCCTTTCGAACAGATAGTCACCGATCACGATAAACTTGGCGTTAGCGGGTGCGAATGCTCCAAAAATACGGTAGAGTAATGTTTTTCCTCTTACCGAGAGGAGGCACTTTGGCTTATTCCATGTGTGATGTCTCAGCCGGCTTCCCCTACCTCCAGCCTGTATTATAACGTATAAATCTTTCATCGACAAATATTTGGTTAACTAAAACCACTCTCTTCAGTAAGATTGTTGGAGTCAAAACATTCACACGATCATCTCTTCTGCTCTAGCATCCATTATTCGGAATTTAAGAAGTTGCCTCGGAGTCCTCGGATCCCATCTGCGCGCGCAAAATTTGATACGCAGCCTTTCTTTATTAGGTAAAAATTCCACCGTTTCCCAGACTCTTTACAGCGAGCTATCAAAAAGTTAACCCTGAACAAAAGGCAGACGTGAAATGTGTGATATTGGCTGGAGGCCTCGGGACCCGAATCAGTGAAGAAACTTCAATGCGGCCCAAGCCCATGGTTGAGATCGGCGGCATGCCGATCCTTTGGCATGTCATGAAGATTTACTCAGCTCACGGGATCCGCGACTTTGTGGTCTGTGCGGGATATCGGGGTTATGTGATCAAAGAATACTTCGCAAATTACTTTCTCCACATGTCTGATGTCACGTTTGACATGCGCGATAACTCGATGGAGGTGCACCAGAAACACGCAGAGCCGTGGAAAGTCACCATCGTGGATACCGGGGCGAATACGATGACCGGCGGGCGCCTTAAGCGCGTCGCTCAATATCTGGGAGATGAGCCTTTTTGTTTTACCTATGGTGATGGCGTGGGCGACATCGACGTCAAAGCATCCATCGCTCACCACCGGAAAAACAAACGCCTCGCAACAGTAACGGCCGTCCAGCCTCCCGGGCGCTTCGGGATGCTTGATATATCGGAAAGTGCTGTTTCTGGATTCATCGAAAAGCCAGAAGGCGATGGGGGTTGGATCAACGGGGGCTTTTTCGTACTCGATCCAAAAGTTATTGATTATATACGCGACGACTCAACAACTTGGGAACGCGAGCCTCTGCAGCGTCTCGCGAGTGAAAATCAGCTCTCTGCCTTCGTGCATACCGGATTCTGGCAGCCGATGGATACTCTCCGTGACAAGTTATTACTCGAGGAGCTCTGGGCGAAAGGCACCGCACCATGGAAACTCGAATAATGTTCAACGACTCCTTCCACGGCAAACGCATATGGCTCTCAGGTCATACAGGATTCAAGGGTTCGTGGCTCTCTGAATGGCTCCTCGGGCTCGGGGCGGAAGTGACAGGCTTCGCGCTCCCTCCAGACACCAGCCCCTCACTCTTCGATCAACTGGATCTTTCTCGACGCCTCAGGCACCAAATCGGCGATATCCGAGATGCTGGAGTTGTTCGGGATTCTATCGCGCGGGCGGAGCCGGATTTTATTTTCCACCTTGCCGCTCAACCACTGGTCAGACGCTCGTACGTTCAACCCATTGAAACCTACGAAACCAACGTCAATGGAACACTCAATGTACTCGAGGCGCTGCGTTCCCTCAAACAACCCTGCACTGCTCTCTTCATCACCACCGACAAATGCTACGAAAACAGGGAGCACGGCCTTCCCTATAAGGAAGAAGACCACCTTGGCGGGCGCGACCCATACAGTTCGAGCAAAGCGATGGCGGAGATTGCGGTCGCGGCATACAGGCAATCTTATTTTAGCCGACATGATTGTCCTGTTCGGATTGCCAGCGCACGGGCAGGAAACGTGATTGGCGGCGGCGATTGGGCGGAGGACCGCATCGTGCCCGACAGCATCCGAGCATTGGAGAGCAAAGCCCCCATCCAAGTCCGGAATCCAAGCGCAACGCGCCCCTGGCAGCACGTCCTGGAACCACTGAGTGGTTACCTCTGGCACGCGGCGAGACTCTCAGCTGAGACATCGACGGAGCGAGCGCTGAACTTTGGACCAACCCCCGAAAGCAATCGCTCCGTGAAAGATCTTGTGGTTGAAACCCTAAAGCACTGGCCTGGAAATTGGATAGACGGCAGCGACGCATCCAGCGTACACGAAGCAAAACTCTTGAGC
>JBILUQ010000411.1:0-2872 GCA_044370935.1 Chthoniobacteraceae bacterium
GTTTGCCGCGAAAGGTCGGGACAAAAAAGTATGGGAAGCCTTTGTGCAAGCCCTTGAAGCGCACAATGGTCACCCTCGAGCCATCAGGGAGGTCTCGATGGACATGAGCCCTTCCTACATCGCCGGAGTCCAGGAGAACATTGGTAGCCAGGCGGTGATGGTTTTCGACAAGTTCCATGTGATCGCCCACGTCAACGACGCGGTGAACGCAGTCCGCAGAGCTGAGATCCAACTGGGGGGTTGGGAGGCGAAGAACGCGCTTAAAGGGAGTCGGTGGATCTGGCTCAAAAACCCAGAAAACCTCACAGCCAAACAGAGGGCGACGCAGCAAAGAATCGAGACGGTGAATCTTGCTACGGCGAAGGCATATCAAATGCGCCTTACCCTGCAGGACATCTACGACATCCCCAATTCGAGGGTTGCCAAAAGGAAGCTTCACGCCTGGTGTCGATGAGTCCGTCGCCTTGCCAAAAAGCATCCCAGCTTGCTGTTTCATCAGATGGTCAAATGCGCAGGCATGATTAGGTATCACCTTGAGGGAATCCTCGCTCACTGGAGAAACCAAACGACCAACGCCTTCATCCAAGCCCTCAACAGCGTCTTCTCGGCAGTCAAACGGAAGGCCCGAGGGTTCCGTTCAACCGACAACTTCATCGCCATGCGCTACTTTACCGATGAAGAACTCCGCAGCCCTGCCACTCACCGAAATTACTGAAGAGCCAGCTTTTTGATCGCGTAAGGCCATGCTCCGTCCGCCACGGATTATTCAAACAGCTCTTGGAATTCCTTTGGCAGGATTCTGCTTACTTTCGCTAGCTCTCCTTTGGCAAGGAAGTCCCTCATTACCCCGAAAACGTGCTTTGCAATAGTCTCCGGGTCGATCGACCTTGGGCTCACGATTTTATCCGCAACTTTCTGCAAGAAAAGCCTGAAATCCATTGGGTCCGGGGCTTCGGAGGGGCGCCACCCCTCATAAAAGATGCCTCGAATCAGGATGGGAAGTTGTGCAGCAAGGTGCGCCGCCTCATTGGCGGGGAGCCGGTCGCGCAAGGTTTGCAGGACGGCCCGTAGCGCTTGGTACGACTGGTGGGTATCTAAGTGCGATCGGTCTGAAATCGCATCTAGCCACTGGTGTGTTTTTTGAACGGTGGTTTCTAAGACTTCGAGATGTTGTGCGCTCATAACACCCCTGACTACGGAGGGTGGGGGCGGAAAGTTTTATGAAAATTCAAAAAATGCGGCCAGTGTTGGGGCCGTCGCTTGGATGCGGCCGGCCCGCAATTGGTGTCTTCTGGCCCGCCCGGAGGTTTTTCTTTTGCCCGCCGTGCAAACTAGTTAATGCTGCGCGCCGTGATTAGTCGTTATTCTCTTCCGGAAATGAGCGCTGTTTGGACTGAGCAGCGGAAATATGAAATTTGGCTCGAAATTGAAGTGCTCGCCTGCGAGGCCATGGCCGCGCGCGGGCTGATTCCGCTGGAGGACGCCCAGACCATACGGTCCCGTGCCAAATTCGAGGTGCAAGAAATCGACGAAATCGAGCGCCGCACCCACCACGATGTCATTGCATTTCTCGAGAACGTAGCTTCTTACGTTGGGCCCGCCGCCCGCTGGATGCACCAGGGAATGACGTCGTCGGACGTTCTTGATACGACGCTCGCCGTTCAGATGGCGCAGGCAAGCGACATTCTGATAGCGAATCTGCGCGCGGTCATCGAGGTCGCGGGACGGCGTGCTAAGGAGTTCAAACTGACTCCTATGATCGGACGAAGTCATGGAATTCACGCCGAGCCGATCACTTTTGGCCTGAAGCTCGCTTTGATGTACGACGAGTTCCGCCGTGGGCTCGCTCGACTGGAGGAGATTCAGCCGAGAATACGTGTCGGGAAATTGAGCGGGGCGGTGGGGACTCACGCGCATCTCGCTCCTGAAATTGAGGCGCATGTTTGTTCTAAGCTTGGGTTGAAAGCCGCCGACTTGAGCACGCAGGTGATTCAGCGGGACCGGCACGCCGAGTTTCAGTCTGTGCTGGCTTTGATAGGCTCGAGCGTCGACCGGTGGGCGACTGAGTTTCGGCATTTGCAGAGGACTGAGGTGTTGGAGGTGGAGGAGTATTTTAGCGCCGGGCAGAAGGGGTCTTCTGCGATGCCTCACAAACGGAATCCTATCACCGGCGAAAAACTGAGCGGCCTGGCGCGGATTCTTCGGGCGAACTCGATGGCTGCGCTCGAGAATGTTGCGCTTTGGCACGAGCGCGACATCTCTCACTCGTCGGTAGAGCGCGTGATCATGCCGGATTCCACCGTGCTGTTGAATTACATGCTGGTGACGCTTGCGAAGCTGGTAGACCGGCTGCTGGTGTACCCCGAGAATATGATGCGCAATCTTCTGCTCACCAAAGGGCTGTATTTTAGCCAGAGCGTTCTCTTGGAGCTCACACGGCGGGGGCTGGAGCGCAAGGCGGCGTACGAGGCGGTGCAGCGGGCGGCGATGAAGACGTGGCAGGGAGAGGTGTCGCTTCAGGAGAATTTGGCAGCCGAAGCTGAGATTGCCAAGGTGCTGACAGGGGGGGAGATTAAGCGATTGTGTTCTCTCGACGTGCATTTTGAACACGTGGATGGTACTTTTGTGAAGCTAGGGCTTGTTTGATAGGGGGCGCCCGGAGGATGGCGGGGTTCGACACCGCCGGTTTTTTTCGGGTTTAAAAAACAGCATGTCACTTTGCAAGGTGGGCTTTTGTAGTATGTTTACGCTGTGCTGATGGATGTCCTATGAAGCTGTACCTTTTCGCATCATTGAGTGCGGTTTTTTTGATGTCCGCGTGTAAGCGGCCTTCATTGCCGCTTGCTGGGCCCGCCACTGACTCTTCTGCTGC
>JBILUQ010000125.1:0-10586 GCA_044370935.1 Chthoniobacteraceae bacterium
AGAACGCACAAGCTGGCATCGTCATCACGGCCAGCCACAATCCGCCTCACGACAACGGCTACAAAGTCTACTTCAACGAGGGGGCGCAAGTGGTCGAACCGCACGCGAGCGGGATCATCGCTCGCGTGAACGGCATCCAAACCGACGCCTACACTCCGCTTCCCTCCGAACGACACGGAATTGTCACGGTTTTGGGAGCAGAAAACGACGCCGCCTACATGGCTCGCCTCGAAACCTTGGTGCTCGACAAGCCCATGGTGGCAGCGGCAAAGGGTGTGAAATTCATCTTCACATCCATCCACGGAACCGGAGGAATCATCATCCTGCCGATGCTCCGCCGTCTCGGCTTAACCTGCATCACCGTTCCCGAACAGGAGATTCAGGACGGAAGATTCCCGACGGTGAAAAGCCCGAATCCGGAAAATGCCGAGGCGCTTTCGCTGGCAATCAAACTCGCCTCCGAACAGAACGCCAATGTTGTGATTGCGACCGATCCCGACTGCGACCGCATGGGAGTCGCCGTTCGCACACGCAGCGGTGGCATGGAGCTTTTCAGCGGAAACCAGATCGGCTCCCTGATGGCTTGGTACCGGATTCACAAGCTCAAAGAGCAGGGCGTCATCACCCCGGAAAACGCGGAGCGCTGCGTGATCATCAAAACCTTCGTGACCACCGACCTACAAAAAGCCATCGCCAACGCGAACGGTCTCAGGTGCGTTGAGACCCTCACGGGATTCAAATACATCGGAAGCAAACTGTGCAAATACGAGGCTGCCCTACCCGCCGACATCCGCGACGGATACCGCACCCGCTCCGAATCCGAAACCCGCGCCGCGCGTCTACAGCACTCCAGTTACTACGTCTGCGGCGGCGAAGAGAGCTACGGCTACAGCGCCGCGGATTTCGTCCGCGACAAGGACGGCAACGGCGCGGCGATCGTTTTCGCCGAAGTCGCCGCCTATGCTCACTCGCGCGGCCTCACGCTGCCAGAATTGCTGGACGAAATTTATGCGACGTACGGTTTTTATTGGGAACAAAACGGCTCCCTCACCTTTGAAGGAGCCGAGGGCGCCGCACAGATCGGGCGCCTCGTGGAGTCGTTTGCATCAAACCCTCCTCGGGAAATGGATGGATCTGCGGTGATCAAGATCCAAAATTTTGCAAAGGAAGAATTCATCGACATCGAAGGCGACCGGATTCCGAAGGAGAATATGTTAATCCTCGAACTCGAGGACGGCCGCCGCGTGGCGGTGCGCCCATCGGGTACCGAGCCGAAGATCAAGTTCTACCTCTACGCCAAATCGACACCCGAAAAAGGCGGCAGCTTTAGCACCGCCGAGCTCGCAGAAATCAAGCCGCGCGTGAAAGCATCGCTGGAATCCCTCTGGTCTTGGATTCAGGGCGATGCAAAAAAACGCGTGGGATAGATCATAGGCGGAGCCGCCCACCCCGCAGATCTACCGGTCTCGGCGCACGTCTCGGCGCACAAAGTGGTTCAGTGCATCAACGGCTCCATTCCCATGCTGCCAGCGGCTGAAGCCAGCAATGGCGGCACTCAGGTAATGTTTTGCCTCGTCGACGGCCGTCCGCAGGGGCAGACCACTGCCCAAACGCGCTGCAATCGCCGCGGAATACGTGCACCCCGTGCCGTGAGTGGAAACCCCGCGCACAAAGGGAGCCTCAAACCAGCTTTCGCTTCCGTCCCGCTCGACCAGCAGATCAGCTGCAATCTCCCCTCCCAAATGCCCGCCCTTGATCAAAAAAGCGGTCCCAAACTCTCGGGCTAGACAACGGCCAGCCTCCCGCATCTGCGAGCGGTCTGAAACTTTCGACCCCAGCAAAACCGCCACCTCGTCGAGGTTCGGGGTCACCAGATCGGACATCGGAAGCAGGCGCTGACGGTATACCTCCAACGCTGTGTTCTCCATGAGCGAATCTCCTGAGGTCGCGACCATCACAGGATCCACAACCAGAGGAATCACGCGATTGGCGGCGGCGCGGCATGCCGACAACGCATCCACCACCGCATTGAGCGTTGCGGCCGAGTAGAGCATTCCTGTCTTGATCGCTTCGATGGGAAATCCCTCAAACAAAATTCGGATCTGCTCCGAAACCACCTCAGGCGGCACCGGATGGATGGCGGTAACCCGCCCTGGGATCTCGGCCACGACACAGGTTACAGCCGTCACGCCATACACTTCCAAAGCGCTCATCGCCTTGAGATCCGCCTGAATGCCGGCACCGGCGCTGTTGTCGGATCCGGCCACACTTAAAACCACGGGCGGAGATTTCGGGCGGAGATCAGTGTTAGACATCGGCTCTTTGTCTAAACGCTGCATCCCCCTCCAAGCAAATGAATGTTCCGGGGTTGTCATGGTGAGAGCCAATTGTGATAAGATCGACGACTGCCCAACTCATGCACCATTCTGCCCACACCCTCCCCGCATTCCTTTCACGCCGCTCATTTCTGGAACGGTGCGGGATGGGGTTTGGCATGCTTGGACTTGCGGGACTCACAAACCCGGGGCTTCATGCCGAAACGGCTCTGGGGGTAAAATCTTCGATGGGCGCAAAGTTTTCCCATTTCAAGGGCAAGGCGCGGAGAGTCATTCACCTATTCGCCAACGGCGGACCCTCGCAGGTGGACACGTTTGATCCGAAGCCAGAGCTAACACGCCTGCACGGAAAACCGCTGCCCTCAACGAACCTCAAAACTGAACGCCAAACAGGCGCAGCTTTCGGGTCGCCCTTTGCATTTGCCAAATACGGGCAGTCGGGAATCGACGTGAGCGAGATCTTTCCCAACGTCGCAAAATCGGCGGACGAAATGGTGGTGATCCGATCCATGCAGGCGAACGTGCCCAACCACGAGCCCTCGCTGATGTTGATGAACTGCGGCGAAGCGCGTCTGCCGCGTCCAAGCCTAGGCTCCTGGATCAATTATGGTCTTGGAACCGAAAACGAGAATCTCCCCGGTTTCGTCACCCTTTGTGCGGGAGGCTATCCCACTGGCGGCGCGCCAAACTGGCAGTCCGCATTTTTGCCTGCGTCGCTTCAGGGCACCTATATTGACAGCAAGCACACCGAGGTGGAGAAGCTCATCGAGAACGTCCGCAACCGTTCGCTCTCCCGCGAACAGCAGCGCTCGCAGCTCGACTTGCTCGCGACTCTCAACCGCATGCACCAAGCGCCCCGCGCCGAGGACGGTCAGCTGGAAGCCCGCATACAGGCCTTCGAGCTCGCTTACCGCATGCAGATGGAGGCCACCGACGCATTCGACCTCTCCAAGGAGCCGCAATCCATGCACGAACTCTACGGCTCCTCCACCTACAGCCGTCAGTGCATGATCGCGCGGCGGCTTATCGAACGCGGAGTGCGCTTCGTCCAACTATGGCACTCCCCTGGCCAGCCTTGGGATGCCCATGACGAAGTCGAGGCGAACCACCGCAAGCTTGCGCGGGAGAGCGATCAGGGCACGGGGGCGCTGTTGCTAGATCTCAAACAACGCGGTCTTTTGGACGACACCCTGGTGGTCTGGTCCGGGGAATTCGGCCGCACACCCGTGGTGGAACTGCCCATGCCCGGATCCAATTCCGGAAAAGTCAACGGCCGCGACCACAACCACTGGGGCTTTTCCGCCTGGATGGCCGGAGGCGGAGTGAAAGGCGGAACCATTCACGGCGCCACCGACGAGTTCGGATTCAAGGCGGTGGAGAACCCGGTCCACGTCCACGATTTGCATGCCACCATCCTGCACCTGCTCGGCATGGATCACGAAAAACTCACCTACCGCCACGCCGGACGCGACTTCCGCCTCACGGACGTGCACGGCAAGGTTGTAAAAGAAATTCTCGCATGAACTTCGTCCACCTAAAGCGCATCTCCAAGATCACGCTGACTGCGATGGCCATGTCGTCCCCAGCGTTCGGCGCTGCCGCGCCCGCTGCCGCAGCAACCGCCCCAGATTCGACGCACGCGGCGAGTCCGCCGGATCCAGCGAAGCTCGAGTTTTTTGAAAAGTCAGTGCGTCCCCTGCTGGAGACCCACTGCATGGAATGCCACAGCGCATCGAAAAACAAAACCAAGGGCGGCCTTTCGATGGAAACCGCCGCCTCCATGCTCAAGGGCGGAGACACGGGCCCCGCACTCGTCGCAGGTGCACCTGAAAAGAGTCTGCTACTTCAAGCCGTTTCCTACTCGGACCCGGACTTGAAAATGCCTCCGGAAGGCAAGCGTCTTTCCGCCGAGCAGATTGCCGTCCTCACGCACTGGATTCAAACCGGCGCAACCGATCCGCGCGCGGGCAAGCCTCCCGGCCCGGATCCGGAGTTGGCGAAAAAACACTGGGCGTTTCAGCCGGTCTCCAGACCGAACTTGCCCGAGGTGAAAAAGAGCTCCTGGCCGCGGAACGCGGTGGATCATTTTGTGCTCGCGGCGCTGGAATCGAAGGAGCTAACACCCTCGCCCGAGGCATCCAAACCGACCCTGCTCAGACGTCTGTCAATCGACCTGACGGGGCTGCCACCATCCATGCAAGAGATGGAGGCTTTTCTCCATGACCCGGCACCGGACGCCTACGAAAAGGCGGTCGAACGACTACTATCCTCGCCGCGTTTTGGAGAGCGCTGGGCACGCCACTGGATGGACGTTGCGCGGTACTCGGACACCAAGGGACTGCCGGCTCCCATCAATTCGGACCGCCGCTTCCATTTTGCTTACAGCTACAGGGACTACCTGATCGACGCCTACAACGCGGACAAACCCTTCGACCAACTCATCCGCGAACAACTCGCGGCGGATCTGCTGCCGCAGGATCCGGAGAAAAAAGGGCTCGCCGCCCTCGGGTTCATCACGGTAGGCCGCTGCTTCCAGAATCAGATTAACGACATCGTCGATGACCGTATCGATGTCGTCACCAAGGGACTACTCGGCCTCACGGTGACCTGCGCCCGCTGCCACGACCACAAATTCGACCCGATTCCGACGGCAGACTACTACTCCATGCACGGGATTTTCATGAGCTGCGAGGAGCCCAAGGAGCGGCCGATCATCGGCAATCCTGAGGCGGCGCCCGGCTACCAGGATTATCTCACCAAACGGGCCGAGAAACTGGCGAAGATCGAGGAGGGCGTTTTGGAGGAGGTGAAAAAAGCGAACGGCGAGTTGCTCGCGAAGATCCCCGATTACCTAATCGCCGCAAAGGAGGCTCCCGCGAACGCCGAAGGCAAGGCGCTGGACACCTTTGCGGGACAGCGCAAGATCGTCCCCATCTCGCTGCAACGCTGGATCGCGCTGCTCAAAAAGTCGGCCGACTCGCCTGTGCTCGGTGCCTGGGTGAAATTCTCGAACCTGCCCGCAGATGGCGGGGATTTTCAGAGCCAGGCTGCACAGCTTGTGGGCCAGTGGAGATCCAATGCGCCGCAGGGATGGAACCCGAAAGTGCTGGCAGCGTTTGTTGAAAAACCACCGACTTCACTTTTAGAAGCGGCGCAAACGTACGGCCGGCTGTTCGCGCAGGCGGCGAAAGCATACGAGGAGTCGACAACGCCCCCCAAGGACACGTCAAAAGACGCATCAAAAAGCATAGCGAAAGACGCAGTAAAAAAGGGCGAACCGGCCGCTGTGGGCACTCCCCAGAAACCCATGCCTCTGGATCCCGACATGGAATCACTGCGGCTGTGCGTCATGGCGGAGGGGGCGCCCTCCTGCCTCACTCCCAAAGAAGCCGAGGGACCGTTCGGGCGCAAAATTTTTGAAACCCGCACAAAACTCAAGGACCAGCTGGATGTCCTCGACGCCACTCATGAAAGCGCCCCGGCGCGCGCCATGGCGATTTTCGACAAACCGCAGCCAGTGCAACCGGTGATTTTCCTGCGTGGCAATCCGGCCAGCCGAGGCCCCGCCGTGACCCGTCATTTCCTATCTATACTTGAGGGCCCGACTCCGAAACCCTTCACCAATGGCAGCGGCCGACTTGAGCTAGCCGAGGCGATTGCAAGCCCGTCAAACCCCCTCACGCCGCGCGTGGCGGTAAACCGGATCTGGCTTCACCTTTTCGGCCGGGGCCTGGTCGAGACTCCGAACGACTTTGGGGTGCGCACACCTCCACCGGCGATCCCAGGGGCGCTGGACTACCTGTCCTCGCGCTTCATCGAAAACAAGTGGTCCACGAAATCGATCGTTCGCGAACTGGTGCTTTCAAGCACCTACAGGCAGGCCAGTTTTGCGCGTCCAGAGGCACTGCAGAAGGATCCCGGCAACGATCTTCTCCACGCCATGCGCAGGCGCCGCTTGGACTTCGAATCGCTCCGCGATGCGCTCTTGGAGATTAGCGGCAAACTTGACGAGACGCGCGGGGGCCGGCCGGTCGAATTAACCAAGTCCCCCTTCTCGAGCAGACGCAGCGTGTACGGCTATATCGACAGGCAGGATCTTCCGTCGGCGTTTCGGATTTTCGACTTCGCGAATCCCGATATCAGCGTTGGACAGCGATTCGAAACCACGGTGCCACAACAGGCGTTGTTCCTGATGAATAATGATTTTCTAGCGGAACTGAGCGCATCCCTCTTGAAGCAACCCGAGGTCTCCAACGCCGCAGAGGGCACTCCGAGGGTTCAAGCGCTTTTTCGCAGGGTATACCAGCGCCCCGCCTCGGATCAGGAACTGGCAGCCTCGCTCTCGATGCTCTCCGCCATGGGCCCGGACAGCTCGAAATCATGGCCCGCGCTCGCCCAGACCCTTCTGCTCTCCAACGAAACCGCCTTCGCCGACTAAGCGTTCTGCTGACTCGGCTTGATTCTTTTGGATTAAGAGACGATGTTCAGCAGTCCTAGCTATGTCCACCGC
The DNA here is from genome assembly GCA_044370935.1 of Chthoniobacteraceae bacterium. Classification (GTDB taxonomy): domain Bacteria; phylum Verrucomicrobiota; class Verrucomicrobiia; order Chthoniobacterales; family Chthoniobacteraceae; genus Chth-196. Next base: position 6,847 of record JBILUQ010000125.1, read on the forward strand.
GGTTGCATCCTCAAACTCCCCGTCCGAAACTTCCACCCCGACACGAGTGGAAGACCTGCGCGTCACGGGTGTAAAGCGCCTGATCACCCCGGTGGAGGTGAAAAAACTGCACAAGGCTTCCTCCTCAACGCTGAACGCGATTCTTGAAGCCAGAAACACCGCACGCCGCATTCTGCGCGGCGAAGACCCCCGCCTGATGGTGGTGGTCGGACCCTGCTCCATACACGACACGGAGTCCGCGATGGATTACGCACGCCGCCTGAAGGCTCTTGCCGACGAACTGCAGGACCGGCTGTTCATCGTCATGCGCGTGTATTTTGAAAAGCCCCGCACCACCGTGGGATGGAAGGGATTGATCAACGACCCGCACCTGGACGATTCCGGAGACGTGGAATACGGCATCAAGCTCGGAAGAAAGCTGCTTTTGGAGATTGCGGAATTAGGACTCCCCGCAGGAACCGAGTTTTTGGATCCGATTATTCCGCAATACATCGCGGACCTCATCAGCTGGGCGGCGATCGGGGCGAGGACAACCGAATCCCAGACCCATCGCGAGATGTCCAGCGGACTCTCCATGCCGGTGGGATTCAAGAACGGGACGGATGGAAGCATCCAGACCGCGTGCGACGCGATGCGCTCGGCGTGTTCGCCTCATAATTTTCTGGGAATTGATCAGGACGGAATGACGAGCATCATCCGCACCTCGGGCAACCCCGACAGCCACATTGTGCTTCGGGGAGGCAGGGATGGAACCAACTACGGTGCGGAACACACGGCACTGGCTGCGGAGCGCCTCAAGCAGGCGGGCATGCCATCTTCATTGATGATCGATTGCAGCCACGCCAACAGCGGGAAGGACCCCAAACGCCAGCCGGATGTTCTCAAAAGCGTGATCGAGCAGCGGGCGGCAGGTCGCAAGGACATCGTGGCCGCGATGATCGAAAGCCATATCCATCTGGGTAGCCAGCCTGCGGCAAAGGATGGTCTGCGGTACGGCGTTTCCATCACAGACGCGTGCCTTGACTGGGAGTCAACGGCAGCGCTTTTACGCTCGGTGTAGGGCGGCGGCGTACCCGGAACCGACCTGCGTTTTCAAGCGGACGGTCTTTCGAAGTTTAAGAACCGTTTTGGGTCCGGCTAGAGCCGTCTTTGAAAGGAGCCGGATAAAAAACGTTCTCTTTCAAAGGCGTCGATCCCGCTTGGAACAGCTATGCGCTCACAACTGCTTTCGGGCGGACGGTCCGCCAGCCCCAGTAAAGAGCGAATAGCGCCGCGCTCCAGGTGACTCCAAAGATTCCCCACCAGACACCGGCCAGGCCCATCCCGCACAGAAACGTGAGGGTGTAAAAAACGAGGATCGGCGCTGCAACCTGCCGGTAGAGCCCAATCCATAGACCGTAGGCCGGCCGTTTGATTCCCTGCATCATGAACACGGTGACGAAGAGAATCGGATAGGCGGCGAGGGTCACAGACGCAAATCCAAGGTAATACACTCCATGGCCGATCACCGCAGGATCCTTTGTGAAGATGCGCATTGCGGGATCCCTCAAAGCCCATACCAGCGCGCCTCCCGCGAGCATCAGAGCGGCGCCGTATTTGATGTTTGTAAGCCACGCCTCCCTCACTCGGTGCGGTAATCCGGCGCCATGGTTTTGACCAACGATGCTCAGCACGGCCGTATTCAGGCCGATCGCAGGCATGAGCACTATCTGCTCGATGCGGGTTGCGATGCCCGATGCCGCGATCGCTTCCTTGCCAAAATGTTTCACAAACCACGAGATGACAAATATTCCGAGGGCGACCGTCATCATGTTCATTGCCGCCGGAATGGACTGTGAAAGAAGGAGCCGGATGGTCGGCGAATGGGGACGAAACAGTGCGAGGGGAAGGCCCCGAAACAGTTCAGTGTAACGCACCTTATGAGCCAGCCATAAGACTCCGCAAAACTGGACGATGACCGTTGCAAGCGCAATCCCAGCGACGCCCATCGAGGGTAGGCCGAGCCAGCCCCACATCAGAAAAGGATTGAGAAAAAGGTTGGCGAGACAGCCAGCAATCAGAAAGTTGCGGTAGACCCGTGTCTCACCCTGGGCATTGAGCGCAGAGCTCAGGGTCATTGTGAGAAGAAAGAAAACTCCGCCGCACAGGAGGGTGTCGATGTAGGCCAGTGCAACATTGAGATATTCACCTTCGGCCCCGAGTTGTCGGAAAAGTGTGGGCGCGACCAAGCGCCCGACCCCGGACACGGCGATCCCGATGCAAAACGTGGAGCCCAGAGATTGAGCAAAAATGAGGCGCGCTTCTGCTGGGTTCTTAGCTCCGAGCGCGTTGGCGATGAGTGCTGTGGAGCCCTGACTGAGGCCGCTCCCAACTGCGAGCAGCAGGAAGAATACGGGAAAAGAGAGCGACAGCGCGGCAAGGGCGTCAGTGCTTAAAAGGCCGGCACAATACGTGTCCGTGAAATTGAACATCGTACTGAAAAACATCCCGATACTCGCAGGCATTGCGATGCGCCAGGTAAGCTGAGGGATTGGATCGGATGTCAGGGAGATTGCTTTACTCATGTTGAGGATTTTGTAAATCGGGTCGAGATGATGCTTTGCTACGACATCGATCTCACTGCGGTCGGTGACTAGGCGATCTACGAGCGGGCGCTTCGCCTCGCTGAGATTGCAGCACACGCAGAGATGCGCTTGCCCGCAGATTAAACGGAGCGGCGTCTGGTATCTCTGTTCGCGTGGGAGCGCAGACTTGGGCCCGGCCTCATCAGTGCGGGCCTTTTACTCCGCGCCTTATGCGCCGCCACGCTCAAGTTTTTGAACGCGCTCCGCCAGCCTGCCGAGTCGGTGGATGTAAGCAACCTGCTCGCGGTATTCCGCCGCCGGAATCGCAGGCGTACCCATGTACAGTCCCGGCTTTGAGATCGATTTGTTCACCCCAGACTGCGCGCCGATCACAACGCCATCGCCAATCTGGATATGACCAACCACTCCAACCTGCCCCGCCAAAGTCACGCCATCTCCGATCCGGGTACTTCCAGAGATTCCAACATGCGACACGATGAGACAGTTTTTTCCAATCACGACGTTGTGCGCGATCTGGACCAGATTATCGATCTTCGTTCCGGCCCCGATCCAAGTGCGCCCAAAGCGGGCGCGGTCAATCGTGGTGTTAGCCCCGATTTCAACATCGTCATCAATTTGAACAATACCGACTTGCGGGATCTTCAGGTGCTTGCCCGAGACCGTCTCAAACCCGAATCCATCGCTGCCAACAACGCAGCCCGAATGCAGAATCACTCTGTCACCGACAACGCACCGCTCGGCAATGGTGACACCGGAACGAATCAAACATTCGGCCCCAACGATCGCACCATGGCCCACGTAGACGTGGGCCCCAATTACGGAGTGCGCCCCGACTTTCGCGCCCTGTTCGAGCACCGCATGGGGCTGGATTGACACGCCCTCGCCCAACTCAACGCCCTCGGCGATGACCGCAGTTGGATGAATTCCCGGGGAGAAACTCGCGGGCTTTGGGGCAAACCGCTCGACCGCCTTCGCAAAAGCCACGGAAGGGTTTTCGACTCGGATCAAAACAGGCGGCACCTGTTGGTTGAAGTCCAGCGGAACGAAGACGGCCCCCGCTTTTGAAACTTGAAGCGAGGAGGCGTACTTGGGGTTGCCTAGAAAGGTCACCTCATCGGGACCCGCATCCTCAACGGAGGCGACACCGCGGATTCG
>JBILUQ010000412.1:0-2863 GCA_044370935.1 Chthoniobacteraceae bacterium
AGGACGTCTTGCCTTCGAAATCGGAACGCAGCACGCGGACCATCTTCTTCCCCTGCGCGGGCTTCACTCCCTGCTGCTCACCGACGATCTCCGAGTAATCCCCGCTCCACAGGTTCAGCTCCTGAGGTATGCTCGCCAACAACGGCGCGGGTCCGCTCTCAAAGCCCTCCTGCAACAGCGTTATTACCTTCCCCAATGATGGACCGACATACGCGAGCAAGACCGAGGTGCAGAACATGCCAAACATAATCCCCGCCGCTGCAGCCGCGAGCGGACGCCAGGAGAACCAGACGGAACGGGGCTGGCGAACCAAGCTTGTTGCAGCGCCAGCCACCGCCCTTTGCTGGAGCTTGCAGCGCTTGAAGGAACGTCGGAGGTCCACATTGAGTTGGGTCCGTTTGGCCAGGTAGACCAGAGCTTCGGGATCGGTTTCCAATCGCTGAAATAACAGCGCGTGCTCGGATTCCGGCAAGACACCGTCGAGATAAAGGTCCACGAGTTGGCGCTCGGAGTCAGTCATAGCGTCATCCTGGAGAGTTCGTTGTTCACGCAATCGGCGACCAGATTGCGAATGCGAAACAGCATCACCCGCACGGCACCAGCGGAGGACTCGATGGCCTCTGCTACGCGCTCCATGGGCGCGTCATCCTCGTAGCGTAGCGCCAGAAGTTGCCGCGACTTTTCCGGCAGTTTATCGAGACAATGCTCCAGCGCCTCGTGACGTGCCGTGCGCTCTGGCTGCTGATGCACGAGCGCCTCGGCGAGCTGGTCCATAAGCGCTTCAGAGAACACCAGCCGCTCCCGTCCCTGTTTCCGATAGTGGTCGGTAATCCGCGACTTCGCGAGCCACAGCGCCCACGCGATAAAGGGCCGCGTTCCATCATATTCATCGAAACGCCGTGCCACCGTGAGCGCCACCTGTTGCACCACATCTTCTGCATCATGCACCCCGTTTACTGCCGCGAATACAAACGCCTGCACCGACGGCTCCGCTTCCATCCAAAGCTGGGTCAGCCGCTCGCGCACGTCTATTTCGTATTCGTTGTTCACATCCGTATGCCGCGCTGGATCGCTAAATGTTAACAGAAAAAATGAAAAACGTCGGCATCCACCTCGCTCGCTACGAACGCCTCTGCACGCGCTCGACGTAGTCGTGGGCGTCGAGATTGTCCGGCGCGGTGGGCATGATGGCGTTGGCCTGGCGGAGTGAGTTAACGGCCCGCTTTAACGGTGGATCGCTGTGCGCAGGTGGATGTCCGATGACGATGCGCCTACCTGCACACCCCACTCGCCGCGTGCCACGTCGAAGCGATTCGCTTCGATGTTCCAAAACGTGAGCTTCTCGTCCGGCAAGGTGACGCGTTGGAAGCAGTGCAGCATCAGGCGCGGAAGGGTCGTGTCGGACTCTGGTGGCGTGAGGCAGAGCTGTGCCACTTCGTCGCCTGCACGTGCGCCGGTTTTCTTCACGGTCACGGTGACGACGAGCGGTGTCCGCTGGCTTTGATGTCGGAGTATTCATAGGTCGTTTAACTCAAGCCGTGGCCGCCTTCCTCACCACCGCACCAGGCTTGCCGCATGGCGGGAGCGTGCCGTTTCAAAAACGGCACTGTGAGCGGGCCAGCGCTTTAGCCCGCCCCGCGACAATCGATGCCGCACGCGCGAGTTGCGGAAACGGAGTCTAAAGCAAACTCGATCAATTTCAGGCCACGTCCAGCCCGGCGATTGCCTGGCCTTTGCTGGTGCCGAATTTTTCGGTTTCAACGCCGAGGTGTTGCAACGTCTGGACCCAGAGGTTGCAGAGCGGCGGCGGGCTCGTTGGATCGTGGGCAATGTGACGTCCATGCTTGAAACCGCCGCCGGCGACGAGAATGGGCAGGTTCGTCGCATCGTGGCTCGAGGCGTTGCCCATGCCTGCGCCCATGACGACCATGGTTTGGTCGAGGAGTCGGCTTCCGTGCTCGGGGGTGGATTTGAGTTTGCCGATCAGGCCGCCCCATTCGCGGATAACGTCACGCTCGAGAATCGCCAGTCGCTCGATCTTTCCCTTGTCCTGTCCGTGATGGCTGAGGTCGTGGTAGGCAAAACTGTCGGCGGGGCGCGAGGGTGTCTTGCTAGTGCCAACGAAGTAGAGGGTGACAATCCGGGTGAGATCGGTCTGCAGTGCCAGACGGGCGACGTCCATCATGCAGCCGAAATGCGCGGTGTCCTCACCGAGCCCGGGGTCGCGGATCGGAGCGACGCCTGGACTTGGTTTGGGCTGCCTGGCGAAGGCCGCGGCTTTTTTCATGCGCACCTCCAACTCGCGCACGCTCGTGAAATACTGGTCGAGTTTGTCGCGATCGGCAGAGCCGACATCGCGCTGAAGTTGCTTGGCCTGGCTGGTGATGCGGTCGAGGATCGACTGGCCTTCGCCGATGCGGGCGACCTCCTCGGTGACCTCCGCGGGAGTGCCGTTGACGAAGAGGCGGGCAAACATGCGCGCCGCGCTCGTCTCGGGCGGTACGGCCACGCCGCTGGGCGTGTAGCTGCAGCTGTAGTTTCCGCTCGTAGAAAAATTCAGCGAGGCGAAGCGGGTCGAACGGCCGATCCGCGAGGCGGCGAGCTGGTCAAGTGAAACGGTGTTCCGAAATGAGGGCGAGGCAGGGTGCGGCGCGCCGGTGAAGAACGACTTGTCGGAGGCATGGCCGTCGCGCACTTCGGGATGGTTAAGTCCGGAGATGAGGCTGAAGTCACGGCGATGCTCGCCGAGCAGTTCAAGGTAGGTGGTGGGTGTGTAATCCGTGCCCTGCTCGGCGGGAAAAAGGTACGGCGCGTGAAAGCTGAAATAGTTCAAGATGCCGATGAACCGCCGTGGCGCCACCGG
>JBILUQ010000413.1:0-2858 GCA_044370935.1 Chthoniobacteraceae bacterium
ACGACTGGTACGGGCCGTATGAGAGTCGCGAGCAGACAGACCCGCTTGGGCGCGTGGATGGAGACTTCCGCGTATTCCGGGGAGGACACCACACCCAACTCATCCGCTTCCTGCGTTCGGCCAACCGGGGTTCACGGGTGCCATACGACACTCATGATCGCATGGGGTTTCGCGTCGTGCAGGGCGAGCTTTCAAAAGGAACATTGCTCCCGAAGCCGCCGCCGCCGTTGAATGCGCTAAACGTAAAACAAACCGTTCCGCGCATCGTATCGCTGCCCGCCGATGTCCCTTTTTTTGAAGGACCGAAACTGTTGGTACATGTTGCCGATGACGCCGCCGGACCCGTGTTCAGCAGCGAGAACCATTGCATGACGATCACCGAATGCCCCAATGGCGACCTGCTTGCGGCATGGGTTTCGACTCCCGCCGAAACGGACCTCACCTGCTCGCACGCCGCATCGAGACTGCGCTTCGGTGCGAAGGAGTGGGAGCCCGCTTCGCCCTTCTATGATGCGGCCGATGTGCTCGATGGGGCGCCACAACTCTGGTGGGACGGGGCGAAGACACTCTATCATCTCGATGACGTGTATTACAGATCCGGCTGTCAGAGCCTGCGTCATTCCACCGATAACGGAGCCACTTGGTCGAAGCCTGAGTTCTTTCGCGCCGCCGGAGACTACGCCAACCAGATGCTGCGCACCAAAGACGGCGTCCTTGCGATCCCGTATGACCTCTTCGAGGTTATGGTCAGCGAGGACGGAGGCAAGAGCTGGCAGCAGCACGGTCGGAGGATGCGCGGCAGCGAGGATCTCAGGCCTGGTAACAGTGGGTCGTTCATCGCCGGCTACCATCCCAGCATAGTGGATCTCGCCGACGGGCACTGGATGGCTTTTTCACGGCTTGACGGCGTACAAGAGCAGGCCCAATTCGAGCGCCGGATGCCCGTGAGCTATTCAAGCGATCGAGGCAAGACGTGGCAATGGGGCATGAGCGAGTTCCCAGTCGTGAGCAGCGCACAGAAGCACGTCTTGATGCGTCTCAAAGAAGGCCCGCTCCTGCTCTGTTCCTTCACCGACCAGTGGCGGAACTGGAAGGATCGCAAAGGCCTCGTCTTTAAATCGAACAACGGCGACTACACCGGTTACGGCCTCTTTGCCGCCGTGAGTTACGATGAGGGGAAGACCTGGCCTGACCGACGGCTCATCACCCCCGGTGGACCGGAGCGAAAGTGGATTTCAAAAGAGCGCACGCCCTTCCTCATCAGTGACACCCTTGCCGAACCCGTCAGTTACCTCGCCGCCACACAGAGCCGCGACGGAAACATCCACCTCGTCTCTAGCCGGAACCACTACGTTTTCAACCTCGCGTGGGTCAAAGCCCCAGCACCCGCGCCGAAAAAATAAGCGCGTCCACAGATCGATATCCCCTTCCCCACCATGAATGCCGCCCAAACTTTAAAAACTCTGCTCACCGCAGACACACTCGCACTCGCTCCGGGCGCAGCGGATGCGCTGACGGCGCGATTAATCGAGAGCGCAGGATTTCCTGCGGTTTACATGACCGGCTTCGGTGCAACGGCCGGTCTGACTGGATGTCCTGATGTCGGGATTCTGACGCAGACAGAAATGACGACTCATGCGCGTAACATGGTTCGCGCGGTGAAGGTGCCCGTAATCGCGGATGCTGATACGGGCTACGGAGGGCCGGCGAACATCGAGCGCACGGTGCGCGAGTATTTGCAGGCCGGAGTCGCCGCCATTCACATTGAGGATCAAGCGGCGCCGAAACGCTGCGGGCACATGGCGGGTATCAAACTGGTGTCGGTAGAGGAGATGACGGGGCGTCTGAGAGGAGCCATCGAGGCGCGGGCTGATGCGGATTTGCTCATCATCGGGCGCACGGATGCGTTGGCGGCGGCGGGTCGCGACGAGGCGATTCGACGGGCGTTACGCTACCGAGAGGCGGGTGTGGATCTGGTTTTCGTAGATGCGATGAAGACCATCGCGGATGCCGAGGCAGTGGCCAGAGAAGTGCCGGGGCCTCTGATGATCAGCATCGTAGAGGGCCACGAGACGACGCGCTTGCTGCCGCAGGATTTGAAGAGCCTGGGCTACGCCCTCGCGCTGTATCCGCTCTCGGCGCTCTTCGCAGCGACGCAAGCGGTGAGCGAAAACGGCTTCAACTAATTGCCTGTCCCCGTTCACCCGTTCACGCTGCAATAAACTCAGCGCTAGCTGGAATTTTGAGCGATTAAAAATTGCCTGTCACCGACGTCGTCACCGCTGTCCACAGTGTGACACCGTCCGGCATCGCGCAAGATTTTGGATAGTCTGCCACCATCAACTCACGCCTCACCAGCATACGCTCCCAGCGCGCGTCTCGGATTTCGGCAACTTTGGTGATAGATGACATGAGGTTGTCGAGCGGCGCGAGATCCCGCGATCTTAAAAGCCATGACAACCACATATCCATCCAAATCAACCGCCTCCTACGACTCCATCAAACTCGGCATTGACGCCCACGCCCCATATTACTGGGTAAGCCGTCAGGTCGACGGGTCGACTCCGCAGCCCGTGCAGAAGATGACCTATGAGGAGCTCATGCTCTTTGTGGTTAAGCAGCAGAAGCTCACCCGTAACGTGGTGACTTGTTATGAAGCGGGTGCGTTCGGGTTCCACTTGCACCGTCGGTTGGAGGAACTCGGCATCAAGAACTACGTGGTGCAACCCCAGGACTGGGATGAGCGCGGCAAAGGGGTGAAGAATGACCGGCTCGATGCCGCAGCGTTGTGCCAGCGTCTGGATCGTTATGAGCGTGGAAACAAAAAAGCGTTTAGCACGGTGCGTATTCCGACGGTG